>NZ_CP060388.1:906562-1208750 GCF_014280435.1 Sphingobium sp. KCTC 72723 | reverse complement strand
AGCGTCCAGGCGCGCGATCGTCAGCCATGTGCCGGGCATCATCATGATCCTGGCCAGTTGCGGCAATGTCCATGCTTCGCCGAACGCCGGGTCGAATGCCTGGGTCATGACGGTCATTGCGTCGGCCATCGCGTTGCGATCACTCTGGTCATAGCAATCGAGGGTAAGGCGCGGCATCATGATGCCGCACGCTCCGCCATGGTCTTGGCATCCGCGCCGCGACCATAGACCGGGGTGGCAGGCAGGGGGGGCAGCGATGCGATCAGCGGGAAATCGGTGGCATCGGGATAGATCGTAACCGCCGTGCCATGGCCGCGCGCCGTAACCAGCGTTTCCGCCCCGGTGCCGTAAAAGGCGTCTGCTTCCAACTGGGTGGCCAGCGTTGCGATGGGTGTGGACGCAATCGCCGTCATGGGGACCAGTCCGGTGGTATCGAACATTTGCCAGAATAATTCGCCATGCCCCCCGGTGATGGTGACCGTAATTGGCCCGCCCCCATGGTTCTGCGCTGCTTTCGCGGCGATCAGGGCAGGCGCGCTATAGCCTTGAACGGGTATCGCCCATGCCAGCGCCAGCGCGCGGGCGGCGGCAACGCCGATGCGCACGCCGGTAAAGCTGCCCGGCCCGACATCGACGGCAATGGCGTCGGTGCGTCCGCCATGGGGCAGGGCAGCGATCGCGGGCAGCAGGGCTTCGGCATGGCCACGCCCGACAATGTCATGAAAGCGTCCGATCGGCGCGCCATTTTCCAGCAACGCCACGGAAAGAGCCTGTGTCGCGGTGTCGATCACCAAAAGGCGCAAATCATACTCCCCTCAAGCATCCGCATCGTGCGGAATCATCTTGGCGGTTAGTCGATTGGTCGCGATTTGCCAAATGGCGCAAAGGACAAGGGCCGGTGGTCAGACCGCGCGCACTTCCGTCACTTCCGGCACATAATGTTTCAGCAACTGTTCGATGCCGTTTTTCAGCGTCGCGCTGGACGACGGGCAACCTGCGCACGCGCCCTGCATCTTGAGGTAGACAGTGCCTTTGTCGAAACCGCGATAGACGATGTCGCCACCGTCATTGGCGACTGCCGGGCGAACCCGCGTGTCGATAAGGTCGCGGATCTGCTCCACGATTTCGGCGTCGGCAGGATCGTCGGAAAATTGTTCCTCATCGTCCGGCACGCTGATGCCCAGCGCGGATCCTGACGCGAACAGCGGCATGTCGGCGGAAAAATGTTCCAGCAGCGTGGCTAATATGTCCGGCTTTACGTCGCGCCATTCCGATCCCGGCGCGATCGTGACCGATATGAAGTCACCGCCGAAAAATACGCCCGTGACATCGCCCTGCCTGAACAGCGCGTCGGCCAGTGGCGACGCTTCCGCTTCTTCGGGGGTCGCGAAATCGCGGGTTCCAGCACCCATGACCGTGCGGCCGGGCAGGAATTTGATGGTCGCCGGGTTGGGCGTGAGTTCCGTCTCTATCAGCATGGACGCTATGTGGAGATTTGCGTGGAGGAGATCAAGCGTTTCGGGAACTTCGCGGGCAGATGTCGATTGATGATGCAAACCGGCAAGGAGAGCAGATATGACCAACGACACCGAAATCCGCGAACGCTTCTGGGCCGAAATTTCCAGCAGCCCTTTTCTGATGATCGGATTGCAGGGCAGTCACGACCATAGCGAACCGATGACCGCGCAGCTTGATCCTAACGCCAATCATTGCTTCTGGTTCTACACCAGCAAGGGCAATCGACTGGCACCCGGCGGTGCGGCGATGGCGCAGTTCGTGGCAAAGGACCATAATCTGTTCGCCTGCATCGACGGCACGCTGACGACTGAGATGGACCCGGCGGTGATCGACCGCTTCTGGTCGAAGGAAGTGGAGGCCTGGTATCCGGGCGGTCGCAACGATCCCGACTTGCTGATGTTGCGCTTCGACCTTGGCACCGCCGAAATCTGGCGAGCGGACATGTCGATCAAGGGCGTGTTCAAACAGTTGTTGGGCGGCGACGTGCGCGACGAAATGAAGGGCAAGCACGCCGAAGTCTCGCTCTGACCTGTTTGACCGTCAGACGTAACGATTGACGGCGACCGCAGGAGCGATCCTGCGGTCGCTTGCTATTTGCCTGCACTTGCGCCATATGCGTTGCAGCGCAGCAGACGGGCCATCATGGCCCCCTAGCGATTGGCAGCGTGATCGTCCGCATCCCCGTAGGCTGAAACAGCCACGCAAGGACCACGGACCGGCCAATGAGAGTCTGCGTCAAGCTTGAGGCTTCCCTTTTCACGCGGGTCGTTTCGTAACCCGCCTCGCGCCCTTGCTGCGTCCGCAGAAACAGGTTGGCGCATGGCTTACTTGTGAGTTTTTCAATGCAATTCAACGAACTTGGTCTGGCTGAGCCGATCATGAAGGCGCTCGAATCCAAAAATTATGTGACGCCCACGCCGATCCAGCAAAAGGCGATTCCCGTCCTTTTGGAAGGCCGTGACCTGTGTGGCATCGCCCAGACCGGCACTGGCAAGACCGCAGCCTTCGCGCTGCCCAGCCTCGACTATTTCGCCCGTAATCCAAAGGTTACGCCGATCAAGGGCTGCCGGATGCTGGTGCTGGCGCCGACCCGCGAACTCGCTGCGCAGATCGCGCAGAGCTTCCGTGACTATGGCCGCTTCATGAAGTTGACCGTGGAAACCGTGTTCGGCGGCGTGCCGGTCAACAAGCAGATTCGCGCCCTTGCCGGTGGCGTCGATATTGTCGTCGCCACGCCGGGCCGTCTGCTCGACCTGATCGACCAGCGTGCCTTCACCATCAGCCACACGGAAATCTTCGTTCTCGACGAAGCGGACCAGATGATGGACATGGGCTTCATCCATCCGTTGAAGCGCGTGGCCAAGATGCTGCCGCGCGATCGCCAGAACCTGTTCTTCTCGGCCACCATGCCCAAGGAAATCGAAGCGCTCGCCGCCCAGTTCCTGAACGATCCGGTCAAGGTCAGCGTCGCGCCGCAATCCACCACGGCAGAGCGCGTTCACCAGCGCGCCACCTTCGTCAACCAGGGGGAAAAGCAGGCGCTGCTTCACATGATCCTGGCCAGCGAAGACATCGACCGTGCGTTGATCTTCACCCGCACCAAACATGGTGCCGATCGCGTCGTGCGCTTTCTGGAAGGCGCAGGGATCGACGCTTTCGCTATCCATGGCAACAAGAGCCAGGGCCAGCGCACCACGGCATTGCAGGCATTCCGTCAGGGCAAGGTGAAGCTGCTGGTCGCGACCGACATTGCCGCGCGCGGCATCGACGTGTCGGGTGTCAGCCATGTCATCAACTTTGAAATCCCCAATGTCGCCGAACAATATGTCCACCGCATCGGTCGCACCGCGCGCGCCGGGGCCGATGGCATTGCGATCAGCTTCGTGGCGGATGACGAGCGGCCTTACCTGAAGGCCATTGAGAAGGCGACGCGCGTAAAGCTGGAAATCGAGCCTCTGCCCGAAAACTTCATGGACGCCGTGCGCGCCCTGCCAAAGCCTGCCGCGCCCAAGAAAGGCCCGATGCAGACGCCGCAGCAGCAGGCCCGCCGCGCCGATGGCCAGCGTAAATATCAGGACGGCCAAAAGCCGTCGCGTGGCAATCCTGACCGGGCGCATCGCCCTGACGGAGAAGGCGGCGAAAAGCGTCCCTTCCATCGTCGCCGTAGCGGCGGTGCCGTTGGCGCGCACAAGGGCGCGGTTCAGCGCACCGGCACGCCGCGCTGAATTGAATTGAACTGAGTTGTTGAAAAGGGTGGCGGGCATCATGTCCGCCGCCCTTTTTTAATGACTATGATTGTCAGTGGCCATTCAGGAAAAGGACGTTAGGCTCATAGGCCTATGATCTTTTCCCCCCGGCGCACCGCCGCTTCGCTCACTGTCATTGCCCTGTTGCTGTCGGGTTCGCCCGCATCGCTCAGCGCACGCACGGAACCCGCCGCCTCCACCTTGCAGGGGGCGACGCAGGCGCAGGTCCGCCCATGGCTCTACGAAAATAGCGATGTGCCGATCGACCCGGCATGGCGTTTTGGCACTTTGCCCAACGGATTGCGCTACGCGATCCGCCGCAATGGCGTGCCGCCGGGGCAGGTATCCGTCCGTCTGCGGATCGACGCGGGGTCGCTGATGGAGCAGCCCGAAGAAATGGGTTATGCCCATTACATGGAGCATCTGACGTTCAGAGGCTCCCGCCATGTGCCGGACGGCGAATCGAAGCGTATCTGGCAGCGGCTGGGCGTCACCTTCGGCAGCGACAGCAATGCGCAGACAACGCCGACCGGCACGACCTACGCGCTCGACCTGCCGCAGGCGACCCAGATGACGCTGGGCGAGAGCCTGAAAATCCTGTCTGGCATGATGGCCGATCCCAACATCGTCGACAGCGCGGTCAATGCCGAACGCGCCGTGGTGCTGGCCGAACGGCGCGAGAGCGACGGACCGCAAATGCGCATTTCCGATATCAGTCGCCAGCATTTCTTCGCCGGCCAACCCCTGGCCGACCATGCGCCGATCGGCACGGTAGCAACGCTTAACGCCGCAACGGCCGCGAAGATGGTTGCTTTTCACGATCGCTGGTATCGCCCGGAAAATGCCGTGATCTCGATCGCGGGGGATATTGATCCGGCACTGGCCGAACAACTTATCAAGGATAATTTCGCTGGCTGGATAGCGCCGGGCAAGGGCGCGCCGCTGCCCGATTTCGGTATGCCCGATCCCAAATTGCCTGCCACTCGTGTCGCCATAGAGCCAGGATCGCCCCTGGGCCTGACCATGGCGTGGCTGCGTCCGTGGAAGCCGCGCGCCGACACGATCCTCTACAATCAGGACAAGCTGACCGACATGCTCGCGCTTCAGATCATCAGCCGACGGCTGGAGCAGGCGGCGCGGGCAGGGGGTAGCTTCCTGCAAGCCAGCGTCGAACAGCAGGATGTCAGCCGGTCTGCCGACGGCACCTTCATGACCATCATCCCGACCGGCGACAATTGGGAAAAGGCGCTGGCCGACGTGCGCGCCATCGTGGAGGATGCCAAAGCCACGCCGCCCAGCGCGCAGGAAATCGAGCGCGAATATACGCAGATGAACACCGCGCTTTCGATCCAGGTCGAAAATGCCGACACCGAAGCGGGCGCGAAGCAGGCGACCGACCTGGTGAGTGCAGTCGATATTCGCGAAACCACGGTCAGCCCACAGGCAGCGGTCGAGATTTTTCGTTCCGGCAAGCCCGCCATGACGCCCCAGAAGATCGTGGAATCGACCCGGCGGCTCTTTTCGGCGGGCGTATTCCGCGCGCTACTTATTACAGGCAAGACGCAGCCGGGTATCGACGCCAAATTGGCCGCCGCCGTCGCTGCGCCGGTCAAGGCCGCAACTAATGCGCGTTTGGCGGACAAGGCCGTGACGATGGCCGATCTGCCAAAGCTGGGCGCGCCCGGCACTATCATATCGCGCACGGCCATTGGCCTGCCGGGCATGGAAACCATCACCTTCGCCAACGGGGTCAAGCTGACGCTGTTCGCCAATGACGCGGAAACCGAAAAGGTGCGTATCAATGTGCGTTTCGGCCATGGCCAGCAGGCATTTTCCCCAACGAAGCCGGTGGCAAGCTGGGCGGGCGATTATGCGCTGGTCGCCAGCGGCATCGGCACGCTGGGGCAGCGGGAACTCGACGAACTGACCATAGGTCGTCGCATGGGCATGGACTTTGCCGTCGATGACGATGCGTTCGAGTTGCAGGCGGTTACGCGCCCGGCCGATTACAAGGATCAGTTGCGCCTGTACGCCACCAAGCTGGCCGCGCCGGGATGGGACCCCGCGCCGATCGCACGGGTCAAGACCGGTGCGTCGGTCGCTTATGACGCCATGTCGCGATCACCCGACGCTGTGCTGGGGCGTGACCTGAACTGGCTGCTGCATGACAAGGACGTTCGTTTCCGCACCCCGTCGCGCGCGGAGATTGACGGCCTGACGCCGCAGGCATTCCGCACGACATGGGAACCCATGCTGGCGTCGGGACCGATAGAGGTGCAGATTTTCGGTCAGGTGAAAGCGGACGATGCAATTGCGGCAGTCGCGTCCACGCTGGGCGCGCTCCCCGCACGCACCGATACGCCAGTGCCTGCCGCGAACCGGCTGATGCGCTTTCCCACCCATGTCGAAGCGCCGGTCATCTTGCGGCACAAGGGCGACAAGGAACAGGCCGCAGCCGTCATGGCATGGCCGACGGCGGGTGGCTTCACCCTGCAAAAGGAAGCGCGCCAGCTGGAGATATTGACGCAGATATTCAACGATCGACTGTTCGACCGGCTGCGTTCGACAGAGGGGGCAGCCTATTCGCCCAGCGTCCAGAATAGCTGGCCATTTTCCTATGACAGTGGCGGCTATATTTTGGTGAGCAGCCAGATACGGCCTGACCGGATCAAATATTTCTATGAAGTGGTAAAGGCGACTGCGGCCGATCTGGCTAAAACGCCGGTCAGCGACGACGAACTGCAACGCGCCGTCGCCCCGATGCGGCAAATGCTGATGCGCGCTGGCACCGGCAACGCCTTCTGGATGAACCAGATGGAGGGCGCGACCCATGATCCGCGCTATGTTCAGGCGATGCAAACGATGGCGCAGGACATGCTGACCGTAACCCCCACGCAGTTGCAGGCGCTCGCCAGCCGCTATCTGGTGCCGGGCAAGAGCTGGTCCGCTGTCGTCCTGCCCGACGGGGTGGCCGCGAAATAAACCAGGGCTGTGGGTATGGGCTGATCCGGGATCACCGCACCGCCCGCAGCCCGGCAACGATCATCTCGGCTGCCCGGCGCGCGACTATGGCGGCTGGCAATTTGGGTCGTGACAGGCTGCGATGGCCCAGGCCGAACATGCAGGCCATGATCATTTCCTCCGCCGCGTCCAGCGCTTCGCCAGACAGGTCGGGATTGGCGATGCAGGCAAAATCGCGCAGGAAACTGCGAAAACGCAAACACAGGTCGCCCACGGTCTGCGCCACGGCCGGGTTGCGAAAACTTTCGGCCAATATGTCGAAGGACAGCGCTTCGTCCTTTTCATCGACATTATGCAACAGCACCAGTTCGAACGTCTGCGTAATCGTCAGTTCGCCAGCATCCAGTCGCGTGCGTAGCGCGGCCATCGCATCGGCCCATTCGTCGGCGTCGGCATGGACGATCGCCTCGATTATGTCTTCCTTGCCCTTGAACAGCCGATAGATTTGCCCGACCGACACCTGCGAAGCGCCGGCCAGTTCGGACATGGATGTCTGGTGAAATCCATGTGTCACGAACAGGTCACGCGCAGCGGCGATAATCCTGGCACGGCCACTCTCCGGCCCTTTTTTTTCATGCTGCAATGCAACCATTTCACCCTCTCGGCATTTTTCGCTCTTGAATTGCCCTTTACATGGTCCTACCTGCACCGCAAGCGGAATGAACGTTCATTCCAAAATGTAGATCTCATCGGGACGGAAATCTGACGATGCAAAAGGGGGTGTTCATCGGGCTGCTGACGTGCGCGTCGGCCCTGGCTCTGGGTGCGTGCAGCGAAAGCGCGCCGCCTGCGCCACCGCCGCCCGCGGTTGGCGTAGTGACGCTGAAAACCGAATCGGCGCCGCTGGTCAACGAATTGCCGGGCCGTATCGCCGCTGTCGAAATCGCCGAAGTCCGGCCGCAGATCAGCGGTGTCATCCGCCGCCGCCTGTTCACCGAAGGCGGCGATGTCCGCGCCGGGCAATTGCTCTACGAAATCGAGGATGCGCCTTATCGGGCCGCGCTGGCGCAGGCGCAGGGGTCGCTGGCACGCGCCAACGCCGCAATCCGTTCGACCGCGCTTCAGGCGCAGCGCTACCGCGATCTGGTCGGCATCAACGCCGTCAGTCGTCAGGAATATGACAATGCCGACGCGACCGCTCAGCAGGCGCGCGCCGATGTTGCGGCGCAGCGTGGCGCGGTGCAGGCGGCGCAGGTAAGCCAAGGCTTTACCCGCATCCGCGCGCCCATTTCGGGTCGTATCGGCCGGTCGCTGTTCACGCCGGGCGCATTGGTACAGGCGGGCCAGGCGGACGCACTGGCGACGATCCAGCGCACCGACACTGTCTATGTCGATGTCTCCCAATCGGCGGCGCAGATCATCGACCTCAAGCAGGCAATGAAAAGCGGCGGCGTAAGCGCAGCAAGCGGCGCGCGTATCCAGTTGCTCCTGCCAAACGGCAGCACCTACCCGATCGAGGGTCGTCTGCAATTTTCCGAAGTGTCGGTCGATCCGACATCGGGCGCGGTGACGCTGCGCGCGACCTTCCCCAACCCTGATGGCCTGTTGCTGCCGGGCATGTATGTCCGCGCCAAGCTGGTCGAAGGGCAACGGACGCAGGCGATCCTCGCGCCGCAGCAGGGCATTACCCGCGACGCGCGCGGCCGCGCCACCGCAATGGTCATCGGCAAGGATAATAAGGCGGAAATGCGTCAGGTCACGGTGGACCGGGCGGTCGGCGACAAATGGATCGTCACCAACGGGTTGAAGCCGGGCGACCGGCTGATCGTCGAAGGCTTGCTGAACCTGCGCCCCGGCACAGTGGTAAAACCCGGCGCGCCGCAACAAGTGGTCGCGCCAGCACCGCAACACGGCGGGGCAAACTAAACCATGGCCCGCTATTTCATTGATCGGCCCATCTTCGCATGGGTCATCGCCATCATCATCATGATGGCCGGATTGCTGGCGATCCGGTCGCTCCCCGTTGCGCAATTCCCCGAAATCGCGCCGCCTTCGGTCACTATCGCCACCACCTATCCGGGTGCCAACGCCCAGACGCTGGAAAGCACGACGACCCAGATTATCGAACAGCAGCTCAAGGGCATCGACAATCTGCGCTATTTTTCCTCCACCAGCGACGGCGCGGGCAATCTTTCGATCACGCTGACGTTCGAACAGGGGACCGACGCCGACATCGCGCAGGTGCAGGTGCAGAACAAGCTGGCGCAGGCGACGCCGCTATTGCCGCAGGAAGTGCAGCAACAGGGTATCCGCGTCACCAAATCCACGTCCAGCTTCCTGATGGTCATGGCGCTCTACGCCGATGACGGCATCCACGATCAGCAGGATGCCGGCGATTTCGTCGCATCCACGCTGCAAGACCCGATCAGCCGCGTCACCGGCGTTGGCGACACCCAGTTGCTGGGCGCGCAATATGCGATGCGGATCTGGCTCGACCCCTATAAGATGGCCAATCTGGGCGTCACGACGGGGGACGTGAAGGCAGCGATCCAGGCCCAAAATGCGCAGGTTTCCGCTGGCCAGATCGGCGGTTCGCCATCGCCCGCGGGTCAGGCGCTCAACGCCACCGTCACGGCCCAGTCGCGGCTGCGAACCCCCGAAGAGTTTCGCGACATCCGCCTGCGCAGCAATGCCGACGGCGCGGTCGTTCTGCTGTCCGACGTGGCACGGGTCGAACTGGGCGCGGAAAATTACAGTTTCGGCGCAAAGTTCAACGGCCATCCCGCTGCCGGTTTCGGTATCAAGCTGGCACCGGGCGCAAATGCGCTCGACACGGTCGAGGGCGTGAAATCGCAGATCGAGGCGCTGTCCAAGAACTTCCCGACCTGGGTCAAATATGACTTCCCGGTCGACAATTCCACTTTCGTAAAGCTGTCGGTCGAACAGGTTATCCACACCCTGGTCGAAGCGGTGCTGCTGGTGTTCGTCGTGATGTTCCTGTTCCTTCAGAACTGGCGCGCCACGTTGATCCCCACCATCGCCGTGCCGGTCGTGCTGCTGGGGTCGCTGGCCATTCTTCAGGCGTCGGGCTTCACCATCAACACGCTGACTTTGTTCGGCATGGTGCTGGCGATCGGCCTGCTGGTCGACGATGCCATCGTCGTGGTGGAAAATGTCGAACGCCTGATTCAGGAAGAAGGACTTAGCCCGAAGGAAGCGGCCAAAAAGTCGATGGATGAAATCAGCGGCGCGCTGATCGGCATCGGTCTGGTCCTGTCGGCGGTGTTCCTGCCGATGGCCTTCTTTGGCGGCTCCACTGGCGTCATCTTCCGCCAATTTTCAATCACCATCGTATCCTCGATGATCCTGTCGGTGCTTGTCGCGCTGATCCTGACGCCTGCATTATGCGCCACCATCCTCAAGCCCGCCAAGCATGACCATGCGTCGCAAAAGGGCTTTTTCGGCTGGTTCAACCGCACCTTCGACAAGGGCGTCGTGAAATATGGGAAAAGCGTGGAGAAGGTCGAGCGGCGCTGGGGCCGGACCATGCTGGTCTATGGCCTGATCGTCGTTGGCATGGGCCTGGTCTTCATGCGCTTGCCCAGCGGCTTCCTGCCCGAAGAAGATCAGGGTTCGCTGATCAATCAGGTGTCGCTGCCGTCCGGTTCGACTCTGGAAGAAACCGAACGCACGCTGGCGCGCGTCCGCGATCATTATCTCCAGGCTGAAAAAGCCAATGTCGCTGCCGTATTCACCATTTCCGGCTTCGGTTTCGTGGGGCAGGGGCAGAATGTCGGCATCGTCTTTGCCCGGATGAAGGACTGGTCGGAACGAAAGGGCGCGGACAACAGCGTCATGGCAGTCGCGCAACGCGCCAATCAGGCGTTCAGCAAGATTTCGGCCGGCATGGTCATCGCCTTCGTGCCGCCCGCCGTGCAGGAATTGGGCAATGCGTCTGGCTTCGATTTCCAGCTGCTCGACAGGGGCGGGCTTGGTCATGAAAAGATGCTGGCCGCACGCAACCAGTTGCTGGGCATGGCGCGGGCCGACAAAAGGCTGGCGCAGGTCCGTCCTAACGGGCTGGAAGATACTGCACAGTTGAAGCTGAACGTCGATCAGGCAGCGGCGGGCGCGCTGGGCATTTCCCAGTCCGACGTCAACGACACGATCAGCACCAATCTGGGCAGCAGCTATGTCAACGACTTCATCGACCGCGACCGCGTGAAGCGCGTGTTCGTGCAAGCCGATGCGCCATTCCGTACATCGCCCGATTCCGTCGGCGCGCTGCATGTGCGCGGCAGCAGCGGGGTGATGGCGCCCCTCTCTTCCTTCGCCACCACCGAATGGACGCAGGGTCCGGCGCGGCTGGAGCGGTTCAACGGCGTGCCGTCGATGAACATTCAGGGCGCACCGGCCCCCGGCGTGTCGAGCGGCACGGCGATGCAGGTGATGGAGGAGATTGCCGCCAAGCTGCCCGCAGGCGTGGGCTATAGCTGGAACGGCATTTCCTACGAAGAACGCACGTCCGGCGGGCAGGCACCTTATGTGTATGCGCTCTCGATGCTGATCGTGTTCCTGTGCCTTGCCGCGCTCTATGAAAGCTGGTCGGTGCCGATCGCGGTGATGCTGGTCGTGCCATTGGGCGTGCTGGGTGCGGTAATCGCGGCGACGCTGGCGGGGCTGAACAACGACATCTATCTTCAGGTCGGCCTTATCACCACCATCGGCGTGTCGGCCAAGAACGCGATCCTGATCGTGGAATTTGCCGAGGAAAAGATGCGCGAAGGCATGTCGCCAGCCGCAGCAGCGCTGGAAGCAGGCAAGCTGCGCCTGCGCCCGATCCTGATGACCAGCCTGGCCTTCATCTTCGGCGTGTTGCCGCTGGCGCTGTCCAGTGGCGCAGGAGCCGGTGGCCAGAATGCGATCGGCTGGGCCGTGGTTGGCGGCATGTTGTCCGCGACGGTGCTGGCGATATTCTTCGTCCCCGTCTTCTTCACGGTCGTTAAACGGCTGTTCCGCGAACATAAAAATCACGAAGCGGCCGATGACCGGGCAACGCCCGCCGCGCCGCAGGAGGCATAAGAAATGCGTAATATCAAAGCGCTGGGTGCCATCACGCTATCGCTGGCACTGGCGGCCTGCGACATGGCGCCCAAATATGTCCGGCCGCAACTGCCCGTCCCGGCGCAAACGCCGCAGGGACCGGCCTATGCGACCGGCAGCGACGCAGCGATCGTTCCGGCCGACACGGCATGGCGCGATTTCTTCACCGATGCGCGGCTGGCTCGCGTGATCGACACGGCGTTGACCAACAATCGCGACCTGCGGGTCGCGCTCGCCAATGTCGAACAGGCGCGCGCGCAATATAAGGTGCAGCGCGCCGACCGCCTGCCCAGCGTTTCGGCGGGCGGCACCGCGACCTATCAGGACACGCCCTTTTCGCAGGCGGGTTCGGGCCGCATCGATCTGTATCAGGCGCAGGTCGGGATTTCCGCGTGGGAAATCGACCTGTTCGGCCGGGTCCGCAATCTCAGCAAAGCGGCGCAGGAGCAATATTTCGCCAGCGTCGAAACCCGCAATGCCGCGCAAACGGCGCTGATCGCCGAAACCGCCAGCGCCTGGCTCACCATGGCGGCGGATCAGGAACGGTTGCGGATCGCGCGCGATCTGGAAAGCGCGTTCGGCAAGACGCTGGAACTCAATCGCGCACGCTTTGCCAAGGGGATCGCGTCCGAACTGGAAGTGCGTCAGGCGCAGACCAGCTATGATTCCGCTCGTTCTGCCATTGCGGAAGCCACGACATTGGTGGCGCAGGACCAGAATGCACTGAACCTGCTGGCGGGAACGACGGTGCCGATTGGCGACCTGCCCGAAGGCTTCCCGACGACCAGTGCGACGATCGAAAATCTGCCCTCCGACATCGCATCGGACGTGCTGCTGCGGCGCCCCGATGTCGCTGCGGCGGAGCATCAGTTACGCAGCGTCAACGCCAATATCGGCGCGGCACGGGCAGCCTTCTTCCCCAATATTTCGCTGACGGCGGCGTTCGGCACGCTGAGCGCGGGCCTTTCCAACCTGTTCACCTCGGACAGCAAATTCTGGTCGGTCGCGCCGTCTGCCACGCTGCCGATCTTCGATTTCGGCCGCAACAAGGGTAATCTGGCCTATGCCAAGGCCACCTATGACGCGATGCTCGCCACTTATGAAAAGAGCGTGCAGACCGGCTTCCGCGAAGTGGCCGATGCGCTTGCCCGGCGCGGCACCATGGGGCAGCAACTTGACGCCCAGATGTCGCAGCGGGATTCCGCGCGGGTCGCCTATACCCTGTCGGAAGCACGCTTTCGCGCCGGGGTGGACGGGTTCCTGACGACGCTGGATTCGCAACGCGCGCTGTCCACCGCCGAACAGAGCCTGCTCGCAACCCGGCTGACGCGCGCGACCAATATGGTCGAACTGTACCGGGCCATGGGCGGCGGCCTGAAATAGGCGGTTTGATCGCAAGGGACGGGAAGGCGGCTTGCGCGACATCGGCTAGTCACCGCAAGGTGCCTTGCGGAGAACAGCCATGACCATTTTTGCCAGCAGCATCCTTCCTTCGCCCGTGGGCGACCTGACCCTGGTCGCCAGCGACCGGGGGCTGGTGGCGGTGCTGTGGCCCGACGATGATCCCGCCCGCGTGCGATTGCCCAGGTTGCGCGATCAAGGCGATCATCCCGTCCTGATACAGGCAGCGACGCAACTGGCGGACTATTTCGCGGGGAAGCGACAAGGTTTCGACCTGCCGCTCGATTTTCGCGGCACCATGTTTCAGCAGCGCGTATGGGCCGCCTTATTGACGATCCCGTTCGGGGAAACGCGCAGCTATGGCGCGATTGCCCAGGCGATCGGCCAGCCCACAGCATCCCGCGCGGTCGGTGCCGCCAATGGCCGCAACCCCCTGTCCATCATCGCGCCATGCCACCGCGTCATTGGCGGCAACGGCGCGCTCACCGGCTTTGCAGACGGCATGGAAACGAAACGCTGGCTGCTCGATTTCGAGCGCCGAACTGTCGCAAATTAGGGAAATGGTGCACCCAAGTGGATTCGAACCACTGGCCTTTGCCTTCGGAGGGCAACGCTCTATCCAGCTGAGCTATGGGTGCATGACGCTGGTCAGAAAGGGCGTTTAGCAAAGGCGGGCAGGTCGCGCCAGCAGCAAAATCGCTCGGCACCCATCTTATTTTGGTGCCTTTTGCATGGGCTGGAATTTGCCAAGGCCGCAACTGGCCCCCGGTTGCAGGTTCGCGCCGACGTTCCACAGCACGGTTATAATATCGACCGAGCAGAGCTGCGACAGGCTGGTGCGGTAGGAGAAACGCTTTTCAAAACCCAGGCTGGGGCAGCTGTTGGGTAGTATGTTGCGATAGACCGTCTTGCCATTCATGATGAAGTCGATCGTCTTGTCATCGCGCACATTGGTCGACCGGATCGAACGGATATTGACGCAATCCACTGTCTTGCCCGCTACCGGGACATAGGGATCGGGCGTTTCCTTCGCGATGGCGGGCGCGACGGCGCAGGCCATGGCAAGGGTCAGGGTGGCGAAATGGGCGGCTTTCATGTCTCTCTCCTGCTTGTCGGCGAATCGACGCTGCGGCGCGGGCTTTCCCGTATCTGCCACGCCATCGCTGAACCGCGCGATAACGCTTGGCTTGCTCAGGCGCTTTTGGGCGCGGGCGTCTTGGGCTTGAACCGGCACAGGTCGGCGACGATGCAGCGCCAGCATTCGGGCTTGCGCGCCTTGCACACATAGCGGCCATGCAGGATCAGCCAGTGATGCGCGTCGCGGCGAAAGGGCTGCGGCACGCGCTTTTCCAGTTGCAGTTCCACCGCCAGCACCGTCTTGCCAGGGGCCAGGCCCGTGCGGTTGCCGACCCGGAAGATATGCGTGTCCACCGCAAAGGCTTCCTGTCCGAAGGCGGTATTGACCACGACATTGGCGGTCTTGCGTCCGACGCCGGGCAGGGTGGTCAGCGTGTCGCGATCCTGCGGCACCTCTCCGCCAAAATCGCGCACCAATATTTCCGACAGGGCAATGACATTCTTCGCCTTGCCATTGAACAGCCCGATCGTCTTGATATGCTGTTTCAGCGCTTCTTCGCCCAGATCCACCATCTGCTGCGGCGTGGTGACGTCGCGGAACAGGGCGCGGGTCGCCTTGTTCACGCCGACGTCGGTGGCCTGCGCCGACAGCACGACCGCGACCAGTAACTGATAGTCGTTGCCATAGTCCAACTCCGTCACCGGGGCCGGGTTGTCCTGTGCCAGATGACCGAAGAAATCGAAGATTTGCGCCTTGTTCATTTCAGGACTTTCATTGCGTCAAAGCCCCAATACGCCCTTCATGTCATATCGCCCGGCAGGCTGTCCGACCAGCCAGCGTGCGCCCTTTACGGCACCGCGTGCGAAGATGGTGCGGTTTTCTGCGCGATGGCCGATCTCAATGCGCTCGCCTTCGGTCGCGAAGATCACCTGATGGTCGCCCGCCACCGATCCGCCGCGCAGCGCGGCAAAGCCGATCGCACCCTGCGCCCGTGCGCCAGTAATGCCGTCCCGGCCCCGTTCGCTATGGTCGGCCAGCGCGATGCCGCGCCCGCGCGCCGCCGCTTCGCCCAACAGCATGGCGGTGCCGGACGGCGCATCGACCTTGTGCCGGTGGTGCATCTCCACAATCTCGATGTCCCAGTCGTCGCCCAGCCCCGCCGCTGCCTGCTCCACCAGCGCGGCGAGCAGGTTGACGCCCAGCGACGTATTGCCGGTCTGAAGCACGGGAATATGCTGTGCGGCCGCGTCGATCAGGGCGTGATGCTCCGCCTCCAGCCCGGTCGTGCCGATCAGGATCGGACGGTTCGCGGCGATGCAGGCATCCAGATGCATGGAAAGGGCGGCAGGCACCGAAAAGTCGATCAGCACATCGCATTGCGCCGCCAGCGCTGCCGGGTCCGCCGTGATCGCGACGCCCGGCGCAATTTCGCCCTGCGCCTTGCTGTCGGTGCCGCCCGCCAGCGTCAGGCCCGTGTCGGCCACGACCTGCGCAATGGCGCGACCCATGCGGCCAGCGGCCCCGAAAATTCCGATAGTCGTCATGATCGCCCCAATGTCCGTATCCCGACCGCGCCGATGCCAGAGCGGCGCGGCTTTGTCATCCCTTGCCATACCCACGTTGCCACGCCCGCTTGCCGCGTCGATCAATAATCCTCGCCGCCGCAGGCAATCCGGCCGGTGCCGCGATTGTCCACGGTGCAGGCAGCAGCGCCGGTCACGGTCACATCGCCGGAGCCGGTGGAAACGATCTTGGCCGTGACGTCTGCGGCTATCGCGATGCTGCCCGGTCCATCATTGCCCAACGTCGCCTGCCGCGCGCGCAGGCCCGCTGCCGCCACAGCGCCCGGTCCGTTGACGCGGATGTTGGCGACGCCCGCCCGCCCGTTCAGCGTCGCGCGCCCGCCGCCCGCCAGCGCGACCTCGATCCGGTCGAGATCGACCGCAGCGACCGTCACGTCGCCATTGCCGCCCAGCACGATATCGCCGCGCAATCCCTTCATCCGGTTGATCGTCACTGATCCCCCGCCGGTCAGCACGACGCGGTTCAAGTCGCCGGTGGACAGGCGCAGCGTTGCCGCGCCGCCGCTCTTTTCGCCGGGGCGCGGGCGGATCAGGCCGATCGACAGCAAGCGGCCGGACACGGCTACGGTCAACCGATCGAGCAACGCCTGATCCCCTTCGGCGCGGGCCGAAGCGCCAGTGCCGGTGGTCAGCAGCACTATGACCGGCGCATCGACCCGGATCGCATCGAAGCTGGTGATGGTATAGCCGCGCGTCGCCGCATTAGCGGGGGCGGGGGAGGCCGCCAGCAACGCTATCGCCGTCAGGGCGCACAGCGCGCCTCGCCGGGGCCGGTTCCGCTGGTCTTGCATTGCGCCTTGCCCTTTACCGTCACATCGCCCGGACCCATGATGCTGATAGCGACTTGCCCGTCGGAGGCAAAGCCGATGTCGCCCGCGCCCAGCATGGAAACCTTGGCGCTCCCCGCTTTCAACGCCTGCGCCTCTATATCACCCGCGCCCGTCACCGACAGGTCGGCGCGATCCACGGTGCCTGCGATCGTGATGGAACCCGCGCCAGTTATGTCGGCGCTCAGTGTCTTGAGCGTCACGGTGCCGATGCGGAAATCGCCAGCGCCGGTCAGCGCCAGGTCGAGCATATCACCCTGCGCCCGGTCCAGCTCGAAATCGCCCGCGCCCGTCAGCGCGGCAGCGCGGATGGCAGGCATGGTGACGCGGATGGTCACGTCCTTGCCTTCGCCCTTGTTGCCGAACGTCCAGTTGCCTTGCGACTTGCGCCCGATGACCAGCTTGCCGTCGCGAACACGCATGTCGATTTCGGCGACGGCCTTTGCGTCGCCCTCCGCCCGGACGGCGAAATCGGGACCGATGGTGACGGCCACATTGTCCGGTCCGGTCGCGTCGATCGCGGTGAAATCGCGCAGGTTCGACCAGTCCTGCGCGGCGGGCGACGCGGGCGATTCCGCCGCTTTTTGCGAGCAGGTGGCAAGCATGACGGCGACACTGGTAGACAGCGACATGGACAATATGAATGAGTTGCGCATCATCGTCTCCCAAACTGTATTGCCAACGTAATACACAAGAAAGATGGCGGTTCCAAGCCCCCTTGTTCGTCCGACAGGATCGGGCATGATACGCCCTTGATTAGAGTGGAGTAACACAGCCATGCGCGCCCTTTTCGCCGGTATCTCGCTATTGTCCATGTCGCTGTCTGCAACGGCGTCGGCGCAGGCGGACGGCGGCAGCGCCGCTGCCAATGGCGCGCGCTGGTGGGCGCATGTTCAAACGCTGGCCAGCGACGCGATGGAAGGGCGCGGCACCGGCACGCCGGGGCATGAAAAGGCCGCGCAATATGTGATCGGCCAGTTGCAGGCGATGGGCCTCAAACCCGCTGGCACCGATGGCTATCGCCAGCCGGTCGCCTTCGTCCAGCAGGTCGTCCAGTCGGACAAGTCCAGCGCCGCGCTGGTCGGGGCGGATGGGGAAAGCGCGCTGGCGGTGCCGGGCGACCTCATCTTTTCGGGCGGCGGCGGGCCGGTCCCGGCCATGGTTGACGCGCCGTTGGTGTTTGCAGGCTATGGCCTGCATCTGCCCGAAGCGGGGCATGATGATTTTGCCGGACTGGACCTGAAAGGCAAGATCGTCGTCGTCCTGTCTGGCGGGCCATCGACCATTTCAGGTGCGCTTAAATCTCATGCCCGGTCGGAACGGGCCAACTGGCTGGCGGCGCAGGGCGCGCTGGGCCTCATCGCTCTGGTGACGCCCAAGCAGGTCGAAATTCCCTGGGTGCGGCGCGTGGCGCTGGCCGGTGCGCCCGCGCTCTATTTCAAGGACGCGGCCCTGCGTGACACGCAGGCGCCCTTCCTCAATGCGCAGCTTGATCCCGCCAAATCGGCGATGCTGTTTGCTGGCACCGGCAAGGATTTCGCCGCCATCGCCGCTGCTGCCGATGCGTCCGCCCCGGTCGCCAGCTTCCCCCTGACGCTGCGGTTGAAGGCGCAGGTTGCGGCCACGCGGTCAGACATCACATCGCCCAATCTGGTCGCGGTGATGCCGGGCAGCGACCCCAAATTGCGCGGCGAATATGTCGTGCTGTCGGCGCATCTGGATGGCTATGGCGTTGGCACCCCGATCAAGGGCGACGCGATCTATAATGGCGCGTTCGACAATGCGTCGGGCGTTGCCAGCCTGCTGGAAATCGCCCGCGCACTGAAGGCGAGCAAGGTGAAGCCCAAACGCTCCGTCCTGTTCGCCATCGTCACGGCGGAGGAAAAGGGCTTGCTGGGCGCGCGCTACTTCGCCCGCAAACCCAGCGTGCCGCAAAAGGCGATCGTCGCCGACCTCAATTTCGACATGGCCCTGCCGATCTTCCCGCTGACCAGCGTGACGCCGATCGGATACGACCAAAGCTCGCTGGGCGGCGATGCGCAGGCGGTCAGTGCGCAGATGGGCCTGCCGATCACGCCGGATCCTTTCCCCGACCGCAACGTGTTCATCCGGTCGGACCAATATGCCTTCATCCGCGAAGGCATCCCCGCGCTATTCTTCAAATATGGGTTCAAGGCCGGCACGCCCGAAGCCGAAACCGAAAAGGCGTGGCGGGCCAACATCTATCATTCGCCCTTCGACGACCTGAAACAGCCGGTGATGCCGGAGCAGAGCGCGAAGCTGAATGACTATGTGACCGCCGTGACGTTGCGCGTCGCCAATGCGCCCGCGCGGCCCAAATGGAATGACGACAGCTTCTTCAAGCGCTTTGCGAAGTAACGGCGGGTCAGGCCGCGCGTTCGTACAGTTCGAGCGGCAACCCGTCCGGGTCGGCGAAGAAGGTGAAGCGCTGACCTGTATAGGGATCGATCCGTATATCCTCGCACGCCACGCCAGCCCCGGTCAGGCGCGCGACTTCTGTGTCGATGTCATCGACCAGAAAGGCCAGGTGGCGCAAGCCACAGGCTTCTGGGCGGCTGGGGCGGGCAGGCGGGTTCGGGAAGGAAAACAGCTCGATCTGGCCATTGCCCGCATCCAGATCGCACTTCCACGAATCCCGTTCGGCGCGATAGACTTCGTGCAGGATCGGCAGGCCCAATATCTCGCTGTAGAAAGCGCGCGACCGCGCATAGTCGGAGCAGATCAGGGCGATATGATGAATGGCGCGCATGGGGCGTTCATAAGCGGGTTGGGATGAAACGGGAATAGCCTTGCCCGTGGGTCGGACCTTGATCCCGTCTCCCCCCGCGCCTAAACCCGCGCACATGACCTATGCACCCTATCCGGCGCTGCGCCTGCGCCGCACCCGCGCCTCTGCCTGGAGCCGGGCGATGCACGCCGAAAACCGGCTTTCGCCCAGCGATTTCATCTGGCCCCTGTTCGTGACCGAAGGGGAAGGCGTCGAGGAACCGATCGGCGCGCTGCCCGGCGTGTCGCGCTGGTCAGTGGACCTGATGGTCGCACGGGCGAAAGACGCGCGCGATGCGGGCATCCCGTGCCTTGCGCTCTTCCCCAATACCCAAGGTGATCGGCGCAGCGACGATGGCGCCGAGGCGCTGAACCCCGACAACCTCATGTGCCGGGCGATCCGCGCGATCAGGGATGCCGTGCCGGACATCGGCATACTGACCGACGTGGCGCTGGACCCCTATACCGCTCATGGGCAGGACGGCCTGCTCGACCAGACCGGCTATGTGCTGAACGACGCGACGATCGACGTGCTGATCGGCCAGTCGCTCAATCAGGCAACGGCAGGGGCGGACATCATTGCGCCGAGCGACATGATGGATGGGCGGGTCGGCGCGATCCGGGGTGCGCTGGAAAGTGCGGGCCATGCCAATGTGCAGATCATGGCCTATGCCGCCAAATATGCGAGCGCGTTCTACGGGCCGTTTCGTGACGCGGTGGGATCACGCGGGTTGCTGAAAGGCGACAAGAAAAATTACCAGATGGACCCGGCCAATGGGGAGGAAGCGCTGCGCGAAGTCGCGCTCGACCTGGCCGAGGGGGCCGACAGCGTGATGGTGAAACCCGGCCTGCCTTATCTGGACATCGTCGCGCGCGTGCGGGACCGCTTTGCCGTGCCGGTGTTCGCTTATCAGGTGTCGGGCGAATATGCGATGATCGAACATGCCGCTGCCGCGGGCGCGGGGGACCGGGACGCACTGATCCTCGAAACATTGATGGCGTTCAAGCGGGCGGGATGTTCCGGCGTGCTGACCTATCATGCGCTGCACGCGGCGCGGCTTTTGGGGGCGTGAGGACATGACCGATTATCCCGATGTCAGCATCATTCCTCACAAGGGCAAGATGCCCCGCATCCACCCCAGCGCCTTCATCGCGCCGGGATGCCGCATCATCGGCGACGTGGAGATCGGCCCGGACGCCAGCATCTGGTATAATTGCGTGATCCGCGCGGACGTGAACCGGGTGCGTATCGGCGCGCGCAGCAATGTGCAGGACGGCAGCGTCATCCATTGCGACAGTCCCGGTGACGGCATCGACCGGCCGCTGGAAGGTTGGCCGACGATCATCGGCGAAGATGTGCTGATCGGCCATATGGCGATGATCCATGGTTGCACCCTGCACGACCGGGCGTTCGTCGGGCTGGGCGCGATCGTCATGGACGGGTGCGTGGTGGAAAGCGATGCGATGCTGGCGGCAGGCGCATTGCTTTCGCCGGGCAAGCGGCTGCCGGGGCGGCAGCTTTGGGCGGGGCGGCCGGCCAAGTTCATGCGCGAACTGTCCGACGCCATGGTGGCGAAGCTGGGGTCTGGCGCGGCGCGCTATGTCGATTATGCAAGGGCGCACAAGGCGGCGGTGGACCCGGTTTAGGTTTATATCAAACGGCTCTGATCCTCCCCTTGCAGGGGAGGTCTCGGGCCGAAGGCCAGACGGAGGGGTGTCGCGCTATCGAGAGGGTGACACCCCTCCGTCGACGCTTCGCGTTGCAAACTCCCCTTGCAGGGCAGGGCTATCGCATATGAACCCACCCCCTCCTTCATCGTCACCCTGAACTTGTTTCAGGGTCCATTTGTCGTCCCAAACAGCGGCTTTGGGGGCATGATGGATGCTGAAACGAGTTCAGCATGACGAAGTAGAATAAGGTGCGTTCCATATGCGATTCCCCTGCCTTGCGGGGGAGGATGTTTACGGCTGGGCCAGGCGGCCTTTGAGCGCGTCTATCCGGTCATTCTGGTCGTCCACGCTGGCCAGTGTCGCGGCGCGGGCCGCATCCACTTCGGACAGCCCGCCGCTCTGCGTGCCGTCGGCAATGGCGTTGCTGCGCTGGACATAGAGCGTGTCCAGGCTGGCGAGCGCGGACACGCTGTCGTTGCGCGCCGATTCCAGCGTGCTTACCGCCACCTGCGCGCTGACCCAGGCGTCGCTCGACACGGCCGCGCCGGACGCCGCGCGCACCGCTTTGTCCGCGCGTGCGAAGGCAGCGTCGAACGCTGCGCGGCCCTTATCCGCCTGCGCCACATAGCGCGCCACTTCTGTCGCCAGCACGGGATCGGCAGCGACCGGGGCGGGCGGCGGCACCGCCTGCGCCACCGGCGCGCTTTCGATCGGCCGCTTGGCCAGCGAAGGATAGGTTTGCGGCGCGCCGGCACAGCCGGACAGCATCAGGGCAAAAGCGGCAAGGAAACGGCGCGGGTTCATGATCTGCATTTAGGATGGTGCGGGGGCGGGCGCAATGGCACCCGCCCGCTTATGTCAGCGCAGCTATGTCAGCGCGGTAGGGCAGCGGCAGCGCGCGCCAATGCCTCGATCTTCGCGCCATCGACCGGCCCCTTTGGCACGACCCAGCTGCCGCCGACGCATTTGATGAAGGGCTGGGCCAGCCATTCCGGCGCGCTTTCCAGCGTGATGCCGCCGGTGGGGCAGAAGCGCGCAGTGTGCAGCGGCGCGGCGAGCGCTTTCAAGGCTGGCAGGCCGCCCGATGTTTCCGCGGGAAAGAATTTGAAATGGGTCAGGCCCATGTCCATGCCGCGCATGATGTCGGCGGCCGTCGCGGTGCCGGGCAGGAAGGGGATTTTCGCGGCAATCGCGGCCTTGCCCAATGGCTTGGTCAGGCCAGGGCTGACGATGAAGCGCGCGCCCGCCTCCATCGCGGCGTCAAGCTGATCGGGGTTCAGCACGGTGCCTGCGCCCACGACCGCGCCTTCGACCTTGCTCATTTCGCGGATCACATCCAGCGCGGCGGGGGTGCGCAGCGTCACTTCCAGCGCAGGCAGGCCGCCCGCAACCAGCGCCCGCGCGATCGTCAGCGCGTCCTCAACCTTGTCCACCACCAGCACCGGAATGACCGGGGCCAGTTCCATCACCTGCTCTACCGTCAGCTTGCTCATCATCACTTCTCCCTAAATGCTGCGGCTGCTCCGAAGAGGCCGATTTCGTCATGGACGGCCAGGCGGATCGGTACGCTGGCCATCAGGCTTTCGAACCGGCCCTTGGCCTTGAAACGGGTATGGAAACCGCTGTGCGGCAGGAAATCGCGCATCCGCTGGGTCAGGCCACCGGCCAGCACCACGGCGTGGGGACCATGGGCCAGCGCCAGATCACCCGCCACCGACCCGTAGCACAGGCAGAAGCGTTCCAGCGCCGCGCGGGCGAACGGGTCGCTGTCGTCCAGCGCCGCCTGCCACAATTCGGGGTCTTCCATCAGCATCACGCGATCATGGCCGATGGTCGCCATCGCCTTGTAGATATAGTTGAGGCCCGGTCCCGACACGATCCGTTCGGTCGACACCCGCAGGAATTTGTCGCGCAGGTAGGAGAGGATTTTCTCCTCCATATGGTCGAGCGGGGCGAAGTCCAGATGCCCGCCTTCAGTCGCGATGACATGGGGATGATCGTCATCATAAGCGATCATCGCGACGCCAAGGCCCGTGCCAGGACCAAGGATCGTCACCCCCCCATCGCGCGGGAATGGGCGATCCTCGCCAAACAACAGCGGCAGATTTTCGTCCGGCAGGCGCGATACCGCATGAGCGACCGCCTCGAAATCATTGACCAATCGCACGCTGCGCATACCTAAGTCGGCGGCCAGCGTGTCGGCGCGGATCACCCAATTGCTGTTGGTAAGCTTGATGACTTCGCGCCCGATTGCGGTTGCGAACGCGATGGAGGCCGCGTCGGGCAGGGGCGTGTCGTCCGCTTGTCCTTCATCGCCGACGAACGCCTGCCAGCAGGATTGCAGACTGGGATAATCCGCCACCTTATACTTGCGCACGGTGCCAAGCGTCGGCACGCCGCGATCGTCCAGGGTTGCGCGGGCAAAGCGCGCATTGGTGCCGCCAATGTCGGCGGCGATGATGTTCGTCATTGCATATTCCAGTCTTGTGTTCCTGCGAAGGCAGGAACCCAGTCCCGCGCTCCGAACTGGGCTCCTGCCTTCGCAGGAGCACGAACCAGTTAGATCTCGGTTTCCATCGCGGCCAGCAGCGGCGACGCGCCCTGTTCGGCCAGGTCGCTATGATGGCGGAACAGCGCGAACAGTTCGCGGCCCGTATCATAGGGCGGGGGCGGGGCAGGGGGGATGTCCCGCGCGGCCCATTCGCCCGCATCGACCATCGCCTCGATCACGCCATGCTCTGCGCACACCCGAACCATGTCGCCATCACGCAACTTGCCGATCGCGCCTCCGCCCAGCGCTTCGGGCGAAAGGTGGATGGCGGCAGGCACCTTGCCCGACGCGCCGGACATGCGCCCGTCGGTGACGAGTGCGACCTTGAAGCCGCGATCCTGCAACACGCCCAGCGCCGGGGTCAGCTTGTGCAGTTCGGGCATCCCATTGGCCTTTGGTCCCTGAAACCGCACGACGACCACGACATCGCGTTCCAGTTCGCCCGCCTTGAACGCGCGCAGCACATCGTCCTGATCGTGGAAGATCGCGGCAGGTGCCTCGATCGTCCAGAGCGCCGGATCGACCGCACTGACTTTCATGACGCAACGGCCAAGGTTACCCGCCAGCAGCTTCATGCCGCCATCGGCGCTGAACGGGTTGGACACCGGGCGCAGGATATTTTCATCACGCGACACCGGCACATCGCGCCATTGCAGCGCTTCGTCCTCCAGCACCGGCTCCTTGCCATAATCGGTCATGTCGCCGCGCGCGACGGTCATGATGTCGCGGTGGAGCAGTCCGCTGTCCAGCAATTCGCGGATGATGTAACTCATGCCGCCTGCCGCGTGGAAATGGTTCACATCGCCCGATCCGTTGGGATAGACGCGCGCCAGCAGCGGCACCACGTCGGAAATCTCGGCAAAGTCGGTCCAGTCGATACTGATCCCAGCCGCGCGCGCAATGGCGGGCAGATGGATGGCGTGATTGGTCGATCCACCGGTCGCCATCAGGCCGATGATGGCGTTCACGATCGCCTTTTCATCGACGCAATGGCCCAGCGGACGATAGTCGTCGCCGTCCCACCCAATGCTCGCCAGCCGATGCGTCGCTGCCCGCGTCAACTCGCTGCGCAGCTTGGTGCCGGGATTGACGAAGGAGGCGCAGGGCATGTGCAGCCCCATGACTTCCATCATCATCTGGTTGCTGTTGGCCGTGCCGTAAAATGTGCAGGTGCCAGCGCCATGGTAACTGGCGCTTTCGGATTCCAGCAATTCGTCCTTGCCCACTTTGCCTTCGGCATAAAGCTGGCGAATGCGGACCTTTTCCTTGTTGGCCAGCCCCGATGGCATCGGCCCGGCGGGGATCAATATCGTCGGCAAATGACCAAAGCGCAGCGCGCCCATCAACAGCCCCGGCACGATCTTGTCGCAAATGCCCAGCAGCGCCACACCCTCGAACATCGCATGGCTCAGCGATACGGCGGTCGACAGCGCAATGGTGTCGCGGCTGAACAGTGACAGTTCCATGCCCGACTGCCCCTGCGTCACGCCATCGCACATGGCGGGGACGCCGCCTGCGACCTGCGCGGTCGCACCGACTTCGCGCGCGGCGATCTTGATCTGTTCGGGATAGCGGCCATAGGGCTGATGCGCCGACAGCATGTCGTTATAGGATGTGACGACGCCGATGTTCATGGCCCGCCCGGTGCGGATGGCTGGCTTGTCCTCGCCACTGGCGGCAAAGGCGTGGGCCAGATTGCCGCAGGACAGTTGATCGCGGTTCGTGCCAGCGTCCCGACCCCGTTCGATGAGGTCGAGATAGGCACGGCGACGCACCGCGCTGCGCTGGACGATACGCTCCGTCACCTTGGCGATTACCGGGTGCATTTCAGTCATGCCAGCTGGCTCCGTCACGTTCGATAAGGGCAATGGCCGATGATGGACCCCAATTGCCGGAAGAATAAGCGGAAGGCTTCATGTTCGCCTCTTTCCACCCGTCGATGATCGAATCGATCCATGTCCACTGCGCCTCCACTTCGTCGCGGCGCACGAACAGGGTCTGGTCGCCGGCCAGCAGGTCGAGGATCAACCGTTCATAGGCGATCCGGCGGCGCTGCCCGGCAAAGGCGGCGGTCAGCGACACGTCCAGCGTCACTTCGTCCAGCAGCACCTGCCGTTCCAGCCCCGGACGCTTGCTCATGATGAGCAGGCGAATATATTCTTCGGGCTGCAAGCGGATGATCAGCGTGTTCGGCTCCAGCCCCGATCCATGACCATCGCGGCCAAAGATGCTGTGCCGCACCGGCTTGAACTGGATCATGATTTCGGACTGGCGCGCGGGCATCCGCTTGCCGGTGCGCAGGTAGAAGGGGACGCCCTGCCAGCGCCAGTTGTCGACAAAGGCCTTGAGCGCGACAAAGGTTTCGGTGTCGGACGGCTTGCCCAATTCGTCGGCATAGCCAGTGACGATTTTGCCGCCGACGGCCCCTGGCGTATATTGGCCGCGCACGCTGTGGGTCTTGACCGTTTCGGCGGTCATCGGGCGCAGCGACCGCAGCGCCTTGACCTTTTCATCGCGCACGGCGGTCGGGTCCATCCGCGCGGGCGGTTCCATCGCGATGATCGACAGGATTTGCAGCATATGGTTCTGCACCATGTCGCGCAGCGCGCCGACCCCGTCATAATAGGAAACGCGGCCTTCCAGCCCGACCGTTTCCCCGACCGTGATCTGGACATGGTCGATGCCGGTCGCATTCCACAGCGGTTCGAACATCAGATTGCCAAAGCGCAGCGCCAGCAGGTTCTGGACCGTTTCCTTGCCCAGATAATGATCGACGCGGAAAATCTGTTCTTCGACGAACAGGCCGCCAATGCCGTCATTCACTTGCCTGGAGGAGGCCAGATCCTTGCCGATCGGCTTTTCCATTGCGATTCGGGTCTTGGGCGTGATCAGGCCCGCTTGCGCCAGCCCCTGCGCGGTCGGGGCGAACAGCGATGGCGGCGTGGACAGATAGACCGACAGGCCGCGATCGAGCCGCCCGTCGATGCGTTCGGCCAGCGCCGTGAACTGATCGGCATTGCCCGCCTCGACTGGCTGATACTGGATCATCGCCCCGAAACTGGCGGCGATCGTGGTATCATAGCGGTCGGCGGCGAGGAATTGTTGCAGCGCCGCGTCGACATCGGCGCGAAAATCTTCGTCCGACATGTCCGACCGACCCGATGCCAGGATCAGGAAGTCGTCGGGCAACAGCCCGTCGGACAGGAGATTGTAGAGCGAAGGAAAGATCATGCGGCGCGCAAGGTCGCCGGTGGCGCCGAAAAGCAGGAACGTAGCAGACGGATCGGTCAAAGGATGGTCCTTCTCCGTTGAAGTTATCTATGTCTGCACGATGGCGTCCTTATACCGTGCGCGGATCATAGCGCAAGAGAGGCTATCGGGCCGGTCGCGCAACCGCAACCGTCCGCGTGCCGCGCCGCCAGTTGAGAATATGGGCAGCGGCGAGCAGCGCGCTTCCTGCCACGGTCAGGGCCGCTTCCGACAGTGATTCGCGCGTCAGGAAAGCACCGGCCGCCATCAGCGTCAGGCCCGAAATGCCCATTAAGACCGGACTTTTGCCGCTGCGCTGGCGTCCCTTGATCAGCGCGAACAGGCTGGTCGGAACGGCAAGGGCCAGCATGACGATATGAAAGGATTCGCCCGGATCGACCCGGCTGGCCAAAGCAGGCAGCAGAGCGAACAGCAGCGGCAGGCCCAGGCAATGGAGCGTGCAGAGCGAGGACGCGCACAGCGCGAATCCATCCAGCCATGATCCCCGGCGCTTCATGCGGGGGGCCGAATCCTTGTCATCACAGGCGATCATGTCAGTCCAATATAATGATATATAGTTACATCTGAACGCCGCATCTGGTGCCGCCGACAGGCTTAGTCAATGGCGTTATGGACGAAGTTTGCGAACTTCGCTGATTTTCGGCTGGACGCCGCGCCCGCTTTTTGTCATCTGGCGGCTCCCAAGCCGTGCGGGCGTGGTGAAACTGGTAGACGCGCCGGACTCAAAATCCGGTTCCGCAAGGAGTGTCGGTTCGATTCCGACCGCCCGCACCATCTTTGTTTGGGCCTCAGACGCCGGGCGGCGGCATCCGCCGCCTTGGCTTCCCTCGCATAAGCTCGGACGGCCGTTCGGCCTTGCGGACCCTTCGGGTCCGTTGCAGCCTAGCGTTTCGCCTGCGCCTGAAACCATGGGATCAACCGCGCTATCGCGTCCTCCACCCGGTCGGTGGATACCGCAAAGCTGAACCGCATGAAGCGATGGCCATCGACCGGATCGAAATCGATTCCCGGCGCAGTCGCGACCCCGGTTTCGCGCAGCAATTTCTGGCAGAAGCCCAGGCTGTCGTCGGTCAAATGGCCAATGTCGGCATAGATATAAAATGCCCCATCGGGCGGCGCGATGGTGGCCAGGCCCAGCGCGGGCAGGGCGTCGAGCAGCAATTGCCGGTTGCGCCGATAGGTATCGACATGCCCGTCCAGTTCATCCGTGCAATCGAACGCTTTCAGCCCCGCCTGCTGCGCCAGCACCGGCGGGGTCAGAAACAGATTGCCCATCCGCGCCCGCGCCGCGTCGATCAGCGCGTCCGGCACGACGATCCAGCCCAGCCGCCATCCCGCCATACTGAAATATTTGGAAAAACTGTTCACGATCACGGCGTCCGGCGCAAACTCCAGCATGGACCGGGCAGGGTCGCCGAACGACAGGCCGTGATAGATTTCGTCAGATATGATGCGGATGCCGCGCGCACCGCAAACCTGCGCGATACGCTCCAGTTCCGCCGCCGGGATAATTGTGCCGGTCGGGTTGGCGGGACTGGCCAGAATCAAGCCATCAGGCGCGGGGTCGATCGCGGCCAGCGCGTCGGCGCTGATCTGATAGCGTTCCGTGGAGCCACAGGCGATTTCGATCGGCTCCAGATAAAGCGCCTTCAATGTATTGCGATAGGCGACATAGCCCGGCCGTGCCGTCGCCACCCGCGCGCCCGGCGCAAACAGGCTGGTCAACGCCAGCACCAGCCCCGGCGACGCGCCGCAGGTCAGCAGGATGCGTTCGGGATCGACGCTGACGCCATGACGGTCCTGATAATGCTGCGCGATCCGTTCCTTGAGCGCAGGACTTTCCCAATAGCCCATCGGGTCGGTGTCCAGCACATGATGCGCCATGGCAATGGCGGCCGCTGGCGCGCCGGTCGATGGCTGGCCGAATTCCATGTGCAGGATGGAACGGCCCTGCGCGGCAAGGGCGTGGGCTTCGCGGCTGATGGCGATGGCGTGGAAGGGGGCGATGCTGGCGATCATGGCATTTGCCTAGAGGGGGCAGCGTGTCGCTGCAACCTTGGCCATCGTCGCTGCGTTATGGGGCGATGAACGAAACGGTCCTGACGGCCCTGCAATATTATGGCGCTGGCGCGGCGACGCTGGCGGCGCTGGTCGTGTCGCTCAATCTTGGCCGCCGGATTACCGGATGGGCGTTCGTCCTGTTCGTGACCAGTTCTGCCGCGCTCATCCTGTGGGGGTTTTTGGCGCAGGACAGCGAGGGGATCGGGTGGCAGAATGTCGCGCTGTTGGTCATCAACGCGGTCGGCGTGTGGCGCTATTTGTTTTCGCGGCATAAGCCCCAGGATTGATCAGCGACGCCGATACCGGAAATACCAGACCTCATGGCCCAGGCTGCGTGCCTTGGCTTCATAACGGGTTTCGGTCCATCCGCCAGGACGATTGAGGAAATCCTTAGGATCGCTGGCCAGCCAGTCGAAATCGGGATGGCCGTTCATTACCATCAGCGCCCAACGCAGATAGACCGGATGGTCGGTGCCGAAACGGAATTCGCCGCCCGGTTTCAGCTTGCGCGCGATCATCGCGACCGGGCCGGGGTTCATCATTCGCCGCTTGGCATGGCGCGCCTTGGGCCATGGATCGGGATGGAGCAGGTAGACGAAGCTGAGCGATCCATCGGGGATGCGGGCCAGAACTTCGAGCGCGTCGCCCATATGCAGGCGGACATTGCCCAGCGCCTTGTCCCGCACATGCGCCAGTGCGGTCACGACCCCGTTCAGGAACGGTTCGCAGCCGATGAAGCCATGGTCGGGCAGCATGTCCGCGCGTCCGGCGAGATGTTCGCCCCCGCCAAAGCCGATTTCGAAATGTAGCGTGCGATCCGTGCCGAACAGGCTGGTGGCAGTGACGTCGCCTTCGTCCGGCACGGAAATGGCGGGGAGGAGCGTTTCGACCAGTTCCTGCTGGGCAACGCGCAGCTTATGGCCGGACTGGCGGCCATAGAGGCGGTTGAGCGTGGTGGGATCGCCGGATTTATGCGCTGTCATGCGCGCGCCGATAGCGGGCGCGACGGGGCGGGGCAAGGGGCGGTGTCAGGCCATGGCGGAGACGAGGGCAAGGCCAAGCGCGGGCGCGGCCAGCAAAAGAGCGACGCGCGGACGCCAGGACAATAGCAGCACCAGCGCTGCGCCGCCAAGGCACAACTGGCCGATCCACGCGACGATGCCCAATGCCGGGCCAAAGCGCAGGATCGCGATGACGGCGGCGCAGGCGATCAGCAGCCAGCCAAGCAAGCGGGCACTTTGCGGTGATGGCATCAGCGGCAAGGGCGGCGTGGGCCGGTGCTTCTTCATGCCCAGCGTCAGGCTGGCCAGCGCGGCATAGCCGATCAGGCCGGGTTCAATGGGCATCGGCTGTTTTCCGTTGTGTGATGGGGAGTTTGGAACGGCGGCGCGGTGCGGGCCTGACTTTCTTATGCCCGGCGCGCCATGCGGCAAGGCCCAGCATCGCGGCGATCGCCAGCATCGCAGCATCGAACGCGACGAACAGCCAGTCCCCCTGCGTGATGCTGGCGATCAATCCGCGATCCGTCGTCGCCATGTTGATGATCGGCAGGGCCAGAAAGGCCAGTGCGGACAAAGCGAGCAATTCCGTCCAGGCGCGCTTGACCGGGCGCAGCAGCGACAACCCGGACAGCCCGAACCAGGTCCAGAACATCGTAGCGACTTCCATCGCTTCGCGCCCCGGCAGTTGCGCCGGGATCAGGCGATTGGCGAGCAGATAGGCGGCCATGCCGGTGGGCAGGCAGGCGATGGCAGCGATATTCAGCCGTTCGACCAAGCGGAAGCCGAAAAAGGGCTTCGCGCCGGGTTTGCGCCGTTTTGCGGTCCACAGCAGCAGCCCGGTGCCGACCATTGCCGCACCGGTCAGCCCCAGCAGGAAATAGGTCCAGCGCATGACCGGCCCGGCAAACTGGCCGATATGCAGGCCCAGCATCACCCCGGCGGTCGTGACGGCTGCGCCCGGCGCGGGCGAACCGGAGAGGCGCGCGCCGGTCGCGCCGGAAAAGGTGATGGAAGCCGCGCGTGCGTTGAGGCTTTCGCTACCGTCGCGCAGCAGGGTGACGGTAGCGGCTGCGTCATTGGGATGGCGGATGATGATCCTGCCGGGACGACCGCCCTGCCATTCGCGCGCCGCCGCCGCGATCAAGGGCGCGATCGGGCGGAGCATGGCGGAACGACCCGACGCTTCGCCATCGCGTTCTGCGCCATAGGCTTCGGCAGCGAAGGCCTTTGGTTCCTGGTAATTGGCGGCGATCGGCCAGGGCATATACATCAGCACCAGCGTGATGAGGCCGGTATAGGTGATCATCGCATGATAGGGCAGGGCCAGCACCGCCGACACATTATGCGCGTCCAGCCAGCTTCTCTGCCCCTTGTTCCAGCGCAGCGTATAGAAATCGACGAAAATCCGCTTGTGGGTGATGACGCCCGACAGGATCGCCGCCAGCATGAAGATGGCGCAGACCCCCGCCAGCCAGCGCCCCCAGGGATGGGGCAATTGTAGCTGGAAATGGAAGCGGTAGAAATGTTCGCCGCCGCGCGTTTCGCGCGCTTGCAAGGGCGCACCGGTCGCCGGGTCCAGCCGGATTTCGCGGCGCTTGGGACCGGGCGGTGCCTTGGCATTGGGGATGGCGAAGATGCGAGTGATGGCCGTGCGGTCGTCGGGCAGGTAGATATACCATTGGGTATCGTCGGGCGAGCGCGCCTGCATATAGGCGATCGCCGTTTCCGCCGCGCGGGTGGGGGATACGGCGGCGGGGCGGAGTTCTGGCTGCATCCATCGGGTGATTTCCGGGCGGAAATAGCTGGCCGTCCCGGTCAGGAACATGGCGAACAATATCCACCCGGCCAGCAGCCCCAGCCAGGTGTGAATCCACGCCATCGACTGGCGCAATCCTTTGGCACTTTCCTTTGCGGGGGTCACAGGCGCGGTCCCATCAAAAGCGACAGCGAGATGGACAGTATCGCGCTGCCCCAGATCCATGCCGCAACCCGTACCAGCCGAGGTTCGTGGAACGCCCATAGCGCGATGGTGGCATAGAGGAGGAAGGAGACGATCATTCCCCACACCGTCGCTTCGGCCCGCGCGACCGGCAGCAACCGCGCGATCAGAGATGCCACCCCCGCCGCCGCCGCATATCCGCCCAGCAATGCAGTCAGGCAACGGCCCGTCATTGCCCATCGGCGTCGGGTGGTGCGGGTGAAATGGTGATGCAGTTGGCGGATCGGCACGTTTCTTCCCCGGTTGGTCGCTGGCTTGCCTGTAACGCCGTCACCAGCTAATCGCAATTGCGAATCATTCTGAATATCATTCGCAAAGGGGTTTGCCATGGTTTATACGTCCGTCCGCCGCGCAGCATCATTGTTATGCGCCACCGCCATTGCGCAGGCCATCGCGCCCGGCATCGCCAGCGCCGACGAATCGGCCGCTGGTAGCGCCGACACGATCATCGTTACGGGGCTGAAGGAAAACCAGACCGGATCGGGGACCAAGACCGACACGCCGTTGATGGCGACGGCGCAGAGCATCACCATCATTGACAATGACGAGATGGTTCGCCGCAACGTGCTGTCGATCAATCAGGCGCTGGGCTATGTCGCGGGGGTTTCGCCCAACCAGCGCGGGGCAATGGTGACGCGCTACGACCAGCTGATCCTGCGCGGCTTCTCGCCGGGCGTCTATCTGGACGGGATGCGCCTGATCGCCGGACCCTATTCCACGCCGCAGATCGATTTCAACCGGATCGACCATATCGACGTGGTGAAGGGACCGGCATCCGTCCTTTATGGCAATTCGACCCCCGGTGGCCTGGTCAACCTGACCAGCAAGATGCCGCAAGCCACTGCATTTGGCCGGTTCGAGGGGCAGTTGGGCAATTATGATACGGTCCGGGTCGCAGGTGATATGAACCAGCCGCTGGACAAGGATGGCCGGCTGATCGCGCGGGTCTTGGGCGGGTGGCAGAAATCGGATGGGTTGACCGACGGCACATTCAGCGAGCGCTATCATGTCAGCCCGATGCTGAGCTTCGCGCCTGACGCGGCGACCAGCTTCACTTTGGTGGGCGCCTATCAACATGCGCCGAGCGGCGGCGGCTATTCGGGCGTTCCGGCCTATGGCACGGTGTTGGACAATGGCGGGCTGGGCAGCTTGCCGCGCGACATCAATACCGGCGATCCGGGTTATGAACGCTATAACCACAAGGCAAAGTCGATCGCCGCTTTCTTCCGCCATGCGTTTAACGAACATCTGACCGTGCGGTCGAATTTCCGGTTCCAGAATAACAAGCTGTCCTACCGCCAGCTTTATGTCGCAGGCTTTGCAACGACGGGGGCGGGGGCCAGCCGCAACAGCAATTATGCGATCATAACGCGCGGCGGCGGCGGCGCGGACGAGGATTTTGATACGCTGACGCTGGACAATCATCTGAACGCCAAATTCGCGACCGGCTTCATCGACCATAATATGCTGGTGGGTGTCGATTATCAGCGGATCACGGGCGAAAATGTCCAGCAGTTCAACACCGGGCAGACCAGCAACCCGTTGACCAGCATCCCCAATCTCAGCCTGTTCGCGCCGACCTATGGCGGGACGTTGCCGACGTTCGACCTGACCGCCTTGTCCAGCGCTTACGTCAATAGTTATAGCAAACGGGACCAGTTGGGCGTCTATTTTCAGGACCAGATGAGCATTGGTCGCCTCAAGCTGATCGCCAGCGGGCGGCAGGACTGGTATGATCAGACCACGTTGAACAAGAAGAACAGCGCCGTCACCCGGCTGGCGCAAAGTGCCTTCACGATGCGGTTAGGTGCGTTGTACGAATCCGAATTCGGCCTGTCGCCCTATCTCAGCTACGCCGAATCCTTTGAGCCGCAGGCTGGCACCACCTGGCAGGGCGACCCCTTTGTCCCCGTCACCGGGCGGCAGTATGAGGCGGGGCTGAAATATCAGCCGATCGGCACCAGCGCGATCTTCACGGTGTTGGCCTATGATCTGTGGCGGCAGAAGGTGCCGGTGACCGATCCGCAGGCCGGTGTCGGCGGCATCCCCAGCACGTCGCAGATCCAGATTGGCGAAGTGCGGGTGCGCGGCGTGGAGTTTGAGGCGCGGGGCGAGCTGACCCCCGGTTTCGATATCGTCGCGGCGGCCAGCTACACCGATGCGATCATCACGCAGGGCGCGCCTGCCGTGGCACCCACCGCGACCAATAGCGGAACGCCGACGACCACCGGCACGCGCCAGCTTGGCACGCCCAAATGGGCGGCTTCGACTTTCCTGTCCTATGATTTTGCCAAGGCGAACAAGGCAGGCGGCCCGCTGTCGGGGCTGAGCGTTGGCGCGGGGTTGCGCTATGTCGGCGGGTCCGATGGCACGACCACTTATGCGATCATCAACAATGTCACGACGTTCCGACGTTTCCATACCGATGGCTTCATTCTGGTCGATGCGCTGATCGGCTACGACCTGTCTAAGCTGGGCCTGGATGGATGGAATGTCGCGATCAATGCGGCCAATCTGTTCGACAAGACGCATATCAGCGCCTGCCCGTTCAACAACAGCTGCTATTATGGTGCGCCGCGCACGGTTGTAGGGTCGTTGCGCTTTAACTGGTAGAATAAGCCGGGCCGGTCATGCGGGTGGCATATTTGTGTGGGAAGCGATGAAAAGCCCGGCTTGTGCGGCGGGCCGCTTCCCACTAAATCGCCCTCATGACATCGACCAACGACATTCGCCGCTCCTTCCTCGACTATTTCGGGGCCAACGGCCACACCATCGTCCCGTCCGCGCCTTTGGTGCCGCACAACGACCCGACGTTGATGTTCGTCAACGCAGGGATGGTGCCGTTCAAGAATGTCTTTACCGGGCTGGAAACCCGCCCCTACAAGACCGCGACATCCAGCCAGAAGTCGGTGCGCGCGGGCGGCAAGCATAATGATCTGGACAATGTCGGTTATACCGCGCGCCATCATACCTTCTTTGAAATGCTGGGCAATTTCAGCTTTGGCGATTATTTCAAGGAACAGGCGATCACCCATGCCTGGACTTTGTTGACCAAGGAATGGGGTCTGTCGCCCGACAAGCTGACCGCGACCGTCTATCACACCGATGATGAAGCGTTCGACCTGTGGCGCAAGATTGCGGGCCTGCCCGAACATCGCATCATCCGCATCCCGACCAAGGATAATTTCTGGGCGATGGGGGATAGCGGGCCGTGCGGTCCCTGTTCGGAAATCTTTTATGACCATGGCGACCATATCTGGGGCGGTCCGCCCGGATCGCCGGAGGAAGATGGCGATCGCTTCGTCGAGATCTGGAACCTGGTGTTCATGCAATATGAACAGGAAGCCAATGAGATCGTGAGCGAATTGCCCAAGCCTTCGATCGACACCGGCATGGGGCTGGAGCGGATCGCCGCCGTCATGCAGGGCGTGCATAATAATTATGATACCGACACGTTCAAGGCGCTGATCGCCGAAAGCGGCGCGATCACCCGCACCGCGACGGATGGCGAATTTCAGGCCAGCCATCGTGTCATCGCCGATCATCTGCGCTCGACCAGCTTCCTGATCGCCGACGGGGTTCTGCCCGCCAATGAAGGGCGCGGCTATGTGCTGCGGCGGATCATGCGCCGGGCGATGCGCCATGCCCATATCATCGGCGCGAAGGATCCGCTGATGTATCGCCTGGTCGGCAGCCTCGTTTCGGAAATGGGCGGCGCCTATCCCGAACTGGTGCGGGCGCAACCGCTGATCGAGGAAACGTTGCGGCGGGAGGAAACCCGGTTCCGCAAGACGCTGGAAAACGGCCTGCGCCTGCTGGACGAGGCGACCGCCGGTCTGGGTGAAGGCGCGACGCTGCCCGGCGAAACCGCGTTCAAGCTGTATGACACGTTCGGCTTCCCCTACGACCTGACCGAGGACGCGCTGCGCACGCAGGGGCTGGGCGTGGATCGTGCCGGTTTCGACGCCGCCATGGCCGAACAAAAGGCCGCCGCGCGCGCCGCGTGGAAGGGGTCGGGCGAGAAGGCTTCGGACGAAATCTGGTTCGATATCGCTGAAAAAGCGGGCAATACCGAATTTGTCGGCTACACCGCCACGCAGGGCGAAGGCGAGGTTCTGGCCATCGTCAGGGACGGTGTGAACTTCGATAGCGCGTCTGCGGGTGACAGCGTTCTGATCGTCACCAACCAGACGCCTTTTTATGGCGAAAGCGGTGGCCAGATGGGCGACGCTGGCACGATCACTTCGCTGGGCGGCCTGTCCGCGAAGGTCGAGGATACCGCCAAGCCGCTCGGTCGCGTCCATGCGCATCGGGCGACGATCGAGGCGGGAAGCATCAAGGTCGGCGATACGGTCCATCTGGCGGTCGACACTGACCGGCGTGACCGGGTGCGCGCAAATCACAGCGCCACCCATTTGCTGCACGCGGCGCTGCGCCACCGTTTGGGCGCGCATGTCACGCAAAAGGGCAGCATGGTGGCGGCCGATCGCCTGCGGTTCGACTATTCCCACCCCGAAGCGCTGACCCAGGCCCAGATCGCGCAGATCGAGGCGGATGTGAATGCGCAGGTCCGCCATAATGAGGAAGTCACCACGCGGCTGATGACACCGGACGACGCCATTTCGGCGGGCGCGATGGCGCTGTTCGGTGAGAAATATGGTGATGAGGTGCGCGTCCTGTCGATGGGGCGCGGCGATGAACTTAGCTATTCGGTCGAACTATGCGGCGGCACGCACGTCCGCGCGACCGGCGACATTGCCCTGTTCAAGATCGTGTCAGAAAGCGCCGTGTCGAGCGGTGTGCGGCGCATCGAGGCGCTGACCGGCGAAGCGGCGCGGCTGTGGCTGTCCGATCGCGAGGACCGGCTGCGCCAGTCGGCCGCGACGCTCAAGACGTCGCCCGAAGATGTGCCTGCGCGCATCGCTGCGCTGGTCGAGCAGAGCCGCAGACTGGAGCGCGAACTGGCCGAGGCGAAGAAGGCGCTGGCGCTGGGCGGCGGCGCAGGTGGCGCGGCGCCCGCCGGACCGGAGCAGGTCGGCAAGATCAGTTTTCTGGCGCAGGTGATCGACGGGCTGGACCCCAAGGAATTGCGCGGCATCGTGGATGGCAACAAGACGACGCTAGGCAGCGGCGTGTCGGCGATCGTAGCCGTGGTCGATGGCCGCGCGACTATTGCGGTGGGCGTGACCGACGATCTGACCGGCACGATCAGCGCGGTCGACCTGGTGCGCGTTGGCGTCGAAGCGCTAGGCGGCAAGGGTGGCGGTGGTCGCCCCGACATGGCTCAGGGCGGCGGACCGGACGGTGACAAGGCTCAGGCGGCTGTCGATGCCGTGAAGGCGGCTCTGGCGGGCGTGGCGGCCTGACCGGGCGGAGGGGCGGCATGGCCGTGGCGAAGCGATGATCGACCTGCACGGCATCGTCGCGGACATCGTCGCCGCCATGGCGGCGCAGGACGAGCGTGGCACGGTCGCCGACTATATCCCCGAACTGGCCAAGGTCGACCCGGCGCAGTTCGGCATTGCCATCGCCACGGCAGACGGCGGATTGCTGACAGGCGGGGATGCCGACATCGGCTTTTCGGTCCAGTCGGTGTCCAAGGTGTTTGCGCTGACGCTGGCGCTGGGCAAGGTCGGCGATCAGTTGTGGGACCGGGTGGGGCGCGAGCCGTCGGGCAATGCGTTCAACTCCATCACCCAGCTGGAACATGAACATGGCATCCCACGCAATCCGTTCATCAATGCAGGCGCGATCGTGGTGGCCGACGTCAATCTGGGCGGGCATCAGCCGCGCGTCGCGATTGGCGAGATGTTGCGCTTCATGCGCTATCTGGCGGGTGATGACAGCATAGCGATAAACGAAGCGGTAGCCGCGTCGGAAACCGCGACCGGCTTTCGCAACATGGCACTGGCCAATTATATGCGCGCCTTCGGCAATGTGCGGCATCCGGTCGATCTGGTGCTGGGCAGCTATTTCCATCAATGCGCGATCGAGATGAACTGTCGGCAACTGGCGCTGGCCGGACGCTATCTGATGCTCGACGGGCGGCATCCTGGCGGGGGCAGGGTTATTTCGCCGCGCCGCGCACGGCGTATCAACGCGCTGATGCTGACATGCGGCCATTATGATGCTTCGGGTGACTTTGCCTTTCGCGTGGGCATTCCCGGCAAGTCTGGCGTCGGTGGGGGCATCCTGGCGATCGTGCCGGGGCGGGCGTCGATCGCGGTCTGGTCGCCGGGCCTGAATGCCAGCGGCAATAGCTGCCTTGGCACGCTGGCGCTGGAGGAATTGGCGCGGCGCACGGGATGGTCTGTGTTCAGCCCGCCGGAAGAAGGCGATTGATCCTGTAGGGTGATGGTTTGAAGATTGGGAGCGACCCTTGCGGGCTGTCGGCAGAGATAGGAAATATCTGTGCTTTTCTTCCTTTTCCGGTCCTGCCGGAAAGAAGAATTTGGCTCCCCCTATAATCCACATTGCGAACTTTTTTAGGATTCCAACGATGGAAGCTAGAAAACTGGTCACGCGTTACCGTGCCGCGTTCAAGAACGCGGCTTGATATATTATTTAACGACCGACAATACGTCCTGTAATATTCAAAATGGCGCAAGAGAACATGCCAGTTCCATTTTTTGTGCGGCTATTCTCTTGCGCTTTGAATCAATAAGGCAGCGTTTAATTCAAATCGTGGCACGAGGTCCAGCGGTTCATCGCCCGCAAAAAGCGTGTAGCTCGGCTCTCTCTCGGTTCGATCTGGAAGTGATGATGGCTTAGGATTTTGATCGCCGCAATAGGTAGGGCACTGAAGTGCCGCTTGCGCATCAATGAGGACAAAAGGGTACAAATTTACCCTTTTCTTCCCAGGTTTGTACCGTACCAACTTCAAACTATCTTGATTTCGGCGCATTGATGGCGCCAGTCAAAAAAAGGCGTGTCGGCTCGGACGATCATTATGCCGATAGTTCGACCAACACTTCGAATCCAGGTGGTGAGGTGATCTGGGTACTGCCCCGATGGGCGGTCGCTATTGCTGACACTAAGGCGAGGCCAAGGCCATGACCGTTGGTGGTACGGCTCCGCTCGTCACGCGTGAACCTCTCGAAGAGTTTGGTGACGTCGCCCTCGACGCCAGGTCCGTCGTCGACGACGAGCAATCGGGTGGACGCTCCTCGGCGATTCAGCGTCACGCTTACCGTGGTCCCTTGTGGTGTATGGGTGAGGGCGTTGTCCAGCAAGTTGGTCATCAACTGTTGGAGCAGGCGCCGATCTCCCTTGAGATTGATGTCAGGGCTAATGTTCGCGATGAGAATATGGCCCCCGGCTTCCATGTCGGGGCGATAGGTCTCCACGATTCCCTCGACGAGGTCGCTTAATGCGACATCGCTGAACTGCCCCCTTAAACCCAATCCTTCGACCTCGGCGATGCGGAGCAAGGCGGCAAAGATATCCAGAAGTTCATGCGATTGCGCACTCGCAGCCTCGATCGCGCACAACTGGACCGCGCGATCCTCACTGCTGAGTGCCTCATCGAGCCGGTTATGCAGGCGGGTGAGAGGGGTGCGCAAATCGTGCGCGACGTCGCTCGACACCTGACGCAGATTGTCCATGAGCAGGCCGATGCGGTCGAGCATCCGGTTCAAGGTTTCCGCGACGCGATCGAACTCGTCGCCTTGGCCGGTGATCGGCATTCGCTGCGTCATATCACCGTCGATGATTGCCAGCGCCGTGCGGTCGATCCGCGCTAGGCGTGATCGAGTGACCGCACCGACAATCCATGCAGCTCCGATACCCAGCAGCATGATTGCGCCAAATGCCCCGGCGAACAGGCGGATCATCGTCGCGTCCATCTCGTCGATGACCGCGCGGTCGGCGGCGACGAGCAGACGGTGGCCGCCCGACAACCGTGTGGTCAGCGACTGAGCAATCCGTCGCTCCCCGTTGCGGGTATAGGGCAGCAGTTCGACATAGCCCGGTTCTGTTGGCACCGTTGCGTCGAGCTTTCCGGCGACGCCGCGGCCAGCTGCATCGACGAGGCGATAGTCGAGACTGGCTGTGCTCCGTGCCGCTTCGCGCCGCGCGATTGCCTTGGCGACGCCGTTTGGACCATCATCACCCTCGTCGATCAGCGCGGCGGTCTCCGCGGCAACTCGGTGGTCGAGCTGCTTTTCCAGTTCTTCATGGACCACCTCGAAGGCAATACCACCAACCACCAAGGTGGCGACCCCGAACCCGATCGCGACCAGCGCAACAAGGCCGAAGGTTGTCCGCCACCAGCTTTTTGTCTGCGAGCCGAGCATCACGTCTCGCGGATCATATAGCCCGCGCCGCGTACCGTCTCGATCGCATCGGTGTCGAAGCCGGCATTGAGTTTGGAACGCAGTCGACTGAGGTGGGTTTCGACGATGTTGGTCTTGGGATCGAAATCGAAATCCCAAACGCGTTCGAGCAGCATCGTCCGCGTCATCACACGGCCGGGATGACGCATCAACTCGGCCAGCAGCGTGAATTCGCGTGGCTGGAGCGTCACGCGCTGGCCTGAGCGCGTGACTGTGCGGCGATGGAGGTCGAGGATGATATCCCCTGCCGCCAGCCGCGCCGGTTCGACCGCCGCGACCGGGCGGCGGCCGAGCGCCTGGAGCCGCGCCGCAAGCTCGGAAAAGGCGAAAGGCTTGATCAGATAATCGTCGGCGCCGCCCTCCAGACCTTCGACCCGGTCGGCAATGCCGCCGATCGCGGTCAGCATCAACACCGGCGCGGTGTTGCCGGCCGCGCGCAACGCCTTGACGAGGGACAGGCCGTCAAGCCCAGGGAGCATCCGATCGATCACCAGCGCATCGAAGCCACCCTCGGTCGCCACGAACAGCCCATCGCGACCGTCCGCGCTGGTCACGACATGGTGCCCCAGTTCGCTCAGGCCACGGGCGATGAATCGACTGGTGTCGGCGTCGTCCTCGATGATCAGAATGCGCATGGCGTCACTGTAGCGCCGTTGCCTCGCTCTGCCACCCACCACCAAGCGCCCGAAACAATGCGACCTGGGCTTGTGCGACAGCAAGATCGGACTGCGCCTGTGCCAGCGCAGCTTGAGCACGGGTGCGTTCCGCGTCGAGCTGGAGCAGGAAGGCGGCGTCACCGAGCCGGACGCGCGCGGCGGCGCGACGGGCGGTGAGGTCCGCCTGCGCCAACGCCGCGCCCAGCGTGCGGTTTCGCCGCACTTCGGTATCATAGGTTGCCAGAGCGGTCTCGACTTCGCGTAGCGCTCGCAAGACCGCGACATCCCAGCTCGCCAACGCTGCCCGCTCAGTCGCCCGCGCCTGCTCGATCCGTGCCCGCGCGGGGGCCTGGTTGGGGAAAGCCCAACTGATCAGTGGCGAGGCAGTCGCGACGAAATTACCGGTGAGCAACCCCATTGCGCCACCCAGATTGACACGCGGATAAAGGTCGGCTCGCGCCACTCCGATACGGGCAGCGGCGGCGGCAAGACGGCGTTCGGCTTCGCGGATGTCGGGGCGGCGCAGGAGCAGCTCCTGCCCGTCGCCCACCGGGACGGCAGCGATAAGCGTCGGCGGGGCGCTACACATGAGCGGATCGGTCCGCGCATCAGCCGGTGGGCGGCCTTGTAATGTGGTGAGCCGATAGCGGGCGTTCGCCTGCAATGCTTCATAGGGCGCAACCGTCGCGCGGGTGGTTTCGAGCAGATTTGCTGCCTGCGACACCTCAAGCGGCGAAACCTCGCCCTCGCGGAGCTGACTGGTCACCGCGGCGACCGATCGTTCCTGCACCCGCACCTGTGCGCTTGCGACGCCCAGCGCCTGCGTCGCGCCACATAGCTCGATATAGGCCAGCACCGTGTCGGCCGCGACGGCGACGCGAAGCCCATCGAGCGCGGCGGCCTGCGCCTCTGCATCCGCAGCGGCGGCCAGCGCGCCCGAGCGCAGGCGGCCGAACAGATCGGCGTCCCAGCTTGCGGTCAGGGCAAGGTCATAGTCGGTAGTGGGCACGTTTGACGAAGCGCTGGGCTGGCTGGCGCTGCCATCGACCGTGGCTGCACTTTCGATCGTGGTCTGCGGCAACCGCGCCGCACGCGCCTGTCGCAGCGCCGCGCGCGCGCCGTCAAGATTGGCGTAGGCGACGCGCAAGTCGGCGTTGGCGGCGAGGCTCGCCTGAACCAGGCGGTCGAGCACGGGATCGTTATAGAGGTGCCACCAATTCTCAGGGACGGGAGCGATGGATGCGATGGGCAGGTCCGCGAACGGCCCCATGGCGGCAGGCGACGCTATCGTCAGGGGCGGCGCAGGCGCGGCCATGCAAGCTGTGAGGATCAGCGCAGCGAGAGGGGCGAGGCGCTTCATGCCGGCTGCCCCGCACGCACGGCTTGGGGCCTGTGCTCCTCCTCACCAAAGCGCGCATAAAGCGCGGGCATCAGGAACAGGTTGAGCAGGGTCGACGACACCAGCCCGCCAAGGATGACGATCGCCATCGGATGTTCGATCTCGTGCCCGGGCTTGTCGCCCGCGACCACCAGCGGCAGGAGCGCAAGACCCGCGCACAGGGCAGTCATCAGGATTGGCACCAGCCGCTCTTCAGCGCCGCGCAGGATCAGCTCGGGGCCAAACGCCTCTCCTTCCACCCTGCGGAGATGATCATAGTGCGACAGCAGCATGATGCCGTTTCGCGCTGAAATGCCGATCACAGTGACGAAACCGACCAACGAACCGAGCGACAGCACGCCACCGGTCAACGCCACCCCGGCCACCCCGCCGACGAGCGCGAAGGGCAGGCTCAAGGCGACAAGTGCGGTAATCCGTCCCGAACGGAATTCGAGCCAGACAAGCAGCAGGACGCCGATCAGGCACAGCAGCCCCGTGGTCCAAAGACGTTGGCGCGATTCCTGGAGCGCAGCATATTCGCCGAGCACGCGCGGGCTGTAGCCGGTGGCGAACGGCACCTGCGCCACTGCCGCTTCTACCGCACGGGCGACGCCGCCCAGATCCGCGCCCGCGACGTTGAGCGTCACGTCGATCCGGCGCTGGCCATTTTCGCGCTTCACTTCGTTCGGTGCCGGCATGATCTGCACATCGGCGACATCGCGCAATCGCACCGGCGCGCCTGATGGTGACAGGATCATCAGATCGGCCAGCGCGTGCAGATCGCCGCGCACCGCTGGTTCGCCCCACAGCGCAACGTCGAACGCTTTCTGATCGCGGTAGATTTCGCCCAGTTTCTGCCCCGCGACGAGCGTTTGCGCCTGTCGGCGCACTTCGCCAGCGGTCAGCCCGAAGGTCGCGAGGTCAACCGGGCGCGGAATCACCTGAATCTGCGGCACCAGCACCTGTTGCTCGACCTTCAGATCCGTGACGCCGGGGATGCCCGCCACCTTGGCGCGCACCCGCTCGGCCGCTGCGCGCAATTCCTCCTGCTCCGGTCCGAAGATGCGGACGACGACGGTCGCACCCGCCCCGGTCAGCACTTCCTTGATGCGCTCGCGCAGATAGGTCAGCACGTCGCGATAAAGGCCGGGATAGCCGTCGATCGCCGCCTTGATGCGCGCGACGCTCTCGTCATAGGGCGCATTTTCGTCGAGGCTGATCCACAGTTCGGTAAAATTCGGCCCGACCACCTCGTCGGCAGCCTCTGCGCGGCCGATATGCGCGCCGAAATTGCGCACGCCGGGGATTGCGCGCAGCTCCTTCGACGCGCGGATGGTGATGCGGTCCATTGCCTCGATCGACGTCCCCGGCTTCTCGACAAAGTGCATCAGAAAATCGGTTTCGCGGAAATCGGGCAGGAACTGGTCCTTGAACCCGGCATAGCCCAGCCCCGCGAGCAGCAGTCCGCCCGCGACACCCCCCATGGCGAGTGTCGGGCGCGCGACCAGCCGGGGAAGCGCACCCGCGTAGCGCCGCTTGAGCAAAGCCACGAGCCGGGTGTCGCGCTCGGCCTTCAACGGCGCATTCGGCAACAGGAACAGGCACATCGCGGGCGTGACGACCAGCGCGACCAGCAGCGAGGCGGCAATCGCCAGCACATAAGCGATGGCGAGCGGCTGGAAGAAGGTGCCGGCCACGCCGCCGAGGAAGAAGATCGGCAGGAAGACCAGCATCACGATCAGCGACGCGAAGACGACTGCCGACCGCACTTCCAGCGAAGCCGACAGCACCACGTCGAACGCCGAGCGCGGATTGCCCGCCTCGCGATTAAGGCGCAGCCGCCGGGCGATGTTCTCGACATCGATGATCGCATCATCGACCACTTCGCCAAGCGCGATGACCAATCCCGCGATGACCATCGTGTTGATCGTCGCACCGCTCCACAGCAGCACCAGCCCCGCACCGAGCAACGACAGCGGGATCGCCACCAGGCTGATCGTTGCCTGCCGCCAGTCGCGGGTGAACAGGAACAGCACGATGGCCACCAGGACGCAGCCGATCAGCAGCGCACGGGTGAGGTTGTCGATCGAGCGCTCGATGAAGGTCGCGGGGCGAAAGATGGTCGTATCGACCTTCACGTCACGCAGCCCGGGCGCGAGTTCGGCCAATGCGGCTTCCACATCGCGCGTCAGTTGCAGTGTGTTGCCGGTCGGCTGCTTTTCGACGATCAGCATCAGACCGGGCACGTCGTCGATAATCGCGTTGCCGATCGGGGCGGCGAACCCATCGACGACGCGCGCAACGTCGCCGATCCGCACCGGCGCATCGCCGCTCTGCTTGACGATCGCCTGTGCGAGATCGTCAGCGCTCTGAATCGCGCTCGTCTGCTGCACGGCAAGGCGCTGGGTGGGTGTATCGACAAAGCCGCCGCCACCGACCAGCACGGCATCGCCAGCCGCCACCCGTAATTCGTCGAGCGTGACGCCCGCCGCTCGCAGCCGGTCGGGATCCACAAGAATTTGCAATTGCCTGTCGCGCAGACCCCAGATCGCCACATTGGCGACGCCCGGCACGGCCATCAGCCGTGGCCGGATCGTCCAGCGCGCCAGCTCGGAAATCTGCATCTGGTCCAGCTTGGTCGAGGTGATGCCGATCTTCATGGCGCGACTGGTTGATGAGAGCGGCGGCAGCATGACAGGCGGGCGCGCTGCGGTAGGCAGCCGGGCCTGTGCCTGCGTCACGCGCTCCTGCACCAGTTGCCGTGCCCGGATCACATCCGTGCCGCGCTTGAACAGAATCTGGACCGACGAAAGCCCGAGCACCGATTTCGAGCGCAGCGTTGCCAGATCGGGAACGCCGCTCACCGCCACCTCGATCGGCACTGTGACCAGGCTTTCGACTTCCTCGGTCGACATGCCCGGCGCTTCGGTCTGGACCTCGACCATCGGCGGCGCGAACTCGGGGAACACGTCGAGGGGCACGTCGCTGGTGGCGCGCAGGCCAAGGACGACGAGCAGCGCGGCCATGGCGATAACGAGCACCCGCTGGGTCAGCGCGGCGCGGATCAGATGACCAAGCATCAGTGCGGCGTCCCGAACTCGGTGCCGAACAATTCGGCCGCCCCATCGGTCACGACCTCGGCTCCGCGCTCAAGCCCGCGTGACAGCAAGGCGTGATCGCCCGCGACGCTGGCAACCTCAATACGTTGGCGGACATAAGTGTTGGGCGCAGTGCGTCGATAGACCCATTCGCCACCATAAATATCGCGGACGATAGCGGCCGTGGGCACGGACAGCCCCGCTTGCGCACCACCAACCGGCAGCGCGACCGCCACCCGCTGCCCGACACGATAGGCTCGGTCGCGATTGTCGAGCGCGAAGTACAGATCGACAGTGCCCGCTGCTGCATTCGCCGATGGCGGTGCCTGAACGGCGCGTGCGCTGCGCGGCGAAGCAACTGGGTCGCCCAGAGGCCGGACTGTCGCTGCGCGGTCGCGATCGACTCCGCCAATGTCGGTGCCGAACACGGGCACACGGACCCACAGTGTTGCCTGATTGCTCATCGCGCCCACGGATGGCCCCAGCAATCGTCGCTGTGCCTGCGCGGCATCCGCCGCTGCGCGCGCCGTCGCAAGTCCTGCAGCGGCCTCGTCGCGCGCCCGCACGCTGCCTGCTTCCTCGCGAACCAGCGCATCGGCTCTGCCGAGCGCAATCCGAGCCAGGCGTACCAGCGCCTGCGTGCGCGCGACTTCGCCATCGGCAATAGCCTGGCTGGCGCCGATCTGGGCAATGTTGCTCGTCGACCCCGTTGGCACGCCACCCGCACCAGACGGCGGGACGACGACTTCGCCGCTCGTCTCGCGCATCCGAGCCGCGCTGCCATCGCCGATCCGCACGAGGCGGATTCCAAGCCGCTGCTGGGCCTGATTGGTCAGTGTGAGTTTCAGCAGGTCGGCTTCATGTGCCACCGCTTCAGCCTTGGCCGGGGCCGCAGGCTTTGCCGAGGGGGCACTGCCGCAACCGTGGAGCAAGACGATTGGCAACAACAAAGCGGGGTGGACTGGTCGCGTCATCGCGCATCTTTAAGATAGCAAGATTGGGGCGAACTTGGCGGCGCTATACAAAATCCCAATGTCGAGGCGCGCCGCTTTCGATGCGGGTGAATGAGTATAGATGATTGCGGGGACGGTTGAAGGATAAGCAATGCCGATGACGGACTCGACCCGCACTGCACTTGTCAAGGTGCCCGCCGTTACACTCGGCTTCTGGATCATCAAGATCCTGGCGACCACGCTCGGTGAAACGGCCGGTGACACCATCAGCATGACGCTGAACCTTGGCTATCTCATCGGCAGCGCGATCTTCCTGGGATTGCTCATTGCACTGGTCGCTTGGCAGATCGCGGCGACCCGCTATCGACCAGCGCTCTATTGGGCGACGATCATCGCGTCGACTACAGCGGGCACGACGATGGCCGACTTTGCCACGCGCTCCCTCGGCATCGGCTACCCGGGAGGTTCTGCACTATTATTGACGCTGGTTTTGGTGTCGCTGTTCACTTGGTATCGAGCGCTGGGATCCATCTCCGTCGAAACGGTCCATGAGCCGCGTGCGGAGCTGTTCTACTGGATCACGATCACCATATCCCAGACACTCGGCACCGCGCTCGGGGACTGGCTCGCTGACACCGGCGGCCTTGGCTACATCGGTGCTGCTGCGGTGTTTGGTCTTATGCTCGCGCTTCTAGCAGCTGCTTATTTTGCCACGAACATCAGCCGGATTACCTTGTTCTGGGCCGCCTTCATTCTGACCCGCCCTCTTGGTGCTGCGGTGGGCGATTTTCTCGATAAACCGATCGATCACGGTGGCCTCGCCCTGAGCAGGCCGCTGGCGTCCGTCGCACTGGCTGTCGCCATCGTGCTGCTTGTTGCCTTGCTGCCGAAACGGGCGGCCAAGTCGTCGTCTAGGTGATCCTGCAATGGGCTATGCGTTCAAGCGACCGACTGCGTAGCAAGATCCTTTGCGGCATCCCGTTTGGAGGCCGCCGACTTGCGCTCGGAATAGCGATCGACGAGTTGCTCTGCGTGCCCACGCGTCAGCACGGTGAACCGCACCAGTTCTTCCATCACATCGACGATGCGATCATAATAGCTCGATGGTCTCATGCGCCCGGCCTCGTCGAACTCCTTGAAGGCCATGGCGACACTCGACTGGTTGGGGATCGTGAACATCCGCATCCAGCGACCGAGCAGTCGAAGCGTGTTGACCGCGTTGAACGACTGCGATCCGCCCGACACCTGCATGACAGCAAGCGTTCGGCCCTGCGTTGGCCGCATGCCGCCGAACTCCAATGGAAGATGGTCGATCTGGGCCTTCATGATGCCGGTGATCTGGCCATGCCGCTCGGGGCTGCACCACACCTGGCCTTCCGACCACAAGGCATGCTCGCGCAACTCGTGGACGGCGGGGTGGTCATCGGCCTTCACCTGATCGGGCAATGGCAAATCGCTTGGATCGAATATCCGGACTTCGGCTCCGAACAGGATCAGCAACCGCGCCGCTTCCTCGACGGCAAGTCGGCTGAACGACCGCTCGCGGAGCGAACCATATAGAAGCAGGATCCGGGGTGGGCTCTCGAGCGAGCCGAGCCCCGTCGCGAAATCAGGGCGAATCACGTCGCGATCGAGCGCCGGTAGGAAATCAGGGTCGGCAAGAATACGAAGACGTGACATCAGACAATCCGCTTGGAGAGAAGGGCCGCGCTCGCCGGGCAGAGCGACCGAAACTCGGCCGATCCGGTTATGGCATCGGGCGCATCGGCACGGTTGGTCGGGACATAGCCATGCCGCCGGAAGAAGGGTTCGGCCGTGGTGGTCAGCAGATAGAGGGAAGCAACGCCATCCTCGGTCGCCGCCTTTTCAATCGCCCCGAGTATGGCAGTGCCCAGGCCGCTGCTACGCCGACCCGCCGTCACGACCAGGGATCGCAGCAGCCGGTCAGGTCCATCACCCTCCATGCCACCATATCCGGCGATGCCGACGTTGTCCTCGAACCGGAAGAAACGACGATCCGGTCCGCCAAGATCGCTGGTTGGAAGGCCGGCGTCTGCAAGTTCGGTCGCTAACTCGGACAGGGCGGCGGACTCGAGCGCGGTCACGATCATGCCGGCACGCGCTCCTCGTACCAGGGCCGGGTCGCCTTCACGATCTTCACCACCGACAACATGACCGGAACCTCGACCAGCACGCCGACCACGGTCGCCAGCGCCGCGCCCGAGTTGAGCCCGAACAGGCTGATCGCGGCCGCCACCGCCAGCTCGAAGAAGTTGGAGGCGCCGATCAGCGCGGCGGGCGCGGCCACGCACCAGGCGACACCGAACCGGCGGCTGAGCCAGTAGGCGAGGCCAGCGTTGAAATAGACCTGGATAAGGATCGGCACCGCGATCAGGGCGATCACCAATGGATGGGCGATGATCGCCTCGCCCTGAAAACCGAACAGGAGGACGAGCGTCGTCAGGAGTGCCACGAGCGATACCGGACCCAGCCGGGCCAGCGTCCGATCCAGTGTTGGCTGACCGCCCGACGATAGCAGGGCGCGACGGACAAGTTGTGCAACGATCACCGGCACCACGATGTAGAGCGCCACCGAGATCAGCAGCGTGTCCCACGGGACGGTGATCGATGCGACGCCGAGCAGTAGGGCGACCAGCGGTGCGAAGGCAAACACCATGATGACGTCGTTCAGCGCGACCTGGCTCAGCGTATAGGTCGGGTCGCCATCGCATAGGTTTGACCAGACGAACACCATCGCAGTGCAGGGTGCTGCCGCCAGCAGGATCAGGCCGGCGATATAGGAACTGATGTCGGCGGCCGGCAGGAGCGGCCGAAACAGCCAGCCAAGGAAGACCGTGCCGAGCAGCGCCATCGAGAATGGCTTCACCGCCCAGTTGATGAACAGCGTCACGCCGACGCCCTTCCAGTGCTGCCTGACCGATCCGAGCGCGCCGAGATCGATCTTGAGCAGCATGGGGATGATCATCAACCAGATCAGCACGGCGACCACGAGGTTGACCCGCGCGACTTCGGCCGATGCGATCGCCCTGAACACCCCCGGCAATGCATAGCCAAGGGCGATGCCGACGACGATGCACAGCGCGACCCAGACACTGAGATAGCGCTCGAACATGCTGATCGCCGGCTTGGCCGGCGTCGCGCTCGTGGCGGTCATGCGCCGACCCTGTTGCCGGCCGCGTCGATAACCTGTTCGCCGTCTTCCTTGGCGAATGCGCCAAGCTGCGCGTTCGGCAGCAGGTCGAGCACCTGTTCGGAGGGCCGGCAAAGTTTCACGCCGAGCGGCGACACCACGATCGGACGGTTGATGAGGATCGAATGCGCCATCATCGCATCGATCAATTGGTCATCGCCGAGCGACGCATCGCCAAGCCCGAGTTCGGCGAAGGGCGTGCCCTTCTCGCGCAGGAGTGCGCGGGGTGCGATCCCCATGCGGTCGATCAGCGACACAAGCATTGGCCGCGACGGCGGGGTCTTCAGATACTCCACGACATGCGGCTCGATCCCGGCATTACGGATCATCGCCAGCGTGTTACGCGAGGTGCCGCACTCGGGGTTGTGGTAGATGATCATGTCGATTGGCATCAGGCTGCATCCCCGCGACGGCTGCTCGCACCTTCGCCATGGCCGATCTCGCGAACCTGGGCTTGCAGCGCGCGAGCCTCGAGTTTCTCGAAGGGGAGCGCGATGAAAAGCTTGATGCGGTTCTCGAGATAGCGAAGCGCCGTGACGAAGGCGCGCTCACGCTCGACAGCCGTGCCCTGGACGTGGCTTGGGTCTTCGATCCCCCAATGGGCGGTGACGGGATGGCCGGGCCAGATCGGGCAGGTCTCGCCGGCCGCGTCGTCGCAGACCGTGAACACGAAATCCATCACCGGTGCGTCAGGCCCGGAGAACTCGTCCCAGCTCTTCGACCGCAGGCCATCGGTTGGAAATTCGATCCGCTCGAGCAAGGCGATCGCGTCGGGATTGACCGCACCCTTGGGATAGCTCCCGGCGGAGAAGGCACGAAAGCGTCCGCTACCCAGCTTGGTGAGCGCGCTCTCCGCGAGGATCGAGCGGGCCGAGTTACCTGTACACAGGAAGAGGATGTTGAAGACGCGATCGGACATGATGGACTCCATCAGCAGCAGGGGAAAAGTTCGGCGATCAGCGGCTCGCACAGCTCCGCCGTGTCGCCGCAGCAATCCTTGACGAGGAAGAGCGTGAGCGCCTTCAACTGGTCGAGGTCGGCGCGGTAGTTGATGATCCGGCTGCGACGCTCGGAACGAATTAGACCGGCACGAGAAAGGGTCGCCAGATGCACCGACATGGTGTTCTGTGGCACGGCGAGCGCCCGCGCAATCTCGCCGGCGGCGAGACCATCGGGCTCATGCCGAACCAGAAGACGAAAGGCGTCGAGCCTCGTGGTTTGGGCAAGCGCGCCTAGCGCCGAGATGGCAGTCTTTGATTCCATATATCCGCTATGATGGATATATAATGAGAACACCAGCCCTTTCAGTGTATCCGTTTTCCAGTTGATCGCTATGGCGGCGCCCCCGTATATAGGATAGGGGGGTATGCTATGGGACATTTGACCGACGGCAATGATGAACTCCTGAAGCGGGTGCGCCGTATCGCCGGTCAGGTCACCGCGATTGAGAAAGCGCTGGCGGCAGGGACGGACTGCACGACGACGCTGCATCTGGTCGCAGCGACACGCGGGGCCATCAATGGCCTCATGGACGTGATTATTGAGGAGCATGTCCGGGCGCATGTGGCGCATCCCGATCTTCCGGCCGAAGAGCGCGCCGCAGGGGCGGAAGAACTGATCGCGGTCATACGCCGCTACGCAAAATGAGGCTGAGATATTGACCACGTCCCGCGACATTGACGCCTTTACGCACGACCATGTGTATCTGGGGGCCTCTCACGACGAGAACGCCCGCCGGACGTTGTGGGTTGTGGTGCTGACGGCTCTGATGATGATCGGCGAGATCTTCGCCGGCTATGTCACAGGCTCGATGGCGCTCCTTGCCGACGGTTTTCATATGGCGACCCACGCCGGGGCGCTCAGTGTTGCAGCAATTGCCTATGCCTATGCCAAGCGGCATGCATCCAATGGGCGGTTCAGCTTCGGAACCGGGAAGGTCGGCGACCTGGCAGGCTTCGCTTCGGCGCTCGTTCTAGGCCTTATTGCCTTGGGAATCGGGGTCGAATCGATCCTGCGGCTGTTCGAACCCATCAAGGTCGCGTTCGGCGAAGCAACGGTGATTGCGGTCATTGGGCTCGGCGTGAACATCGTCAGCGCATTCCTGCTGTCGGGTAACCATCATCATCACGGTCATGACGATCACGCCCATGATCATGATGCCCATGGCGGCGACAATAATCTCCGCTCAGCCTATGTGCACGTCCTCGCGGACGCTCTCACATCTGTGTTGGCGATCACGGCTCTTCTGGCAGGCCGCTATCTGGGCTGGGTATGGATGGACCCTATCATGGGAATTGTCGGGGCAGTGGTGATCGCTCGCTGGTCCTGGAGCTTGATGCGCGATACCGCCGCAGTCCTTCTCGATACGACCGACAATCATGTGGCCGAGGAAATACAGGATCTCGTCGAAGGCCCTGGAGATGCGCGCATTTCCGATCTCCATGTCTGGCGTGTCGGCCCTGAAGCCCATGCCGCGATCGTCGGCGTTGTCGGCGGCGCGGGAATTGATGCGACTATCATCCGTGACCGTCTCGTTCCCGTCCATGAACTGAAGCATCTGACGGTCGAGTGCCATTGAAAGCGCACGCATGAAGTCTCCGTGCATAGACTTATGCGCGTTCGACGGTTCGACCGGCTGGTGCCGAGGGTGCGGCAGGTCCAAACCCGAATGCAGGACATGGAAGAAGGCGCAGCCGCAACAACAACGCAAGATCGCTGCCGACCTACCGCGCCGGCTCGCGAAGCTGACAGGACGCGGCCTGCATAAGTGAATCGGCTAGCCTGGCGGCTAGCGCGCCCTGTCCGACCCCGCCAGATAGGCTCAGGAAGCCAGGCGCGTGAGTATCGGACATTCGGGCCGCTCGTTGCCGTGGCAGCCCTTCGCCAAGTCGAGCAATGCTTCGCGCATCGCATTGAGCGCGTCCGCCTTCCGGCCGAGATCTGCGGCGCGCGATTCCGCCAGTGCCTTGACCTCCGCGCTGGCGCGATCGCGGTCGGACCAGAGATCGAGCAGCACGCGAATTTCCTCGATGGGAAAGCCGAGATCGCGGGCGTTGGCGATGAAGCGCAGGCGATGCACGTCGGCTTGCGAGTAGTCACGATACCCGCTGTCACGTCGCGGCGGCGACGGGATAAGCCCGATCTTCTCATAATGGCGGATCATCCGCTGCGACACAGCGCTCGCGTCGGAGGCCGCGCCGATGTTCACAGCGTCACCCGATTGAGACGCAGCGCGTTGGTGACGACGCTGACGGATGACAGGGCCATTGCTGCGGCAGCGATGACAGGCGACAGAAGGATGCCGAACACCGGGTAGAGCAGGCCGGCGGCGATGGGGACGCCAGCGGCATTGTAGATGAAGGCGAAGAACAGGTTCTGGCGGATGTTGGCCATCGTCGCCTCGCTCAGCCGCCGCGCTCGCACGATGCCATTGAGATCGCCCTTGAGCAGCGTGATTCCAGCGCTTTCGATGGCGACATCGGTGCCCGAACCCATGGCGATGCCGACGTCCGCTGCCGCGAGAGCGGGCGCATCGTTCACCCCATCGCCTGCCATCGCGACGACATGGCCTTCGCGTTGCAGCCGCAGGACGACAGCGCTCTTCTGATCGGGCAGCACCTCGGCTTCAACCGCATCAATGCCAAGTTTCCGGGCCACCGCCTCGGCGGTCGTCCGGTTGTCGCCCGTCAGCATGACGACGCTCACGCCCTCTTTTCGTAAGGCGGCCAGCGCCTCCGCTGTCGTTGCCTTGATCGGGTCGGCAATGGCGAGAATCCCGGTGACCCGGCCGTCAACGGCGGCGAAAATCGCCGTCGCCCCGTCCGCCCGCAGCTCATCGGCCCGTGCAGCTGCGGCTGACACATCAATCCCATTCTCCTTGAGATAGGCCGCGCCGCCCAGAAAGATGCGCTTGCCGTCCACGGTCCCGACCGCACCCTTGCCGGTAGGCGAGTCAAAGTCGGAGACCTCGGGAACGTCGATGTCACGGTCCTTAGCGGCCGCGACGATCGCGAGCGCCAGCGGATGCTCCGACGCCCGCTCGACGCCCGCCGCCAGGCGAAGAAGGTCGTGCTCCGAAAAGCCGTCTATCGCCACGATGCTCGTCACCGAAGGTCGCCCTTCGGTGAGCGTGCCCGTTTTGTCGACGACGATCGTATCGACCTTCTCCATTCGCTCCAGCGCCTCGGCATTCTTGATCAGGACGCCAAGGCCCGCACCCCGTCCGATCCCGACCATGATCGACATCGGCGTCGCCAGGCCCAGCGCGCAGGGACAAGCGATGATCAGCACCGCGACCGCGGCTACGAGGCCGTGCGCCAGTCGCGGTTCAGGGCCCCATATTGCCCATATCGCAAAGGAGAGCAGCGCGACGCCAAGCACCGCAGGGACGAACCACCCGGCAACCTTGTCGGCCATGCGCTGGATCGGCGCGCGCGAGCGTTGCGCATCCGCCACCATCTGGACGATCCGCGCCAGCATCGTATCGCGGCCAACCTTGTCCGCGCGTATGAGGAGAGATCCCGTTTGGTTTATAGTGCCCGCTACCACATGGGCATCGACCGTCTTCGTCACCGGCATCGACTCGCCGGTCACCATAGACTCATCGATCGAAGAGCGGCCATCCTCGACAATCGCATCCACAGGCACCTTCTCGCCGGGACGGACCCGCAACCTGTCGCCGACGGCGATCAGGTCGATCGCGACTTCCTCGTCGCTACCGTCCGGCAGGAGCCGACGGGCAGTCTTGGGTGCCAGATTGAGAAGGGCCTTGATCGCGCCTGAGGTGCGCTCGCGAGCACGCAGTTCGAGAACCTGCCCAAGGAGCACGAGGACGGTGATGACCGCGGCGGCCTCGAAATAGATTGCGACCGTGCCGTCCATCATGCGGAACGCTGCCGGGAATATCCCGGGGGCAAGCGTGGCCACTACGCTGTAGGCCCAAGCGACACCGGTTCCCATCGCGATGAGCGTGAACATGTTGAGGTTTCGCGTCTGGAGCGATGCCCAACCGCGCTCGAAGAAGGGCCAGCCCGCCCAGATCACGACGGGGGTTGCCAGCGCGAATTGAATCCATCCCGATATCCGCTCAGGGACGAGATGGTGGAGCGCCGGGAACAGATGGCCGCCCATTTCGAGCAGGAAAACGGGCACGGTCAGCGCCAGAGCGATCCAGAAGCGCCGCGTCATATCGACAAGTTCGGGGCTGGGACCGGCGTCGGCGGTCGCGACCTCAGGTTCGAGCGCCATGCCGCAGATCGGACAGGCTCCCGGCCCCGGTCGACGGATTTCGGGATGCATCGGACAGGTCCAGATCGCGCCGGCTGGTTCGTCCGGCGCCGGACGATCTGCCTTGGCGAGATAGCGCGCTGGGTCGGCAACGAACTTGGCGCGGCAGCCGGCACTGCAGAAATGCCAGGTCTTGCCGTCATGATCGGCGTGATGTTGTGTCACCCCCGGATCGACTGTCATCCCGCAAACGGGATCGAGGGCCTGCTCCGAACCTGCGGGACCGAGCGCGCTCTTCGCGTGACCAGCGCAACACGCTTGATTTTGACCGCCATGCGCCACGGATTTTGGTTCGGACATTCCCGTTCTCCTTATCGACGCCCCCTATCTAGGGTCTGACATCGTGTCAGGGTCAAGGGCTGCTACAAATTATCTATCGAGCGGCGAGGGGCTCCAGCGTCCCGAGCCATGCAACCAACGCAAGAATCGTGACCGCCATCGCGGCTTCCAGCGCTATGCTCCGCCGCAGGCTCGAAAGCGCCCGGCCAGGACTCCCGTGCGCGATTGCCTCATCAAGACGGGGCGTAAGCCGGAAGCGGTTGGCCGCCGCCATCGCCAGCATGGCGACGAACAGGGCGATCTTCGCCAGCAGCAGCTGGCCCCAAAGGTCGGTCGCAAGGTTTGCGATCTTGTCGGTGCCGATCAGGTAAAGGCCGTTCGTGATTCCGGTGATGACGATCAGCCCGACAATGATCGACCCGACTGTTGCAAACCCGTTCAGTGCGCGGTGCGCGGCCTCGATCCACGAGACGTCGGTCACCCGCGTAGGAAGCGTCAGCACGATGAGCATCATGAGCGCACCAAGCCACGCAGATGCGGCAAGGAGGTGCGCGATATCGCCCGTGAGGTGGAGCAAACCGCTGGTCCCTTCGGTCCCGGCGCCATGACCCGACCAGGCAAGCGTCCCGACCGCGATCGCCGCCAGAGCCGAAACGACCGTCAGGGATCTGGCTGACGGACGCTGCACCAACATTACCCACGCCAGGATCAAGATGAGAGAGACCTCACGGACGCCAAATGCCCGGCCGACCGCAGTTTCGGTCAGGAGCATCGTCAAGACGTTCCTGTCGATGCTCCAGAGATCGGTTCCACTCATGGCGGCAGATATCAGACCGAAACCCAACAGGGTCGCGATGATCCCGACTGCCGCCAATCCTGCGATCAGCGACCTGAACCGGATCATATGGATTCGCTCATCGCCACGCAGCGCATAGAGGCCGAACAAGGGCGCGCCGAACAGCAGGCCGAGATCGAGGTAGAGCGCGAGCCGCGTTGCGATCAGAAGCCAGCCCAGCATGACCTATCGGACGGTGAAGGCGAGCGTTCCGGTGATCCTGTGCGTGTCGGTCGATACTGCATGCCAGTCGAGCTTATAGGTGCCGGCGGGCAGCGGGCGCGGAAAGACCGCAACCAACGTCTTGCCGTCTGCGGCGACCGAAGTCTTGAAGCCGGCTATCTTCATCGGGGCGTGGTTCGCCATGCCGGGCATGCCGGTCATGGCAAGGTCGATCCCGGACACGGGCGCCATCAGCGTTTCGCTGAAAGTCAGCGATACCTGCGTTGCGTTGGTGACGGTCGCCTGCGCCGCCGGGGTCGATGATATCAGTTTCGGATGCGCGATGGCCGGAGCGGTGATGGTGACGAGGGCGGCGGCAATGGCCGCACCGATGACGCGAACGGACTTCATGGGGGACTCCTCTTGGTTTCCCTGCTGAATACGCAGGGTAGGGCCTCACCCCTCATAGCGCTGTGACGATATGCTATGAGGGATCGCCGGCACCGATGCGTAGTATCGGTAGAGAGCGTGGAGATTGACGCATGACCGATATTGATAGAGCGCTGGCGCGGCTGCGCGAACTGCCCGTCCATCCTGGATTGGGGGCGATCGACGGCGCGGTGCTGGAAGGGCTAACGTCTCGCGCGCTTGGCTCCCGGCCGCTTTCAGGAAGCGTTTTCGGCCTGGCGGCGCTGGCGGCGCTTTCGATCGGGATTGCCGGTTCGGTCATTCCCGGTACGCCGGTCCGTGCTGCCTCGATTACGCCATTTGGTGCGCCGTCCGCGCTCGTTCCCTCGACCCTTCTGGGCGGTAGCGAATGAACGACCGTCGTCGCCTGCTGCTCATCGCGCTGATCGCGTTTGTCGCGGCGGTTGTCGGCGTATTCGTGGGGCGGGCTTATGTGGCACGACAGATGCCCGTCGAAACCGAGCTGCACTCGCTCCTTCACAGCCAACTGGAATTGGATGCCGGCCAGCATGCCAGGATCGAGGAGATCGAGCGACGGTTCGCGGTGCGCAAGCAGGCGCTCGAACTCGAGCTTCGCGCCGACAATGCGCGCCTCGCCGACGCGATCGAGGCGGAGCATGGCTATGGTCCGCAGGTGAGTGCGGCGGTCGATCGCTCGCATCAGGCGATGGGTCAGCTTCAAAAAGAGACGCTCGAACATGTCTTCGCCATGCGTAGCGTGCTGCGCGCCGATCAGGCGGCCAAATTCGATTCCGCGGTGGTCAAGGCGCTCACGGCCAAGGATCGGTGACGGTCGACCTTGCCGGCTGTACGGACGGCGAACTGGCCGCGCTGGCTCTGGCTGGCCGGCAGACCGCCTATGGCGAACTTATGCGCCGCCATCGCGACGGCGTATATCGCCTGATCCGTGGGCATATCGGAGACGCGGATGCGGCGCTCGATGTCACCCAGCAAAGCTTCCTGTCCGCCTTTTCCGCGCTTGGCCGTTATGACGGCGCGCGACCGTTTCGTCTGTGGATCGCGCGCATCGCTATCAACAAGTGCCATGACTGGGCGCGTCGCCGCGCAGTTCGTAGGCTGTTGTCGTTTGCACTCCCGATCGACGAAGCGAGCCAGGTCGCGGACGATGCTGCGACGCCGGAAGCACTTCTTTCTGACCGCCAGGAGTTGAAGCGCACGATGGCTGCGATCGGGGCTTTGCCCGTAGCGCTGCGCGATACCCTCGTGCTGCGAACTATCGAGGGGCTGTCGCAGATCGAGACGGCCGAGGTTCTGGGGATCAGCGAAAAGGCGGTCGAGACGCGGCTTTATCGCGCGCGTTCCAAATTGCAGGAAAGTTTGAGGGACTGATGCTCTGGATGCGTATCCTGATCGATAGCTTTTTCATTCAGGGGCCTTCCTGCCATGCGTATCTCCCACCTCGATAGACGGTCGCTGTTGCGTGGCGCCGCGCTTGGCGGTGCGGGGCTGTCCCTCGCGAACTGGTTTCCGGCGTGGGCGCAGCCGGTGTCAGCCGGAATCGTCCGCCCGCTACCATCGGTAAGCGGTACCGATATAGCACTGAAAATTGCCCACCAGATGATGACGGTCGATGGCCGCGAAACTCATGCGATCGGAGTCAACGGGACCATTCCGGCGCCACTCATCCGGCTGAAACAGGGGACGAGAGTCCGGCTTTCGGTAACCAACGATCTCGACGAGGACAGCTCGATCCATTGGCATGGACTGCTCGTGCCGGCGCAGTTCGACGGTGTGCCCGGCATCAGCTTCCCAGGTATCCGCCCACGATCGATCTTCGTCTATGAATTCCCGATCATCCAGGCGGGCACCTACTGGTATCATAGCCATTCGGGCCTGCAGGAGCAGATGGGCCATTACGGCCCGATCGTCATCGACCCCGAGGGCGAGGATCCTGTTCGCTACGACCGCGAACATGTGATCGTCCTTTCGGACCACAGCGCGATGCATCCGCATGCGATCTTCCTGAAGCTCAAGCAGCAGGCTGGCTACTTCAACTACCAGAAGCAGACGTTGGCCGGGCTGCTCGCGGGGCGAGACCAGTCGCTAAAAGAGCGGATGGACTGGGGCAAGATGCGGATGGACCCGACCGATGTGTCGGACGTGACGGGTTCGACCTACACCTATCTCGTCAACGGCCATGGCCCGCGCGACAACTGGACCGCGCTTTTCCGGCCGGGCGAGCGAGTGCGCCTGCGCTTCATCAACGCCTCGGCGATGACGATCTTCAATGTCCGGATTCCGGGTCTCGCGCTGACCATCGTCCAGGCTGACGGGCAGAATGTCAGACCAGTCACCGTCGACGAATTCCAGATCACGGTCGCCGAGACCTTCGACGTGATCGTCACGCCGACCGACGAACGGGCCTACACGATCGTCGGCGAGGCGGTGGATCGCTCCGGCCTGGCGCGCGCAACGCTGGCGCCGCGCGAAGGCATGGCAGCCGAAGTGCCGCCGCTCCGGTCGAGGCCGGTCGCAACGATGAAGGACATGGGGATGGACATGTCTGGCATGGATATGTCGGGATCGGGCGGCGGCACGATCGACCTGAGCAAGCCCGACGGCGGCATGGTCGGCATGGACCATGCGGCCATGGGCCACGACATGGCGGCTGGAGCCGCTGGCGCGATGGCAGGCATGGCGCCGCAAGCCGGCGCCGAAATGTCCGGAATGGATCATTCCGCGATGGGCGGGATGAACATGCGCGACCCGAAGAATGCGCCGCAGGTTCGCATGGGGCCGGGGGTGCAGACGATCGCGCCGATGGCGATGGACCGGACCGGCGACCCGGGCCAGGGCCTCGAAAATGTCGGTCACAAGGTACTGGTCTATCGCGACCTGATGGCGTTGACGCGCAATCCCGATATACGCGCGCCCGATCGCGCCATGGAGATTCACCTGACCGCCAACATGGAGCGGTACATGTGGTCGTTCGACGGGGTGAAGATGAGCGAGGTCAAGGCGCCGATCCCGTTCCTGAAGGACGAGCGGGTGCGGGTGACGCTCGTCAACGACACGATGATGTCGCATCCGATCCATCTCCACGGCCATTTCTTCGAGCTGGTGACGGGCCATGGCGAATATGCGCCGCGCAAGCACACGGTCAACGTGCTGCCGGGCGGCAAGGCGACCTTCGATGTCACCACTGACGCGGTCGGCGACTGGGCGTTCCACTGCCACATGCTCTACCACATGCACGCCGGAATGATGCAGGTTGTCTCGGTCCGTCCGCGAGGAGACGCGGCATGAACCGCATCCTTCTCCTTGCGCTCGCGCCGCTCGCGATCCCCGCCCCGGTCGCGGCGCAGGCGATGGATCATTCGAACATGCCTGGCATGCAGATGCCGGCGCCGAAGAAGCCTGCGGCAAAGCCGACAGTGCGAAAGCCGCCGACGCAACGACCGCGGCCCGCTGTTCCGCGCGCGTCGGCATCCACGCCAGCGCGTCCGGCCGTCGCAAGGCCCGCTCCGGCAGTCGCTGGGGGAGCGGATCCGCATGCGGACCATGACATGACGACGATGCCCGGGATGGCCATGCCCGGCGCTCCGGCGGCGGCGGGCGCGGGAAAGCACGACATGGCCACCATGCCCGGCATGGATATGGGACCAGGCACGGCTGACCATGGAACGGGCGGCACCGCCCTGGCGCCCGGCAACGCCCCGGCGCCTGCGCCGCCGACCGACCATTATGCCGATCGCGCCTTTCCGGCTGCGGAAATGGCGCGCGTGCGGACCGATCTCTACAGGGAGCATGGTGGCGGCAGCTTCCACCAGGTCATGTTCAATCTGGCCGAGTATCAGGCGCGCAAGGGTGGCGACGGCTTTCGCTGGGACGGAGAGGCATGGCTCGGCGGGGACATCAACCGGTTGGTCGTCAAGAGCGAGGGCGAAGGGGCGTTCAAGGGCGGCGGCGTCGATAGCGCCGAAGTGCAGGCGCTCTATAGCCGTGCGATGGATCCCTACTGGAACCTGCAGGCGGGTGTCAGGTACGATTTCAAGCCGAACCCCTCGCGTACTTATGCGACCATCGGTATCGAAGGACTGGCGCCCAACTGGTTTGAGATCGAAGGCGCGCTGTTCCTGTCTGACAAGGGCGATGTTCTCGCTCGCGCCGAGGGCTACTATGATCAGCGGATCACCCAACGCCTGATCCTCCAGCCGCGCGTCGAGCTGAATTTCGCGGCGCAGGATGTACCCGAGAACCGGATTGGTTCGGGCCTATCGAACGCCGAACTGGGTCTGCGGCTTCGCTATGAGATCAGGCGGGAGTTCGCGCCCTATATCGGTGTGTCCTATGATCGGAAAGTTGGCGATACGGCTCGCTATGCGCGGGTCGACGGCAAGAATGTCGGAACGACGAGCTTTGTGATCGGCTTGAGAAGCTGGTTTTGACGTCGGTCGCCGGTGCAATGTGTTTTTCTGAGGGATGGATCTTTCCGCTGCGTATGTAACGATAAGGGCATCGCAGCTGTATAATAGGGTCAAGTGCGTGATTGGCCGCAGCCGGCGGTGGTTATCGAACGTACGAACAGGAATGACGACATGAAGTCTGCCTCCCTCTTTGCAGCGTGCCTCGCCCTCGGCGTTCCTTCGCTTGCGATAGCGGCTGCGGACATCGTCGTTCACCGGGATCCCGGCTGTGGTTGCTGCGAGCAATGGGCTGCCCAGGTCCGTCAGCAATTCGGCCGGCGCTTATCCATCGTCGACGATCAGCAGCGATCCTCCTTTCAGCGCGCGCACGGCGTACCGGCTCGGCTATCATCGTGTCATACAGCGATCGTCGATGGCATGGTTTTCGAGGGACATGTCCCCATCGCGGACATGAAGCGCGTTCTCGCGCAGCGTCCGCGTGGTGTGAGCGGTCTCGCCGTAACGGGCATGCCTGTCGGATCACCGGGCATGGAAGTCCCAGGGCAGGCGGTCCAATCTTTCAATGTCATTGCCTTTGGTGCGGGCCGCGAAACCATCTTCGCCCGCCACGGCGGATGAGTATGGCGTTGTCCCTGGATCATGAGTGGTGTATTCGGTTACGGCTGTGAAACGTGCGCTTCATCTCTTTCTCCTGCTTGGAGCCCTGATCGGTCTGCTCGGCCAGGAAGCCGCCTTTGCGTCCGGCCCGCCTGCGGCGTCCGCGCCGATGGCGATGTCGAGTATGGCCGCTTCCGGGATGTCCGAAGACTGCATGAAGATGATGGCGCAGCAACAGCAGCCTGCGCAGAAACCGTGCAAGGGCATGACCTTGGCCTGCATCGCCGCGATGGGCTGCGTTATTCCCATGGCCGTGCGCAATGACGCACCGGTGCTTGGCAGCCGCGAAGCCGGTTCAATCCTGGCTTTCTGGACAACCACCACGGTCCTGCGCGGCAGTGATCTTACTCCTGAACCGGAACCACCGACTCTCCTTGGCTGATCGAAACCGGCCGTCAGGCTGACAGGGTCGTTGCGCCTGTCGCGCACCAAACATCCTGCTCAACCTGCTGCTACCACGATGTTTTGCCAAAGGATTACAGTCATGAAAAACCGTGTTTTCTATGCCCTGCTGGGGCTCGCCCTTGCCGCACCCGTCGCTGCGTTCGCCGGCCAACCCGACCACAGTCAACAGTCCGGCCACTATGAGTGGAAGTCGGTTCCGCAATATGGCCCGCGTGCCACGGGGCCGGCCCAGCGGCGTGTATGGGTGCCTGATGCCACGCAAGTGGCGGCTTGCGACTGCGACATGATGAAGATGAGCAGCACCGGTGCTGCTGATTGCATGAAGCAGATGCACAGCATGGCATCACCCTCGACCCCTTCGGTTGGCTAGGAGCAGGTTCTGGCCGCTTCAGGTCGCATAGACAGCTAGACCAGCAGTGGCGACGGGATGCCCCCATCCTGCCGCCACTGACATGCCTGTCATAGTGCGCGATGTCGGCCTGATCCTCCGATCAGGAGTTTCCCATGCGATTGTTTCTTTGCGCGCCGTTGCTCGCGGCAATTCCCGGCATTGCATTCGCCGATCCGCTCACCTTCGAGACCGCGCTCCAGCGCGCTCGGCAGGAAGCGCCGTCGATCAAGGCCAAGACGCTCGGCGCCGATGCCGCGCGGTCCGCGCGTGGCGCGGCCGGGGCACTGCCCGATCCGACGCTTGGCGTGAGCGTCGAGAGCTTCCCGATCTCGGGACCGCTCGCGTTCGAACCGCAGCGCGACGATTTCACCATGGCGCGGGTCGGTGTGTCCCAGGAGATCCCCAACCTCGCCAAGCGGCACGCGCAGCAGGCGCGCGCCGATAGTGACATCAAGGCGGCCGAGGCCGATACCGCCGTCGAGGCGCGCACGGTCGAGGTCGGCACCGCGCTCGCCTGGATCAACCTGGCCTATGCCGAACGCAGACTTGCTGCACTCGACGATGTCCTGTCCCGCCTCGAGCGCGTGGTGGGAACGACGCCAGGCGCTGTCGCCTCGGGCAATGCGCGGCCGGCGCAGACCCTCGCCGGGCAGCAGGCTGTCGCCGCCATGCAGGATCGCCGCAGCGAACTGGTGTCGAATGTGGCGCGGGCACGCGCGACGCTGACCCGCTGGACCGGCGATCCCGCGCCCGAGATCGCCGGACCGATCCCCGATTTTGCGGTCAATGCGGCAACCCTGCGAGCGGGCCTCGATCGCAACCCCACCGTCCGAATGATCGATGCCCAGGCGGGGCAAGTGGATGCCGATGTTCGCCTGGCCGACGCCGGGCGGCGCTCCGATTTCGGTGTCAACCTGGCCTATCAACGGCGCGATCCCCGGTTCGGCGATTATGTTTCTGCCGGTGTAACCGTCAGCCTGCCGTTCTTCACCCGCAATCGCCAGAATGCCGGGATCGCCGTGGCCCAGGCGAATGCGGGGCGGGTCCTGGCCGAACGCGAGGCCACCCGCCGCGCGCTCGCCGCCGACCTCGACGCCGATCTCGCCGATCATGTCATGCATCATGAGCAGTGGATGCGCGCGCGGGACACGCTGCAGCCGCTTGCCGACCAGCGCGTCAAATTGGAGACTGCCAGCTACGGCGCTGGACGCGCCAGTCTCGTCGATGTCGCCGACGCCTATGCCGCGCTCGCCGACGCGACCCTCACTGCCCTCGACCGCGAAGCCCTGGTCGCCGCCGACGGCGCGCGGCTGACCCTCACCTATCGGAGCGCCGACCAATGAGCCTCGAGATCTCACCGCGCGCCCGGCTCGGACTGGCTGCCGCAGCGCTCGCCCTCGTCGCCGGTGTCGGCGGCTATGGCATCGCGCATCTCGGTGGGAGTGAAACAGCTCACATGCAAACAGCCGATTCCGGCCGTAAGGCGCTCTACTGGTACGATCCGATGGTGCCGTCGCAGCATTTCGACAAGCCGGGCAAGTCGCCGTTCATGGATATGCAGCTTGTCGCCAAATATGCCGACGAAGGCGGGGGCGACGCACCCGGCGTGCGGATCGATCCGGCGACCTCGCAAACGCTGGGGCTCCGCACAGTTGCGGCGCGCCGCGGGGAGCTCGCCAGTAGCCTCACCGCCACCGGCACGATCGACTTCAATCAGCGCGATGTCGCGATCGTCCAGGCGCGCGCGGGCGGGTTCGTTAGCCGTGTCTATGCCCGTGCGCCCGGCGACATCATCGGCGCCGGTGCCCCGCTTGCCGATCTGCTCGTTCCCGAATGGGCGGGCGCACAGGCCGAGTTTCTTGCGGTTCGCCGCTCCGGGAACGCAGCGTTGATCCAGGCGGCGCGCCAGCGGCTCGCGCTGCTTGGAATGCCGTCTAGCACGATCGCGTCGGTCGAGCGGACGGGGCGACCGCATAACGTGGTGACGATCTCCACGCCGACCGGTGGGGTCATCAAGACATTGGACGTTCGGGCAGGGATGACGATGACGGCGGGGCAGACACTCGCCGAGGTCAACGGCCTCGGCACGGTCTGGCTCAACGCCGCCGTGCCCGAGGCGATCGCCGGTCCGCTCAGGCCCGGGCAAACCGTGCAGGCAACGCTCGCGGCATTTCCCGGCGAGACCTTGTCGGGCCGTGTTTCCGCGATCCTGCCCCAGACACAGGCGGATAGCCGGACGCTGACCGTGCGGATCGAGCTTCCCAACCGCGGCGGGCGTCTGCGTCCCGGCATGTTCGCCACCGTGTCGTTCGGCGGCAGCGCACAACCGGCGCTGCTGGTGCCATCCGAAGCGTTGATCCGCACCGGCAAGCGGACATTGGTGATGCTCGCACTAGACAAGGGGCGCTACCGGCCTGCCGAAGTGCAGACCGGCCGTGAATCCGGCGGCGACACCGAGATCCTGGCGGGCCTCGGCGAAGGCGAGAAGATCGTCGCGTCGGGCCAGTTCCTGATTGATTCCGAGGCGAGCCTCTCGGGCGTGGAGGCGCGGCCGATCGGGGGCACGCCGACGGCTGCCGTCAAACCAGCAGCTACGGCCGCGCTCTACGAGACCGTCGGCAAGATAGAGCAGATCACCGCCAATTCGGTGACGCTCAGCCATGAGCCGGTGCCCGCCATCAGCTGGCCGGCGATGACGATGACGTTCCAGCTTCCCGATCCGAAGGTCGTGCGGGGCCTGAAGGCCGGCGACCGCGTCCGCTTCGGGTTCGACCGGCCACCGGCGGGGCCGACCGTGCGGCGCATGGTGAAGGTCGCTGGCCAGTGATCGCCCATCTCATCCGCTGGTCGGTCAGGAACCGCTTCTTCGTCCTGATCGCGATGCTGGCATTGGTCGGCGCCGGGTTGTGGGCGGTGCGCTCGACCCCGATCGATGCGCTGCCCGACCTGTCCGACGTGCAGGTCGTGATCCGCACCTCCTATCCGGGGCAAGCGCCGCAGATCGTCGAGAACCAGGTCACCTATCCGCTGACCACCACCATGCTGTCGGTGCCCGGCGCGAAGACGGTGCGCGGCTATTCCTTCTTCGGCGACAGCTTCGTCTATGTGATCTTCGAGGACGGGACCGATCTCTATTGGGCACGCAGCCGCGTGCTCGAATATTTGAATCAGGTGCAGGGGCGCTTGCCGCCGAGCGCTCGCAGCGCGCTCGGCCCTGACGCCACCGGGGTCGGCTGGGTCTATGAATATGCGCTAGTCGACCGGAGCGGCCGGCATGACCTGTCGCAGCTCCGGGGGCTTCAGGACTGGTTCCTGCGCTACGAATTGAAGACCGTGACCGGTGTTGCCGAGGTCGCCAGCATCGGTGGCATGGTCAAGCAATACCAGGTGCTGCTCGATCCGGTGAAGCTCGCCGCTTACGGGATCACCCACCAACAGGCGGTCCAGGCGATCCAACAGGCCAATCAGGAAGCGGGCGGCTCGGTGCTCGAAATGGCCGAGGCCGAATATATGGTCCGCGCCTCGGGCTATCTGAAGACGCTCGACGACTTCCGGGTGATTCCACTGAAGACGGCGGCCGGTGGCGTACCCGTGCGTCTCGGCGACGTCGCAACCATCCAGATCGGCCCCGAGATGCGGCGCGGCATCGCGGAACTGAACGGCGAAGGCGAAGTCGCCGGCGGCGTGGTGATCCTTCGCTCGGGCAAGAATGCGCGTGAGACGATCGCGGCGGTCAAGGACAAGCTCGTCGATCTCAAGAAAAGCCTGCCGCCCGGCGTCGAGGTGGTGACGGTCTATGACCGCTCGCAGCTCATCGACCGTGCCGTCGAGAATCTCACCCACAAGCTGATCGAGGAGTTCATCGTCGTCGCGATCGTCTGCGGGCTGTTCCTCTGGCATGTCCGCTCAGCGCTGGTCGCGATCCTGACCCTGCCATTGGGCGTGCTGGCCGCGTTCGTCGTCATGCGATTCCAGGGCGTGAATGCCAATATCATGTCGCTGGGCGGTATCGCCATCGCCATCGGCGCGATGGTCGATGCGGCCGTGGTGATGATCGAGAATGCCCACAAGAAGATCGAGCGCTGGGAGCAGGAGCATCCTGGCAAGCATCTCGAGGGTGAGATGCGCTGGACCGTCGTCACCGAGGCGGCGGCCGAAGTCGGGCCGGCCTTGTTCTTCAGCCTGCTGATCATCACGCTGTCGTTCATTCCGGTGTTCACGCTGGAGGCACAGGAAGGCCGGCTGTTCGCGCCACTCGCCTTCACCAAGACTTATGCGATGGCGTCGGCGGCGATCCTGTCGGTGACCCTCGTTCCGATACTCATGGGCTGGCTGATCCGGGGCCGTATCCCCGCCGAGCAGGCCAATCCAGTCAACCGCTGGCTGACCGATCTTTACCGGCCTGCGATCGACTGGACGATGCGAAAACCCAAGGCGGTGCTGCTGATCGCAGCGCTGGTCTTCGCGACAACGGCCTGGCCACTCACCCGGCTTGGCGGCGAATTCATGCCCAACCTTGATGAGGGCGACCTACTCTACATGCCCTCGGCCTTGCCGGGCCTCTCTGCGGCCAAGGCCTCGCAACTGCTCCAGCAGACCGACCGGCTGATCAAGACGGTGCCCGAGGTCGAGAGCGTGTTCGGCAAGGCCGGTCGCGCCGAGACCGCGACTGATCCGGCACCGCTGGAGATGTTCGAGACGACGATCCAGTTCAAGCCCCGCGACCAATGGCGTCCCGGGATGACGCCGGAGAAACTGGTCGACGAACTCGACCGGACGGTGAAGCTGCCCGGCCTCGCCAATGTCTGGGTGCCGCCGATCAGGAACCGCATCGACATGCTGGCGACCGGCATCAAGAGCCCGATCGGGGTCAAGGTCTCCGGCGCCGATCTCGTCCAGCTCGATCGCATCGCGCATGATGTCGAGACGGTCGCCAAGACCGTGCCGGGCGTTTCCTCCGCCCTCGCCGAACGGCTGACCGGCGGGCGCTATGTCGATGTCGATATCGACCGGGCCGCCGCCGCACGGTTCGGGCTCAACATCACCGATGTGCAGGCGATCGTCTCGGGCGCGATCGGCGGCGAGACGATCGGCGAGACAGTCGAGGGGCTGGCCCGCTATCCGATCAGCGTGCGCTATCCGCGCGAGCTGCGCGACAGCCTCGAAGGGCTGCGGACATTGCCGGTCCTCACCCCGTCGGGCCAGCAGATCACGCTCGGCACCGTGGCCAATGTATCGATTGCCGAAGGACCGCCGATGCTCAAGACCGAGAATGCGCGGCCCTCGACCTGGGTCTATGTCGATGTGCGCGGGCGCGACCTCGCCTCGGTGGTTGGCGATCTGCAACGCGCGGTGGCGAAGCAGGTCAGGCTCTCGCCGGGCGTCAGCATCGCTTACTCAGGCCAGTTCGAATATCTCCAGCGCGCGGTCGACAAGCTCAAGCTGGTCGTGCCTGCGACGCTGCTGATCATCTTCGTGCTGCTCTACATGATCTTCGGCCGGTTCGACGAAGCGGCCTTGATCATGGGCACGCTGCCGTTCGCGCTCACCGGCGGGATCTGGATCCTCTATCTGCTCGGATTCAACCAGTCGGTCGCAACCGGGGTCGGGTTCATCGCACTCGCCGGCGTCTCGGCCGAGTTCGGCGTGGTGATGCTGATCTACCTGAAAAATGCGCTGGAGGAGCGCGGTGACGACCTTGATGCCGGTCAGGTCGAGGCGGCGGTGCGCGAGGGCGCGTTGCTTCGCGTCCGGCCCAAGGCGATGACGGTCGCGGTCATCCTCGCCGGTCTGCTGCCGATCCTGCTCGGATCGGGCGCAGGCTCCGAAGTGATGAGCCGGATCGCCGCCCCGATGATCGGCGGCATGCTCACCGCGCCACTGCTGTCGATGTTCGTCCTTCCCGCCGCCTATCTTTTGCTCCGGCGGCGACGGGCAAAGTCCATCCGCCAACCTGTTTAACCTGCAAGGAGAAGACCATGACCTATGTACGACTGACGATTGCCCTCGGCCTCGCCGCCATGACTGCCGCGTGCGGCAAGAAAGCGGAGACTCCCGTTGCGGCCGAGACCAACCAGGCGGCGCCTGCTGCCGCAACCATGAACAGCGACATGGGCAACATGGCGATGGCACCGGCGGCCACTGCGCCGATCATGGCCAAGGGTCATGGTACGGTCACCGCCATCGACAAGACCGCGGGCACGATCACGCTCGATCATGGCCCGATCCCCGAAGCCAAATGGCCGGCGATGACGATGGCGTTCAAGGCTGCACCGGCGATCACCGATGCTGCCAAGGTCGGCGACAAGGTCGATTTTGACCTTACGTTGACCGGCAGCGCGGGCGAGGTGACCGCGATCCACAAGCAGCCCTGACCAGGTTCGATGGCGCCGGCCTTCTCCGGCGCCACAGCCTGCTCGACTCTTTGTGCCAACGGTCTCTATAGAAGCCTAAAGTCACTATAGGGTCATGGTCGATGGCGTCAGGGTCGCTCAGCATCGGCAAGCTCGCCGCCGCCACGGGAACGAAGGTGGAGACGATCCGCTATTATGAAAGCGCCGGCTTGCTGGAGGCGCCTGAACGCACGAAGAACAATTATCGTGCCTACTTGCCCCAGCACCTTGCGCGGCTCAGCTTCATCCGTCGCGCGCGGGCTCTCGGTTTTTCCCTCGACCAAGTCCAGGCGCTGCTCGGCCTGGCGGACCAGAAGGACATTTCCTGCTCGGCGGTGGATCTCATCGCGCGAGAACATCTCGCCGAGATCGATCGCAAGTTGAAGGATCTGGCGACCTTGCGTTCGGAGCTGGGCAATCTCATCGTCCAATGCGGGCAGGGGACTATCTCGCAATGTCGGATCATCGAGACTTTGGCGCCGGATATCGAGCGCTCGGGATGACCCGCTATTGCAACTAAGTTGCAGAACTGCTTGACCCTCTAGCTGCTAGAGGGTTTATGAGGCCGGGATGCCTCGCTTCCACCCTGCCGAATCTCGCCGCCCGAGTCCTCCCGTCACACCGGGACCAAAGCCGTTGTTTCGGCGCGCCCTGGCCGTCCTGGCAGCATTTCTCTGTATGGCCGGTGTCAGCACCATTGCCCACGCCGATACTGCTGACGTGCAGACGGCATGGCGGCTGCTCGACTATATGGCGGTCGATTATGGCGGTGCTGTCAGCGGCGGGCGGGTGAAGAGTCCTTCCGAATATGCCGAGATGACCGAATTCGCGGCGTCGGTATCAAGCCGCCTCGCGGCTCTGCCGCCCACACCGGCGCGCGGACCGCTGATCGCCGGCGCAACCCGTCTCCAGGGTTTGATTGCCGCGAAAGGCACGCCCGAGGAAGTCGCCCGCATCGCCCACGGCCTCGCCGCCGATCTACTCAAGGCCTATCCGGTGCCCCTCGCGCCGAGCAAGGCGCCCGACCTGGCCCGGGGCGCCTCCTTGTTCGCGCAGAATTGCGCGAGCTGCCATGGCATGACCGGAGATGGGCATGGCCCCGATGCTGCAAAGCTCACGACGCCGCCGATCGCCTTTAGCGAGGTGAAGCGCGCGCGGCAGCGCAGTCCCTTCGCGCTCTACCAAGTGATCGGTCAGGGCATTGACGGCACCGCGATGCAAAGCTTTGCGACCTTGCCGAGCGAAGATCGCTGGGCGCTGGCCTTCTATGCCGGTCGCTTCGCATTTCCCGATGCTCTTGCCAGTCAGGGCGAGCGGCTGTGGAAATCCGATCCCGACCTGCGGCACATGATCCCTGACCTGACGACGCTGGCGGGGCTGACACCCGAGTCGCTTGCGAAAACGCTCGGACCTGCCAAGGCGGACGCGGTGATCGCCTATCTGCGCCGCCACCCGGACGCGGTGATCCGGCAGGCCCCCGGTTCGCTGACCATCGCGCGCGAAAAGCTGGCACAGAGCCTTGCCGCCTATCGTGGTGGCGACCGCCACGCCGCCCAGGAACTCGCGCTCTCCGCCTATCTCGATGGCTTCGAGCCACTCGAGCCGATGCTGACCGCGCGCGATGCAACGCTCATGGGGCATATCGAAAGCACCATGGGCGAATTCCGGGCGGGGCTCCAGCAGGGGCGCCCCGCGGACGAGATCGCCACCCGCGTCCAGGTGCTCGACGGTCTGTTCGACGACGCCGATGCGGCATTGTCCCCCGACGCAGCGAGCAGCGCATCGACCTTCCTGGGCGCCTTTACCATCTTGCTGCGCGAGGGGCTCGAAGCCCTGCTGATCGTCGTTGCGATGGTCGCTTTCCTGCGCAAGGCGGAGCGGCCTGAAGTGCTGCCCTACGTCCATGGCGGCTGGATCGGGGCGCTGGCGGCGGGCGCCCTGACCTGGGGAATCGCGACCTATGCGATCGGCATCAGCGGCGCGAGCCGGGAGCTTACCGAAGGGTTCGGATCGCTGTTCGCGGCCGTCGTCCTGCTCTCCGTGGGGATCTGGATGCACGGAAAGGCACAGGCGGACCAATGGCAACGCTACATCAGGGAGAAGATGTCGCGCGCGCTGTCGAAGCAGTCGGCCTGGTTCCTGTTCGGCCTGGCCTTCATCGTCGTTTATCGCGAGGTCTTCGAGACGATCCTGTTCTATGCCGCGCTCTGGACCCAGGGCAATGGCAGCATGATGCTGGTCGGCGCCGGCTCGGCGGTCCTGCTGCTCGGGCTCATTGCCTGGGCCATGCTGCGTTATAGCCGCGACCTGCCGATCGCGAAATTCTTCGCCTATAGCGCGTGGTTGATGGCAATCCTCACCATCGTGCTCGCCGGCAAGGGCGTGTCGGCGCTGCAGGAAGCCGGCATCATCGACATCGCCCCGCTTGGCGGCGGAATCCGCATTTCCATGCTCGGCATCTTCCCGACCATGCAATCGATGGCCGCCCAACTCCTGATGCTCATCGCGGTGCTCGGCGGCTTCATTCTCAACCGGCGCCGCGCCGCTGCGGCAACCGGCTGATGCGGGCGGCGCGAGCGAACATTATTTGCCTTGACCCTCTAGCAACTAGAGGGTGCATAGAGATGTTCATGATGTCTGTCCGAGTCCCGATCCATGGTCTGTAGCAGCTGCCAGTCGGACGCGCCGCAAGCGCCCGATCCGCGCTGGCGCCGCATGTTGTGGATCGCGCTCGCGATCAATCTGGCAATGTTTCTGGGCGAGATCGTCGCGGGTATCGCTTCGGGATCGCGATCCCTGCAGGCGGACGCACTCGATTTCCTGGGCGATTCCGCCAATTATGCAATCAGTCTCGGGGTCGCCGGCATGGCGCTGGGCTGGAGGTCGCGCGCCGCGCTGCTCAAGGGCGGCACGATCCTCGCCTTCGGCCTTTATGTGCTCGTCACCACGGTCCTTGCGGCGTTGGGCCGTGGCGTGCCGCAGGCCGAGACGATGGGGATCGTCGGGGTCATCGCCCTGATCGCCAACGGCAGCGTTGCGCTCATGCTCTATCGCTACCGGAGTGGCGACGCCAATATGCGCTCGGTCTGGATCTGCTCGCGCAACGACGCGATCGGCAATCTTGCGGTCCTGCTAGCGGCAGCCGGTGTCGTCGGGACGGGCACGGCCTGGCCGGATCTCGCTGTCGCCCTGATCATGGCGGCCCTGGGTATCTGGGGCGGTCTGCAAATCATCAGCCAGGCTCGCGCAGAACTGCGCCCGAATCCGGCAAGTGAAGGTTCGGCACAACATTCTCTGGCCTCTACGAGCCGATAGTTGCTAGAAGGAGCGTAGATGCATCGATTGACGATCCTTTTTGCTTGCCTGGCCGTGTTCCTGTCCCTGGGGATGGGGTCGGTCACGCATGCAATGGAGCCGATCGTCTGTATCGATGCCAATAGCGCCGCCGAGATTGGTCATGCCGATGGCGATGGCGACCAGGTACCCGCCGATAGCGACAAGGGCTATCCGCACCATCATGGCAGTTGCCATGGCCATCATGTCGCAGCACCATTGGCGAAGGCCGAACCCTTTGGACAGGATTCAGCTGGATCCATCATGCGGCCCGGCCAGGCGATAGCCATGGCAACCGCGGCCGCTGACGCGGCGCTACGACCTCCACAAGCCTGACGATTCCCTAGCTCCCTCCGGCATCGACCGGTGGGCTCTCAAGGTTCGTCAGGAGTTCTTTATCCATGCATCGTGTCATCGCGGCCTTACTGGCCGTAACGTCCTGCGCGTCGATCGCGCAGGCGCAGACGGCCACATCGCCGCCGTCTGCCAATCAACCTGTCTTCACGCTGGACCGTGCCCGTACCATCGCGGGGGGCAGCTCCCCCAGTATCGATGCTGCGAGCGCCGACCTGCGTGCGGCTGGCGCTGCCCGCACCATCGCTGGCCTTCGGCCCAATCCTGAGATTCAGGTGCAGACGGAGAATGTCGCGGGGTCGGGTGATTATCGCGGCGTCCGAAGCGCCGAAACGACCGCGAGTCTTGCCTTGCCGATCGAGCTGGGCGGCAAGCGTTCGGCCCGCATCGCGGTCGCCGATTCCCGCAGCAATCGCGTTCGCATCGACGCAGCTATCGCGCTTGCAGACCTCAATCTGCGAATATCGCAAACCTATATCGAGGCGGCCGCCGCCGAACGGCGGGTGGACGTCGCACGCCAGCAAGCAGAGATCGCAGGCAATGCCTTCAGGGCGGCGCGCGTTCGCGTGACTGCCGGCGCGGGGGCACCGATCGACCAGCAGCGTGCCGACGTGCTGCGTGTCAACGCCGAGCTTGGGTTGGAACGGGCGACCCGCGAGGCCCAAGTGGCACGCGGCAATCTCGCGCGCCTGATCGGTCAGCCCATCGATGGTGCGCTTGATCTGGCCTGGTTCGACCGTATCGGCGGCTACGGGCCGGTGATGACGATCGCGCCCGACGGAACGCTGGCGCTTGCCGCCGCCCAAGCGGACGTGAATACGGCCAGCGCCCAGGTTCGGCTCGCACGATCCCAGCGCATTCCCGACATCACGATCAGCGCTGGCGCACGTCGTCTCGCGCAGACCAACGACATGGCGGCCGTGGTGGGGATCGCCATTCCCTTTCCCGTCTTCAACAACGGTTCCGCAGCTGTCAGCCAGGCCCGGGCGGAGCAGGATCGCGCCGACGCCAATCGCAGGCTGGCGATCATCGAGGCCGAGCAGGCCATTGCAGGCGCGCAGGCCCAACTCGCCAATGCGGCGGCATCGGCCAGATCCATGGGCGGCCCTGGCCTTGCCGCGGCATTGGAGGCCGCGCGGATTGCCCGTGTCGGTTATGCCCAGGGCAAGTTCAGTCAGCTCGACCTGCTGGAGGCGGAAAGAACGCTTGCCGAGACACGCGCTGCCTTCACCGATGCCCTGGCAGCCTATCACGATGCCGAGGCTCGCCTTGAGCGACTGACCGCGCCCGCGCCTGAATTGCGGGAGCGCTGAGCGATGCAGCTATCCTCCTTCAAGCTGCGGTTCGCCGCGCACTTTCCCATCATGACGGCACATGCGCCGTCGATCGCCGGGCTATCGTGCCCAGGCCAGCCCCATTCCGGAGATATCGTATGATCCAAGACAAGCGCCTTCTGGGCGGCGTGGCGGGTGCCGTGTTGTTCGCTGCCGTCGGCGGTTTTACCGTCGCGCGCTGCACGAGCGACACCCCCGCGGCCACGACCGAAACTGCGGCAAAGAGCGACGAGGCTCAGGCCGATGCACCCGCCGATACGATCACGATGACTGCGGCCGCGATCAAGGATGCCGGCGTTGTCACCGAGACGATCGCCGCAGGCGGGCTTGGGGCAGAGATTATCTCCCAGGCCGTCGTCACGCCGTCGCCGACCGGTGAGGCGATCGTGACCGCAAGGGCGGGTGGCGCCGTAACGCGTGTCCTGAAGAGGCTGGGCGATCCGGTTCGTGCCGGTGAGGCGCTGGCGGTGGTAGAAAGCCGCGATGCGGCACAGATTGCGGCGGACCGCACGGCCGCGGGCGCCAAGGCAACGCTGGCTCAGAAGGCGCTGGCCCGCGAACGCTATCTCTATGACCAGAAGGTATCCGCCCGGGTCGATCTGGAGACCGCACAGGCAGAAGCGGCCTCGGCCGCTGCGGAAGCGCGGCGAGCGGCGGTTGCAGCGGGTGCCGCCAACATCACGTCCGATGGTCGCGGCGTTGTCCTCGCCAGTCCGATCTCGGGTCGCGTGACCGCAATGAAGGTCAGTCTTGGAGCCTATGTACAACCGGAGACGGAGCTGTTTCGGGTCGCTGATCCGCGCCAGATCCAGATCGAAGCGGCGGTCGGTGCCGCTGATGCCGCTCGTCTCGAAGCAGGGGACAAGGCGATCATCGAACTCCCTGATGGCCGTACTGTCGATGCGCTGGTGCGGGCTGTAACACCCACGCTCAGCGGCGAAACGCGCGCTGCTACTGCGGTCCTGGACGTGACCAGCAGCCTGCTTCAACCCGGCCTTGCGGTCCGCGTGCGGATGATTCCGAGCCGGAGCGTGACGTCCAATGCGATCGTCGTTCCCGAAGAAGCGGTGCAGTCCGTGGGCGGTCGCGACGTCGTGTTCGTGCGTACCGCCAACGGCTTCAAGGCGACGCCGGTGACGACCGGCCAGCGCAGCGCTGGCCGTATTGAAGTCGCGTCGGGCTTCCCTGCTGGGCGGGCCATCGCCACCCGCAACGCCTTCTTGCTCAAAGCCGAGCTCGGCAAGGGCGCGGGGGAAGAGGAATGAGGCGCGCCACAACCCTGCAGATCGTAGCAGGAAGCGCGGTCGGCTTTTTGACGTCAGCCTGCGCCAATAATCCGGCGCTCGCTATCACGCCTGAAGCGAGATCCGGCAAATCGCTTAAAATCTGGAGCGTCCATGCCGAGGACGGCGGTGACACCGTTCTGGTTCACGGACTGGTCCGGCGCCCAGCATTGGCTCTTGGCATGCTTCATGGGCATCTGCACGTCGTGGCCCGTTTTTCAGATGGTCGCCCCGACGTAACCGCCGACACGCGCTGGAGCAGGATCGCCCCCAAGGGTTCACGCACCGGTTCATATGCCGTGCGCTTGCCGATCGCGGACGCTGCCGCTGTCTCCCAAATCATTGTGTCCTACGCCTCCACCGCTGACGCGGCGGGCACGATCCCAGGAATGAACCCATGATCGCGAACTTAATGGCGCTATCCGTCCGCGCACGCTGGGCGGTCGTTCTCCTTTTTCTCGTCATCGCCGGCTTCGGCGCGTGGCAGCTGACAAAGCTGCCGATCGACGCAGTGCCCGACATCACCAACAATCAGGTCCAGATCAACACCGTCGAACGCGGCCTGTCGCCGATTGAAATCGAAAAGCGCGTCACCTTCCCGATCGAGACCGCCCTGGCTGGCATTCCCGGCCTTGAAACGACCCGCTCGCTGTCGCGCAACGGCTTCAGCCAGGTATCGGCGATCTTCACCGACAAGACCGATCTCTACTTCGCTCGCCAGCAGGTCAGCGAACGGCTGACACAGGCACGCGATACGCTTCCCGAAGGTGTCCAGCCGCAGATTGGTCCGGTCACGACGGGCCTTGGCGAAGTGCTGATGTATTCGGTCGATTTCGCCAATCCCGGCGGGAAAGGCGCGACCGTTCGCAACGGCCAGCCGGGCTGGCAGTCGGATGGCAGTTTTCTGACCCCGGAAGGCGCGCGGCTGACCGACGAGGTGGGCCGTGCCGCCTATTTGCGCACGGTACAGGATTGGATCATCCGTCCGCAGCTTCGCACCGTAAAGGGCGTCGCCGGCATCGACTCGATTGGCGGCTACGCCAAGCAATATATCGTCGAGCCCGATCCGGTGAAGCTGTCCTCCTACGGCATCTCCTATTCCGAACTCGCCAAGGCGCTGGAGGCATCGAACCTCGCAGTCGGCGCCAACTACTTCAATCGCGGCGGTGAGGCGTTCCTGCTCCGCGCGGACGCGCGCATTCGCGATATCGACGAGATTGCCGACGCCATTGTCGCGACCCGTGGCGGCTTGCCGATCGCGGTCAAGGACGTCGCCAATGTGAAGATCGGCGGCGAGTTGCGCACGGGCGCTGCGAGCCAGAACGGCCATGAAGCCGTCATCGGCACCGCGTTGATGCTGATCGGCGAGAATAGCCGCGTCGTCGCGCGCAATGTCGGGGAGAGACTGGACGGGATTGGCAAGTCGCTGCCGCCAGGGATCAAGGTGACGACGGTCCTCGACCGATCGAAGCTCGTCAATGCGACCGTTGCCACGGTTCAAAGGAATCTGATCGAAGGCGCGATCCTGGTCGCGGCCGCGCTGTTCCTGCTGCTCGGCAATGTCCGCGCGGCGATCATCGCAGTCCTCATCATTCCCTTCTCTTTCCTGATGATGGCGATCGGCATGAATGCCTTTCGCGTGCCGGGTAACCTCATGAGCCTCGGCGCCCTCGACTTCGGCCTGATCGTCGATGGCGCGGTGATCATCATTGAAAACTGCCTGGCGCGGCTCGCCCACCGCCAGGAGCATGAAGGCCGGTTGCTCAACCTGCGCGAACGTCTCGAAGAGACGATGCGGGCGTCCCAGGAGATGATCAAGCCGACGGTGTTCGGCCAGGGCATCATCCTGCTCGCTTTTGCACCGCTGCTCATGTTCACCGGTGTGGAAGGCAAGACCTTCTCGCCAATGGCCATCACGATCATGCTCGCATTGGTCGCGGCGTTCATCCTTGCGCTCACCTTCGTACCGGCGATGGTTGCGCTCCTGATCCGAGGCAAGGTCTCGGAAAAGGAGGTCTGGATCATCGCCAAGACCAAGGCGCGCTATGCGCCGTTGCTGCACAAAGCGGTGGCAAAGCCATGGCCGTTCATCGGCGCCGGCTTCGCTTTCTTCGCGGCGTCGGCATTGGTCTTCGGCTTCTTGGGACAGGAGTTCATCCCCCAGCTCGACGAGAAGAATGTCGCGCTTGCCTCGACCCGCGTCCCCTCCGTGTCGCTTGAGCGGTCACTGGAGATGCAGCGCGAGGTCGAAAAGGCAGTCGCCAGCCTGCCCGAAGTTGAGGTCATGTTCTCGAAAACCGGCACGGCGGAGGTAGCGACCGACCCGATGCCGCCGAACATTTCCGACGGCTTTGTGATCCTCAAACCACAGGAAGAATGGCCTGAAGGCGTCAACACGAAGGCCGACGTGCTCAAGCGGATCGAAGAAAAGTCCGGCGCGAAGATCGGCAATGCCTTCGAGGTCAGCCAGCCCATCCAGCTCCGCTTCAACGAGCTGATCGCGGGCGTGCGTGGCGATGTCGCGATCAAGCTCTATGGCGATGATCTCGACAAGATGGGCGTCACTGCGCAGGAAATCGTTCGTGCGCTCCAGACCGTTCCCGGCGCTGCGGACGTAAAGGCAGAACAAACCAGCGGTTCGCCAACGCTCGACGTGAAGTTCGATCGTGCGGCGATCGCGCGTTACGGCCTGACCATCGAGGAAGTCGCCGACACGGTTGCGGCCGCGATGGGCGGGCGTGAGGCGGGTTTGCTCTTTGAGGGCGATCGGCGCTTCGAGGTGACCGTGCGCGTACCGGCGGCCACGCGCGAAAGCCTCGATGCCCTGGCCGCGCTTCCTGTCCTGCTTCCCCAGGAAGCCGGCGGACACAGGGGTTCCGTACCTCTCTCGCAGGTCGCGCAGTTCCGGTTCAGCGAAGGTCTGAACCAGATCAGCCGCGAGAATGGCAAGCGGCGCGTCGTCATCCAGGCCAATGTGCGCGGTCGTGACGTCGGTTCCTTCGTCGCCGAGGCCCAGGCCAAGGTCGACAAGCTGGCCTTGCCATCGGGCTCCTATCTGGAGTGGGGTGGCCAGTTCCAGAACCTGCAAGCGGCGTCGCAGCGTCTCGCGATCGTCGTGCCCCTGTGTTTTCTTGCCATATTCGGTCTGCTCTACATGGCGCTCGGCGGTCTTGCCCGGGCCGCGTCGGTGTTTCTCGCGGTGCCTTTGGGCCTTGCGGGCGGCGTTTTCACCCTCTGGCTGACAGGCATATCCTTCTCCGTTTCCGCCGCGGTCGGATTTATCTGTCTTGCGGGGGTCGCGGTCCTGAACGGTCTCGTCGTGATGACCGCGATCCGGGAGAAGCTGGAGGCGGGCGTCGAGTTGAGCCGGGCCATCATCGAGGGCACGTTCGAGAAGGTGCGGCCCGTCATCATGACCGGGTTCGTGCCGGCGATTGGCTTCGTACCGATGGCGCTCGCGCACGGCACCGGCGCCGAGGTGCAGAAACCGCTCGCTACCGTCGTGATCGGCGGTTTGATCGCGGCGACGATCCTGACCCTGCTGGTGCTGCCTGCCATTTCCAAGGTTGTATTGGGCTTGGGCGAGCGGATCGGTCGCCGGCCTGCAAAACAGCACGATGAAGAGGCCCCGAATGCCTCGCCAGCAACGGCCTGAGAGAGAGGACAAGAAGATGAACGAACAAGCAAAATTGCTGCGCATCTACACCGACGAAGCCGCTTACTTCGGCGATCGCAAGGTATTCGAAGTGGTTGCGACGCGCGCGCGTGACGCCAAAGTGGCCGGGGTGACGGTGCTTCAGGCATTGATCGGCTTTGGCCGATCAGCACATGTCCACCGCCGTCATGTCCTCGAAGATGATCAGTCGTTGGTTATCGAGATCGTGGATGAGGATGCAAGGCTCCGTGCCTTCGTGGCCTCGCTCGCCGATGTGACCGGGATTGGCCTCATGACCCTGGAAGTCGTCGAGATCGTGGGGGGCGAAGCTGCAAGCTTCGCCCCGAGCGACACGCCGGGAGAGGCGCAATGACCGAAAAACTGCGCCTGGAATTGCCGCTCCTCTTGCCCGAAGTCGATGACACGGCCGATGGCTGTGTGGCGCGTCTGGTGGCCAATCTAAGCGCGCGGGAAGGTGTTCTCGACGCACATATCGTCGCGGCGGAAGGCGATGTACCGGCAAAGCTTTGTGTCCATTACGACCCGGATTTCCTATCCTTGCCGCGTATTCGTGAACTCGCGCAAAGCGAGGGCGCGAAGATCACAGAGCGATTTGGACATCTGCGCTGGAACGTCGAAGGGCTCTCCAACCAGCGCCGCGCGCGGACCGTCGCGGAACGACTGCTCCGCGCTCCTGGTATCGTCGAGGCCGATGCGTCTGCTGCCGGCGTGGTGCGGTTGGACTTCGACCGTGAAGCAATCTCGGAGAGCGATGTTCGTCGTCTGCTTGGGGAAATGGGCCTCGGCGTCCGTGCCGAGCCGGGAAGGGCGCCATCATTGCCCGCGGCGGCGGGCGCTGCCGACGCCCATGCCGGCCATGCTCATGGCGATGAAAAGGGTCATGAGGGGCATGACCATGGCGCGGGCAAAGAAGGCGAGGGCCATGATCACGCGCATGGCGGGATGATATTCGGCGCAAACACCGAGATAATCTTCGCGATACTGTGCGGTCTGTTCGCAGCGGTCGGTTTCGGCGTCGAAAAGCTCACCAGCGCTCCGACCTGGATACCGATGGCTGCCTACATTCTGGCCTATGGCTTGGGCGGCTATTTCACGCTTCGTGAGGCGATCGACAATCTGCGCATGAAGCGGTTCGAGATCGATACGCTCATGCTCGTTGCCGCCGGCGGCGCGGCCGCGCTGGGTGCCTGGGCGGAAGGCGCGCTGCTGCTGTTCCTGTTCAGCATGGGGCATTCGCTCGAACATTATGCGATGGGCCGAGCCAAGCGTGCCATCGAGGCGCTCGCCGAACTCGCGCCTCAGACCGCGCTGGTACGGCGGGACGGGCAAACCCGGGAAATCCCTGTCGAGGAGCTTGCGGTCGGCGACATCGCGATCGTCAAGCCCAACGAACGCATGCCGGCCGATGGGTTCGTGGTGGTCGGCACCTCAAGCGTCAACCAGGCGCCGGTCACCGGCGAGAGCATGCCGGTGGACAAGCGACCGGTCGACGATCCCGCGGGCGCTGCGGCACAGCCTGACAAGGTTGCGGCGGCGCATCGGATCTTTGCAGGGACAATCAACGGCGCGGGCGCGATCGAGGTGCAGGTCTCCCGCCTGTCCAAGGACACCACGCTTGCCAAGGTCGTGCAGATGGTCGGCGAAGCTGAGGCGCAAAAGTCGCCGACCCAGCGCTTCACCGACCGCTTCGAGCGGATCTTCGTGCCCGCTGTCCTGGCGCTCGTCGTGCTGCTGCTGTTTGCCTGGGTGGTGATCGACGAACCCTTCCGTGACAGCTTCTATCGCGCCATGGCGGTGCTGGTGGCTGCCAGTCCCTGCGCACTCGCGATCGCGACGCCCAGCGCCGTGCTCTCGGGAATTGCGCGGGCCGCGCGCGGTGGCGTTCTGGTCAAGGGAGGCGGGCCACTCGAGAATCTCGGCACCCTTCGCGCTATCGCCTTCGACAAGACTGGCACGCTGACCGAAGGTCGGCCGCAGATTACCGATGTTATTCCCGCCGACGGCGCCACCGAAGCGGATTTGCTGCGCATTGCCATCGCCGTTGAGAGCCTGAGCGATCATCCGCTCGCCGCCGCCGTTGCTTCTGGCGGTCGTGCGCGGCTCGGCGAGGTGGGGATTCCGGCCGCTACCGACCTGCGCAGCATCACGGGTCGGGGTGTCCAGGCGATGGTCGAAGGCGAGGCGGTCCATATCGGCAGTCCCAAATTATTTGGAGAGGTCGACGGTGCTCCGTTGCCGGAAGGGCTGCGCGATGCCGGTGTGAAACTTGAGGAGATGGGCCGGACAACGATGATCGTCCGCAGGGGCGAGCGCTATCTTGGCGTGATCGGGCTGATGGACACGCCCCGCGCCGCTGCCGTCGCGACACTCGCCCGGCTGCGCGAGCTCGGTATTACCCGCATGATCATGATCTCGGGCGACAACCAGCGTGTCGCCGACGCGATCGCCAAGCAGGTGGGCCTGGATGAGGCCTGGGGCGATCTCATGCCCGAGGACAAGGTCGAGGCCATCAAGAAGCTGAAGGCGCAGGACAAGGTTGCGATGGTCGGTGACGGTGTCAACGATGCGCCGGCGATGGCCAATGCGACCGTGGGTATTGCTATGGGAGCGGCAGGATCGGATGTCGCGCTCGAAACGGCAGACGTTGCTCTGATGGCCGATGATCTCGCGCATTTGCCGTTCGCGGTTGGGCTCAGCCGGCAGACGAGCCGGATTATTCGCCAGAATCTTTATATGAGCCTTGGTGTCGTCGCTGTGTTGCTGCCGGCAACGATCCTTGGGCTCGGAATCGGTCCGGCGGTCCTTGCGCATGAAGGATCGACGCTGGTCGTCGTGTTCAATGCGTTGCGGCTGCTTGCCTTCAAGGATCGAGACAATGTTTGAGGTTGAGCATGTGACGTGCCTGTCGACGTCACCGCTGCGTGTGTGGACGGCGGTGTCCGACCTTGGCGGCTTTGCGCGGTGGCACCCGTTCATCCGGCTGTCGGGCGTTGCTGCGGAAGGAAGCGCGATCGGGTACACGTTCAACACCACCTTCCTGCGCAAGCCCCTGACGGCGCCGGCGACGATCACGCGCTTCCGCAAACCCGCGGAAATCGGCTGGAAGACCGGGATGCGGGGCCTGCTGATGCTTGAGGAAGCCTATCGGATCGACGAGATTTCCTCTGGGACTGAGATCCGTCACACCACGCGCTGCTGGGGCCTCGTTTCGATTCTGGCTGCGCGCAAGATGAAAGGTCACATCCTGGGCAGCATGAAGGAATCGGACCGGGCTCTCGAGCGCTACCTCAGACCCGGCTCGCCGGCGGCGCGCCCGCTTTCGCGCGGTGATCGCCGTGTTGCCAAACGGAAGGCTCATTAAATGTTCGTCGCGCCCACGGAAATTGGGCCGGCAGTGAAGCAGGTGCCACGACGTTTGCGATCTTCAGGGGCTTCTCTCGCGGTCGCGGCCCTGATTATATTGAGCGCGGCAGGCTGCTCCAGCCAGGCGCCCTCGTCCAATCCGCACGACGAAGATCATTTCGCCGGCACAAACCCGCAGATCATCGGGCGTCACATCTATGGATGTGACGACGGTGCGCAAATCACCGTCGATTTCCTTGCTGATGGCCTGACCATCGAGATGCGCAGCACGGCCGACGGAAAGCCGGTACGGCTCAGTGCCCCGGGGCAAGGGCTTCAGTATATCGGCGATCGGATCACGGCCGATGCAACGGGCGGGCAGATGACGATCAACCGTCAAGGGCATCCTGCCCAAGCCTGTCGTCGGATCTAGGGCTCGCGGGAGAACGAATATGCTGGCGCTGCAATACACGCTCATTCCCGTGCTGGCGGTGATCCTGGGCTCGATATGGGCGAGCTGGCGCCAGCCGAGCCCCGGGTTCGTCAGCGCCATGCAGCATCTGGCCGCTGGCGTGGTGTTCGCGGCCGCCGCCGCGGAAATATTGCCGCAGGTCATGCACGAAGCATCTCCGTTGGCGACCTTCATGGGCGGTGCGCTCGGGGTCGCTGTCATGCTGTCGCTCAAAGGCCTGGAAGGACGGACCAAGGGGCCGGTGGCGATGTTGGGCGCGATCGGCATCGACATTCTCATCGATGGACTGGTGCTCGGGCTGGCATTCATCGCAGGCGCCAAAGCCGGCCTTCTGTTGACGATCGCGCTCACGCTCGAAGTGCTGTTCCTCGGATTGACGGTGACAGCCGAACTCGGGGAGACGGTGCGCTCCAGGCGCAAGGTGATCGCCATCACGTTCGGATTGGCGTTGCTCCTTCCGGTTGGCGCACTGGTCGCGACCCCGGTCGCTACCTTTTCGCCCGTGGTGATCGCGGGCTTCCTGAGTTTCGGCCTTATGGCCCTGCTGTATCTCGTCACCGAGGAGCTGTTGGTCGAGGCCCATGAGCGGCCCGACAGCCCACTGATCAGCGCGATGTTCTTCGTCGGCTTCCTGGGCTTGCTGCTCATCGAGGAGATTATTGGTTAGGATGATCCGCCAGCGGATCATCGCTGCCCAACGCTATTTCGTAGGAGTACAGGCTTTCTGGTGCCGACACCGCAGAATAGTCTGGCCGTCTTCGCCCTCCGTCAAGCCGGCGGTTTGTGGACCGCGTGCCTGCAGCGCTTAAAGCCTCGACTGCAATGGAATATAAGCATGTTTCGGGAAGCGGATGCTCTCAGCCGATACGTCCGTCTGGCGGCCCGTCGCGTTGTGTCGAGGGATAACAGCAGCTATGTTGTTGCGATTGATTCGCAAGTTTGGGCATGTGCCGGATTGGGGGATCGATCACGCGCTGACGCCGCTGGTCGCGCTACCTTAGATGATGGACGCTTCCATGCCCAATGAGCACATAATATCGCGGCTCTCTCGTGCTGGTCGGATTCTCAGGACCGATGGGTTTTGGCGCGCACGGCGCAAGTGCTGGGACCATCCTGACCGGATGGCGAGGCGGCTGTGCCGACGAAGCCCGTGAAGGATGGTGGCACTTTACCCCGTCGCGGGGAGGGTGGGCCAGGCGGTCCATCTGTGGGGCGGAGCCTTGCGGTTGCCGGCGCCCCGTTCCGGTCCGCCCACATCGCGGACGCGTCTCTCGACCGTCTGCGTACTTTGCTCGAAACAGAATATGATTTGCTGCTCGTCAGGCTCAGCGGTGCGCTGCGATCGCCAGATGCCGCGACTGAGGCGCTCCACGACGCCTATCTCAAGCTCGAGAGCGGCCCCGTCATAGGGGAGGTCAGAAATCCACTCTCTTATCTCTATCGGATGGCCATCAATCTGGCGAAAAACCGGCGACGTCATGAAATGCTGTTCACGCCCGCCGATGCCGCCGCAGTCGTTGATCTCACCGACGATGCGCCGGATCCCGAGCGCGCGGCGAGCGCAAGGCTTGCTCTGGATCGAGTGCTCGACGCGCTTGAGACCCTGCCAGCCCAGAGGCGCGACATCTTCCTGGCGGCCTGGCGCGACGAGAAGACGCAGGTCGAAATCGCTGCCAAATTCGGGCTCCACAAACGTACCGTCCAGAAGGAACTGGCGCGCGCGGAACGGCATCTACGGACCGCGCTTTGTAACGAGTCTTCCTGCGAACCTGCATCTCCCGCCGGCACGCCACGCTAGCATCGGAGCAATCTGACCGCTGACCGCAGCGCGCGGACGATGCGCAGGTTCCGAACCCCTGCGACCGCCCCACCGCAGCCCCCTCTATCTCCAAGAAATATTTGAACCGGGAGGACCGCCTTTTCGTCCCGCCAAGTGTCAGGGACGATAGGGAGTAATAGGGTCCTCACGCCGTGTTCTGACACGGGCGCCCTTTCCAGGCGTCAATGTCCCACGCGTGGCGACTATTGGGAACGGCAATCAGACCGCGTTCCGCGTCCGTAGCCTGCCCATTGTCCCTCCGGGGGTCGCGATGGCGGCAAGGCGCGCTTGAAGGCCGGCGAGTATCTCAACGCGCGCGTTTCGCGGCAGGGCGAGTGCGCGCCGTCTCTTTTAGCGCAGACGGGAAGGGGTGAGCGCCGGACGATCCACCCGCCTGCGGGGCCTCGCCTGGCATCGTGGCAGGAGCGGCTGGCGAAGGAAACCATGAGCGCGAAGCTCGGGGAAACCGTCGTGATCTCGGATCTCGCTCGCGCTTGCCGGTTGTCCATGAGCTATTTCGTCCGGGCTTTCACGAACACGGTCGGGATCGCGCCGTACACCTGGTTTATCGGGCAGAGGATTGTTCTCGCCCAGACCCTCCTGGCGCAGTCGCATTCCCCGCTGGCAGAGATCGCTCTCGAATGCGGCTTCGTCGATCAAAGCCATTTCACCAACACCTTTGTCCGCAGAGTTGGTGCGACGCCCCTCCAGTGGAGACGAGAGGCCTGGGGCGAACGATCATTGCCAAGACGCCCTTGTTCGAAATAGCATCATTCACCAAGATCGGCTGCCTCGGCCGCGACGCTTTTCCATCACAAAGGAAGCTCATGAACGACACGACCGACAGCAAGCTCGATCTTCTCTCGCTCACGGCCGACATTGTTTCGGCGCACGTCACCAACAACAGCGTCGCGGTCGGTGATTTCCGGTGCTGATTGCCAATGTCCACGGCTCGCTCGCCGTCCTCGGCACCGTGCCGGCAGCAGTAGGGGGAGACGAGCAGAGGCCGGCGGTTTCTGTCCGCACGTCATCTCGCTAGCGGCTACGCAGCCTCAGCCTTCTCGGGTTCCGCTCCTTGGGCCCAGCCGGGTAGGCGTCCCAGATCGGCAAGTTCGGCCCGGATCAGGGAATTCAGCGCCTCGGGGAAGAGGCGTGCCATGGCCATCCAGACCGGATGATCCTGGCCGACTTGCGGCGATCCAGCTCGCGCGGCGGCGATCAACTTGCGGAACGACGCGCGGTCGATGAGATCGCGACAGGCGGAATTGCCGAGGAACGTCTCCAGCAGATCGGCATATGGGAAGTAGCTCGTCGAGCTGAGCTTGCTGTTGAGCATAGCAAGAAGCCGACCATCGCCCGAATAGCGCGAGATGTAGAGCACGTCCTCGCCGCGCTCGGCGCTGTGCGCGACAGAGCAGAGGATCGCAAACAGGCTCGCAAGGTGGGCGCGTCCGCGCTCGCCATGCCGGGCCCAATGGTCGTCTTTCCATTGGCTGAGCGCGGGCACATGGGCGCGAACCGATGCCCAAGCCGGCTCATAGGCGTCATGGTGAAAAGGATTGTCCGGCTTTTCGCGGCGTGCCTGCGCAAGGGCCTGCCACCAGCGGCTCCGGCCGTCTTTACAAAGCGCAATCAGGCGTTCGCTGCGTCGGTCCTCCAGAAACACCGACCGGCCGGTCGTGATGTCGAGATCGTCAAGCGTGACGAGGCGGGGTGCCAGCCAACCGCCCTTGCCGTTCTCCAGATAGCAACTGAGGACGAGCGTTCCCATCGCCAGTGACTCGGCCTCGGCCGCCGCGTCGAACAGGAAGGCGTTGCCCCGCTGCATCGAGATCACATCGTGAAAGCCCTGTGGGAGCGGCTTTGCCAGTTCGAGGAACACCCAGATCAGCTTCACACCCTCGCGGTCGTAGTGAAGATGCCGCGCGCTGATCTCCGGTGCGAACGGCTTGGAGAGTTGAACCTCCACGGCGAAGCGTCCCAGCCCCGTCATGAAAAGGAACACGTCGGGGTATCTCCCGCGCTGATGGACAGCCGGGCGCAAATAGGTGTCGATCGCGCTATCGACGCAGCTGGCATCCTGCTTCGCCATCGCCTCGACGGTTTGGCATGTGCGCCTGTGCAGGGCCGATTCCTGATGCCCCTGATATTGGGCTGCGCGCGCATCGTCGGGTCTTATCGTGCCGCCATCATACCAGGGGCAGTCCTCAGGGCCGCCCGGGAAATGCGCGAACATCGGAAGGTGATCGTCGTCCACAGCCTGGGCGCGGATGAAGACGCCATGCTCGCATAGCCGACAGCGCGCCAGCGGCTGGCCCGGGATGTCCGCGCGCCGCAGATTGATCTGGTCGCGCAGATGCGCCCAGTCCGGCCGCTCCATTGCCATGAGCGTTTCAATGCTGACGGCACCGCGTGGGTGCTCGAAGTCCGCGATCCGGATCGTTCGCTTGTGTGTCTGGAATGCCCCCATCCGGTGCCGATCCTAAGTTATAGCCATAGCTGCGTCAGTCGCGGTCCGTGCCGTTAACCTTTGAAAGCCGGACGAGCCCCTGGGGGTCGACCAGCAGGATCTTGCGAACGCCGCTTTCCGCAGCAGTGCGTCTGGCCCGTTCGATCAGCTCCAGTGCGGGAAACTCGAAGCCGCTGAGCTTTCTTGGCACCATAAGGTCGACGGTTACCGGCCCAATGAGATCCATTTCCAGGTCGGCGACGATCTGCGCTCCGATCCCTTTGGGGCGATCGACATAAGCGATGAAGTAGCGCTCCCCCGCCTCGATCAGTGCTTCATTAATGATGACGTCTACCAACTTCCGCCCCTGCCATTGAACCGGAACAATCATGGAACAAAGCCTTGCTGCATTCAAGTTTCGTGATCACGACACACCCGTTCGGGGGACCTTGATCGGGCCGATTGGTTTTCATAAAATAGTGGATGTCCAATGCGCGTCTGTCGATGTGAGCATATAGATGTTGCTCCAAGCCATCATCACTTGACCTTGTGCCGCGACTTGAACAGCATCGCTGGCAAGGGGGCTTATCTGATGAATGCCGAGACAAAACCTGCCAAGCACAGCGCGCCTGGACAATATCTCGGCTTTGCCTTGCAGCCGGTGCGGGTATTCTATCATCTGTTGACCAGCCCCAAAGGCGCCAAGGTATCCCTGGAGTTCAAGGATGACGTTGCGGTCCATCATGCGGATGGCAAGCTTCTGCTTGAGCAGACCAAGAGTGCGCTCCGACAAAACCCAATCTCCGACTGGGCCGGCGATCTCTGGAAAGCGTTCGAAAACTGGCGAGCCATGATCGTCGGCAAGGAGATCGACGCCAGCCTGACCGATTACCACCTGTACGTGACACCTCAAAAGAAGGGCGATTTTGTCCAGGCGCTGTCCGCTGCCGCCGACGTCAAGGCTGCCGAGGCGATTTTGAAGGTCATCCGCGCCAAGCTCGGCAAGTTGAAAGCCGTTCCCGGCTGCGCCGAGCATCTCCAGCCGTTTCTCGACGCAGATGCCGAGCAGCAGATCGCGATCGTGACACGATTCTCCTTGGAGTCGGAGGGGGAAGATCCCCTTGATGCGATACGGGCCGTCCTCTTACCGGTCATCAGTGAAAACCAGATCGATGTCCTCATCAAGTCGGGCATCGGCCAGGCAAAGCAGGCGCTCGATCGCCTAATTCAGCGCGGCGAGCGTCCGATCCTGGATGCAGACGTCTTCAGGCGCGATTTCCATGCGTTCGTCCGTCAGAACAACATGCCCGGACTGCTCACATCGTTCGGTGGTGCGCCGAGCGGCGATCTCGTAGCTGGCATCGCGTCCACACGGCCGACGTTCATCCGTCAGCTCGAACTCGTCGATGCCAATGACGAGGAGCGGTTGCGAGCCGTCAGCGACTATCTGCGGGCGTCCGCCGACAAGTCTGATTGGGCGGATCGCGGCGTGATTTTTCCCGGTAGCCTCGACACCTGGGACGACGACCTTGTTCGGCGGTATGGCATGATCCGAGGCGACGTCGCAGATCTGCATACCGATCGGTCGGCACCGGTTCAGGGGCGCCTGATCTATCGTCAATGCGCGCAGCACCAGGCCCCGCTTGAAGGGCGGGTGGTGCCGGGGCATTTCGTCCATGGCAGTTTCAACGATTTGGCCGATCGCCGCCGGGTCGGTTGGCATGCAGACTATGATACCCTCCTCGGCGAGGCTCCTGAATGACGGCCCTCGCAAGCATAGATCTCACTGAACTCGACCTCGTTCAGAACCCCGCCATCGGCGCCTATCTGATCTGGAATTTCACTCTCGGATATCAGGAGGACGGTGCCGAGGCCGCGCCGTTCCTGCTCGCGTTCCTCGTCCTGCCGATGCTATTGCACCGGCAGACCTTCGACGCGGTCGCCTCCACCAGAAAAGCCTCAGGCCTGACCCTGTTTGCCGCCAAGTTCGATCGCGAACGCGAGGCGCTTGTCGAGCTCCACTCACGGGCACGTCAACTCCGGCCTCTGAGCCTTCAATCGATCGGCGTCGCATCGACATCACGTCTCATCCGTATCGACCATGGATCGGCGCTGCTACATGGCTATTCGCTCGATCTTCTCGATGTGAAGAAACCATCCATCCCTGAACGGCTGAAAGGGTTTTCGGGCGCTGCCGACAAACTCGGCTACTGGTTTTCCAAGCTCGGCCTTCCCCAGATCGCCTCAACCTTGAGGATCGACTTCTAATGTATTTCCAGCTTCTCAAGTTGATCCTCTGGCCTCGAACCGACGAAAAGCCCCGCGAACTGGATTTTCATCCAGGCGTCGTGAACGTCATCAGCGGCGCGTCGAAGACGGGCAAATCGGCGGTCATTCCGATCATCGACTATTGCCTCGCTTCGGACAAATGCGCGATCCCTGTCGGTGTTATTCGTGAGAATTGCAGCTGGTTCGGCGTCGTGATCGATACGGTCGAAGGGCAGAAGCTTCTCGCTCGCCGGGAGCCTGGGGATCAGCAGAGCACCGGGGACATGGTCCTGATCGAGGCCGACACGGTCGAAGTTCCCCATCGCATTGAGGGCAAGGATACCACGCAGGCCAACGTCAAGAAGATGCTCGACCGGCTCGCCGGTCTCACCAATCTCGGCTTCGAGCCAGATTCCGAAGCCGCCTCGCAGTCGCGCCCCAGCTTTCGCGACCTGATGGCATTTACGTTCCAGCCCCAGAACATCGTCGCCAACCCCGACGTCATGTTCTTCAAGGCGGACACCAGCGAGCATCGCGACAAGCTGAAGACCATCTTTCCATACATATTGCAGGCGGTGACCGCCGAGGTCCTTCAGGCGCGCCATGAACTCGATCGTCTGAACCGGATCCTGCGGCGCCGGGAGATTGACCTGCGCTCGCTCGTCACCGCAGGAAATGCCTGGCGGCTGGAAGCGACATCGTGGCTCAGGCAGGCGATCGAGTTCGGGCTGCTGCCGTCCGGCCAGGTGATCCCTACTGAATGGCCTGATATTGTCGATCTCCTGCGCGGCATTGTGGCGACCAACAGCGAGGCGGCAAATCCCACCATCGCCGGGATCGATGTTGCCCTTGCAAGACTCCGGGAGCTGCGGGACGAAGAGAGCAAGGTCGCCGCTGAGCTCACCCAGCGGCGCCAGCGGTTGAGCGAATTGCGTCGCCTGATCGAGAGCAGTGATGCTTATGGAAGCGCGCTTCGGATCCAGCGCGATCGCTTGTCGATCTCCGAATGGCTCAAGCAACTTGTGCCCGAGGACCGGCCCGAGGATGTCATCGCGGTTCTGGGTGAGGGCGGGCGCGAGAAGGTCGATCAGTTGAGCGACGCGCTTGCCGCGATCGAAGTGCGCCTTCGCACCCATCCCAGCGTCTCCGATACGCTCGACAAGGAGATTCTGCGTCTGCGGGCGGAGGCCGAGACCTCGCTGGTGCGGCTCAACGAAATCAAGCGAGAGATCGGGCTGCTGGAGCGCAACTCGCAGCAGGCGAAACAGGCGATCGATCGGTTCGATCGCATGGAGCGCTTTCTGGGGAGACTGGAACAGGCTCTCGAGCTTTACGACAGAACCGATCAATCCGCCGGACTGCGCCAACAGATCGATGCTCTCAAGGCGCAGATCGCCGAGTTGCAGAGGCGGGTCTCGGAAAACGAGATTCAGCGTAAGCTACGCAATGCGATCGACAGTATCGAGGCGATGACCGGCCGGCTGATTCCGCGGCTCGACGCCGAATGGCCCGAAGCGCCCGTCCGATTGATGATCCAGGATCTGACGGTGAAGGTGATTCGCGGAACCCGGGACGACTATCTCTGGGAGATCGGCAGCGGTGCGAACTGGCTTGCCTATCATGTAGCCCTGACCCTCGCGCTACAGACATTCTTCTTGGCGCTGCCGCATCACCCCGTCCCGGGACTGTTGATTTACGACCAACCCAGCCAGGTATATTTCCCGCGCCGAACGGCACGGGATGAAAAGGCGGATCCGGTCACGTGGCGCGACCAGGATGTCGAAGCCGTCCGCAAAGTCTTCGCATTGCTAGGCGAGCAGGTCGCAGCCGCCACCGGCCGCCTCCAGGTCATCGTCCTCGACCATGCAGACGAGGATGTATGGGGCGGCCTTGCTAACGTGGTTCTTGCCGAGCAGTGGCGCGATCACGCCCTAGTGCCGCTCGATTGGCTGGAGTCGGATCAACCGGAATAGCCACCGCCGACGCGGCACTTCGAGCACGCGAGTGGTGCTAGGGTGCTGATACATATCCGCTTCCATGAAACCGGAATAGCGGGGTCGATGACCATCAAGTCCAGATGGAGAAGACCCGGCTCTGAAGCCGCGGCGGCCTAAGCCGCGAAGCGCAGCGCCGTCTCTGGCTTGTGCTGGAACCGCTTGGATAGAAGGTCGGTGTCGCGCGTCGTGTTGCGTGTCAGCTCGAGAGTAAGCAGGCTGTCATCCTCAAACGCGGGGCTGAGTTCGAGACGCAGATATTCGAACAGCTGGCGGTCATGGACCGCGACGATCACCTGACGGCCATGCTCCTTCGACAGCGTCCGCAATAAGGACGCGAAATGGGCGATGTGAACATCGTCCATCGACTGGACTGGATCGTCGAGGATCAGCCAGGGCAGCTGCGGCGCTACCGTCAGATGCAGCGCCACGAACAGGGTGAGCGCTGCGGTGTTGAGGTTGCCGGCGCTCAACATCGCGCCGGGGGTTCCACCCGCGCCACCGGCCCGGTGGCGCGTTACGAGTTTCGGTTTGAGCTTGTGGGTCGGCTCGGTTGGCACATGAAACGCTGGAACGAAAGGCTCGGTCGGTGCGAGCCGGATGAACAGGTCGCGCCACAGCCGGTTCAGCCGATCATTGAACGCGCGGCTGATGATCTGCGCGCGCACCGCTTCGACGGCATCCTTGATGGTCTGCCCGTCCTTACGGATCCGCGCGGCTCGCTTCAGCGCCGCATCGTGGAGACGCTCGGTCGCCCGATCCCGAGAGAGCAGTGCATCCGCTTCGCGGAGACGGCCGAACTGCATATCGGCCTGGGTCAGATTGTCCCTGATCGAACGCCGCGCCTCTTCGCGGCCATTTATGGCCGTAAGCTTGGCGTCGATGGCGGTCCCGATGTCCTGCATCACGTCACTGAGCGGGCGCAAGGGATCCGGTGCGGCAAGGCCTAGCGCTTCGGCCAGCGTCGCCACATGTCCGGCGGTCGCCGCTCGCGACTGGCTGCGTGCCTGATGGTCACTCAACGTGCGGCGGGTCGACGTTTCCAGCGAGATGATTTCAACCCGCTCTCCGATCGGCTGCGCGAGACGTGCCAGCTCGGTAGCGACGGCATCAAGATCGGCGGCCCGGCGGGCAAGGTCGGCGGCGGCCTCGGTCTTCATCTCTCGCGCGCCGAGCGTTGCTTCCTCGCGAACAAGGCGGTCGATCTGTTCCTGCTGGGTCGACCGGTTACGGCCAAGCGCCAATAGGCGCTCGGCTGAGCCCGACAGCTGGGTCACTTTGGCATGGACATGGTCGATGAGAGCGCCGTCGCCCTTCTCCGAATAATTGCGGTCGCAGACAGGGCAAACGTCGGAGTCGATCACGGCGCTGATCTCGGCAAGCATTTCAGCAAGCGAGCCCGCATTCTTTCCGATCAGCGCGATCTCCTTATCGATCGTCGCAAGATTCTTGCGCTCGACTTCGAGTTCGGCGGCGAGCGTGATCTTGCGCGCCGCGTCGATGGTCACCTGGACCGAACGCTCACGGGCCTGACGACGGGCCTCGCCGATCTGAACGGTTGCCGCATCGAGCCAGACCTTGGTGTCGCTGGCCGGCGTCGCGAGCGTCGGTAGTAGCTTCGTGACCTCTCCATCGATCCTATCGAACGCGACACCATAGTCGGCGATCCAGCGGCCGAGCGCATCGGCGGCCGTGCGATGGGCGACGGCGAGGTCCACCTCTGTTGTCGCCGCAGTGCCACCCGCCAATCCGCGCCGAAGCGATTCCACGGTTCGCTTCTGATCGATGAGCGGCGCGACAGCCGCTTCGTCCGACAACTGCGCCAGGCGCTCGCCGAGGCCCTCCAGATCGGTTTCCGCAAGCGTGTCGGTCTGGCCCAGGCGTTTCCAGGCCGCATTGATCTCCGCGACGATCGCCGTCAGGGCACGCTGCGCGACGGTCCGGGCCTGTTGATGGTCGGTGATCAGGCGATCGAGGCGCTGCTTCTCGCTCTCGGTCGGGGCGTAGCCGGGGCTCGTTTTCCGGAAGTTTCGCAGATCAGCAACCGGAAGGAGGCCGGTTTCGATGGCATCGAGCCGATCGAGGCCAAGCAGTTCGGTCACGAACCGCGCGAGTGGCGAATCAGGGGAAGAATCTGAATCCTGATAAATCTGCAGTAGCTGGCCGAGCATCGCTTGTGGCAGATAGCAGCGTTCGCTGAAGAAGCTCGCCGGATCAATCGGGAGCATCGCCTTGTTGCTGATGCCATCGCGGGCGAGCAGGGTCTCGAAGTCGTTGAGCCCCTCGAGGCCGGTGGTGCGAACGCCCACCCGGCCCGCCTGGGCGTCGCGGAGCAGCAACTGTTTGGCATAGTCTGGATCAGCCCGTTCGAGCGCGATGACCCGTCCCGTCAGCGCAAGTTCAATGGCCGACAATAGGCTCGTCTTGCCGGCGCCATTTTCGCCATGCACGAGCACCACCTTCGCATCGAGCGGCGCGTGTACGGTGCCACGGATGCTGCGGAAATTGTTCAGGTCGAGCGAGTGGAGCATGGGGCCAGTCACGCGCCGGGCTCCAGGACCAGGACTTCACCGACGCGTTTGGCCAGCGCTCGGGTTACAGCCCCATCGCCGCGGATCGACGCCGCAGCGAGTCCAGTCAGCAGTTCCTGATCAAGATCGGTCGGGAGCGCGGCGAGCAACTCGGCGATCGGATCGGCCGGCGCTGTCGCTTCGACATTGTCATCGAGCTGGAGATCGAGCGGCAGCAACAACCGGATATGGTCATCGAGCGCTTCCAGGGCTTCGGCGCTGCTGGGTACACCATCGGCACCGAGCGCGGCATCCTCGATGCTAAGCACGCGGCAGATCGGCGATAGCGCCTCGACGAGGCTCGCCAGGCTCGCGCCGGCGAGGATCACCGTCAGCAGATAACGGGACTGGGTGACGTCGAATGCTCGGCTGAGCGAATGGACCCGCTGCCGCACCGACGCGGCATCACGATCGCCAAAATCGCCTGTTGCGGTATCGACAATGAGGATCAGGTCAAGCGACCTGCCACCTGTCCCGAGCAGCGCGGCAGTGAAGTCGAAATCCACCGAGGCAACCCGAAAGGGGGTCGAAAGCGCCTTATAGTCATTGGCTTCGAGGCGCTGCACCAGACCTCGAACGAGCAGAGACTGACTCACAGCGATAGCTCCTGTACGAACCGCGCGGCGAGGCCAGCCGCGGTGGTCTCGCCGGAGACCATCCGGGCCAAGCAGACATGCTGCGTTCCGACCCTGCCGGTGCGGCCAGGGCTCCTACTCATATTGCGTGGACTGTCGCCGACGATCGCCTCCTGCATCACATGCCAAGCCTCGTCCGCATGGATCACGATCGCGTTGTCGTTAGCGAATGCGCCACTTTTCTCTAGCGCGATGGCTACGCCGGCCGAGCGCGCAAAGAAGAGGGGGCGCGGGTCAGCGTCCTCCCAGCTGGCGATTCCTGCGATTGCACCCGAGACCAACTCGTCGTTCAAAGGCGGTGCCAAGGTCCAGAGTCCATTGTCGACGCCATGCTGAAGGAGCGCCAGCGCGACGCCTAGTTCACCCAGGCAGGCCACGCGGGCGTTCTGATCTTGGCCGACCCCGCCGACCGGACCGCCGGTGAGCACTTCGTATGCGCCGGCGCCATGGGGCAGCTTGCCCGTCCGAAAGAGGCTGAGGAGCCGCGACCAGACCAAGATCGCGCTTTCGAGGAAAGCGGTGCGGTCGTCGGTTGCGAACCCCGCCACGGCATCGCGCAACCGCGCCAATGAGCCGACCAGCACCGCACGGTCGGTCGCGAGTACTTGCCCCTCGAGCGCCACGTCGATCAGCGCGCTGAGCTTGTCGGTGAGGACCTTTAAGACCAGGGCGAGCAGCACCTGCTCGCCCCAGGCAACCAGCAGCGCACTGTTCTCGATGTCGGCGATCGCGTTGTTATAGCTGCCCGCGTAGACCGTTTGGAGCATCAGGCGTTGGCCGTTGCCAAGGTCGCCCTCGCAGAAGACATGCGCCTGTGGGTCGCATGGCCAAGGCCAAGGATTGGCCTGACGCGCGACGTTGAAGGCCGCCTGTAGATTGCCGTCCTGAAGCGACAACCCCGTCATCAGCGCGCGGTGATTTGTCGCGAGCGAGATGACCTCATTGCGGATAGCTGTGTAGAGCTGCTGGTGGGGCCAAGCGTTGATCTGACTCGTGCTACCCACGAGGAATTTGCGATAGAGTTCTTGATTTTCGGTCGCGTGGACAATGCAGCCGTGAAACTTGATCAGCCGCGCCTTACCGGGGTTGTCACGCAAATGTGCGGGATCGACCACCACCTGGAGATTGCCGGGCAGGCCGCCGCCCAGGCGTTCGATAGCGGCTTCGATGAATCCATCCCAATTAGCCGACGCGATCTCGCGCAGCACACCCTCCAGGACGAGGATCGCGATGCTGAGATGGGCGCAGCCTGGCGCTGGAGGATTGCTAAATGCATCGCGCACATCGACCGCATCCCACAGGATATAATCTTCGTCGGTGTTGGGGAGGCGGATATTGAGAAGCTGTGAGTAACGGTTCCACAGCCCGCTGATAATTGGCACCCGAACTTCATCCGGCCAAGCGCCGAAAGCGGTTCCAAAGTGAGGTACGGCGAGCGCGACATCGGTATGGCTCTCGATAATGGCCGCTCGCAGCGCTGGCTCGAATGTCGCTTGTGTTGCAGGATCCACCGCCTTCAGGCGAAGAAACTCGAGCGCCCTCGCGGCGATCACACCGAGATCGGGCGCCCGACCGAAGGAAATGCCCGACCCGACCCAAAGCGCAAACGCGGCGTTGCCGAAGGCGTTTGCCATCGGCGCGAAATCACCGTCGAGCTGTGCCAGGACATCGGGGATCGTTGCGTTGGTTGCCGCTTCGACCGTCATGCCCTTCGCCGTCCCCCTAGTGCGTCACGGCATCCGCCCGCATTCCTTGACCCCAACCATATCGCAACGCGCACGGTTGTCCACCGATGGTCACCAAACAGAGCGATCGTCATGCTCAAGGTAGAAAGTAACAGGGTGGAAGGAAAAGCGGTCGGTCCTCGGCGATGAGCGGAACGACTGATTATGGTCGACAACCGCTCGAATAGAATACTGTCAGGAATTGTGGAGAGGAAATCGCTCGCTGAGCGTCTTATTCTGGTCGTCAGTTCCCGACAGCCTCGCCATTTCACCGGTTCGGCATCAAGGCAGCTTTAAGGTCACTCCTGTTTGCGGCCACGCTTATTATCGAAGTTTTGCCATCGTCCCGCTATACCGGTCCAATCAAAGCGCGGCGCGCAGTTGGTCGAGACGCGACGTGCAGTCCTCATGGACGAGGCGGCCAAGCTCTTCCACCCTTTCGGATAGCCAGGTAAGTTCTTCCTCTGTGATGCGATAATGCCTTGAGAAGCGCGCTTTCACATATGCGTCCTTGAGCTTCGCGAAACGCGCTCTGGCCCGGGCATTGTCGCGGGGCCATGCCTCGAAAAGATGATTGGATTGCCGTTCGGCCTGAGTACGCAGGAACGCCAGATTGTGGACGTGTGGCGTGTAGAAGGTCGTGACGAGAAGGACGCAATGATACAGCCGTTCACATGCCTGGTGCAGATTGAAGGCGGCATCCCGGTATTCCTCCTGCGACATACAGAAGTGAAATATCTTTCTGGAGCTGACGGCCGCAGAGAACCACTCCTCAAAATACTCGGAAGCCGCCGTGAACGCCTCATCGGGTGTTTTCGGCTTCGGCTGATGAAGTTCGCTGTCCTCGGCTTGATAAAGCGCGATTCCGTCGCGCGCGACATCTATGAAGAAGGAGCGCCCGTGCGCGAGCCCGTCATTTACCTCCTGAAGGGAATGGACAATGAAGTTTACGGGCGTCTTTAAATTCTGGGTAATCGTCCGCTCGCGGTTCAGGCGTTCGTCGGCCTTCTCCCAGTAAGCCACGCGATCGGTCAGCTCCTTCTGGTTGACGATGACGAGCAGATCGAAGTCCGATTGATATGCCTTTGCCGTGTGCGGCTCATCAACCCAGTTGCCGCGCGCATAGGAGCCGTAGAGAATGACCTTCAGTATGCGGCCAAGCTTGCGCTGGCCGTCAGGTTTGCCATGTGCATCATCGAATTCCTCGAACAGAATTTGAACGACACGATCAAGCTCGCGCCGCTTCGCTAGAGGGAGATGATCGAGTTCTGTTCGCATGGCTGTCCTGTTTCTGTTCTTCGCAATTACCCTTGGAGATGCCGCCGGGCATCTTTCGACAATAGGAACATGTGATTTGGATCCGATAACCCTGGGATGAAATCGAAATTCTGATAGAATTGGCGTGCAGCCTCGTCCTTGGCATGTGCAGCGATTGCGCGAATTCCAGCGATATCGGCTGCCTGCAAAGTCCGCGTGAGGGCATCTTTCAGAAGACCGGAGCCGAGCCCTTTTCCTTGATAGCCAGTCGAAACGCCGAGCCGTGCAAGGATCATCAACGGAACGGGGTGCCGCGCCATTCCCTTTGTCAGGCGATCGGGCGCATCACTATGATCGACATGCCCCACAACCAGAGTGTGGAAACCCACAACCTCGTCTCCGGTTAGGGCAACGTAGGACTGGGATGCCCCGCCTTGCTGCGCCTGCCAGGCGTAGCGCGACAGGAACCGGTTGAGCTCCTCGCGACCGCAATCGAAAACATCGATGGCATGGTCGCGGCGAAGCTTTTCAATGCGAAACTGGGGCGCCATCGGTGCGCTTAACCTGGGTCCTGCTCGAACACGCTCGGCTTTGTAAGCAGTTCAGCCAGCCTTGGCGTGTGGCGAGGGGGCGCATCGAGTGCTGCCAGGAATGCCGCCCACTGGTCCGCGTCCAGATTGAACTCCCGACGATCGGGGAGCGTCTCTTCAGCGCGCGCCAATGCGCTTTCCAGCACGAATTCGCTGACCGAGCGATGCGCAGCGAGCGCAGCCTGTTGAAGCGTCCGCTTTGCAGTGGGTGACAGGCGTAGATCGAGTTTCTCAGTTCGGGCGGTAGCAGAAGCCATGACACACCTCCTTTCGATCCACCCCTCATACCCGACATGCCGGACAATGTCATGACATAATTTTACGCTTCCGTCACATTTTGCCGACGGGTCTAAATGTTCATTGGGCGCCCCCCTCGGCCGCATGGCATGACCCTATGGCCGAAATTCCGGGTCGGAGGGGAAGGGGGGATCGCGGCTGGAGGAGATTGGCTATGCGCCATGAATATTTCCCATCCATTCCAGATCGTCGATTCCAAAAGCGTGCGGATTTTGCTATAACCGTCACGCACAGGAACGCGGATCAAATGTCGCCAGATTCTGCCACCAATATGGATGAACCGGTCGTTCCAGCCGAGGAGTGGGTTCGGCCGCGCGCTGCGGACTATCTGTGGCGTCCATGGTACGCGAAGCTCTGGTGGGCTGCGATCCCCATCTACTGGCTTCCTGCCGGATCACCTTTCGGAATCGACTTCCTCGCAGACTTCTATGGCAGCAGCGTCGGTATCTATCTCAACATTGTCTTTCTTCCCATAACCGCTCTCCTCGTGCTCGGCTTCGGCTATGCCCGAAAATGGCGCGACAGCGAGCATTGGGTCGACATTTCGGAGGGCGAGCATAACAGCTCAAGCCTGTTCTATCGGCGAACGCCCTACAGTCCTCCAGCGTATGCGGATCCCCTTAGCCCATTGTATCAAGCGATCCACCACGAGAGCGCGGAAAGCCGGGCACGGCGCCAGGGGCACTAATCCTTGCGCGTCTTGAACGATGGGTCACCATCGTTGCTGCCATGATCGCGATCGCCGCGTAGTCTTCCACTGCTCAGGATTGAGGATTGCTCTCCGGAAACGAGAGGTGCTGCATAGTCGAATGTGCCTCTGCCCGAGTCCGCGTTTTCGAGATAGCGGTTTCGAAGGCCCTGGGCCCCAAACACCTGCCGTCCCAACTCCTCCGAAAAGGCTCTTTCCGGATTGCCTGACTTGGAAGCGACCCGTTCCGCCGCTGCGATCGCATTGCGAACATCATAATTGACGATGTCCATCGTCGCCATCGCGCTCGAATTGGTCTGACTGGTTTCGGTACTATTGAATCCCAAGGTGCCGCCAGCCTGCCCTCGTGCGGTGCGGCCTCCGCCCGAACTGCCTTTTTTTCCATCGGGCAAACCCTGTCCCCCTGACCCAATTGACGCCCCGCCGCCGATGTTCAAACCAACCGTGGTCCCCATCGAATTTTGCTTGTCCGCCGAGCGGCTCAGTGACCGCTGCCACCCTGTCTGCGCCATGACCGCCTGAACATCGCGCTGAAGCGTGTCTGCAACCTGCGGCTTCAGCCGCCAGTCGCCTTTGCGGTCCATCTCGAACCCGCCCTGCAGCCAGTTGGCCATCGCGGCACGGCCTTCCTCGCCGCCGCCCATGAAATGTTCGATTGTGTCCGGACCGGCCTGCTTGCCCGCCTCGAATCGCGTGCTGGTGTCATTGCGCGCGGATTGCTGGAACCCTGCGCTGCTGGATACGAGCAGGTCATTCTCGGCAAAGCTGAAGCGAGCATTTCCTCCCTGTGCGAGAGCACCGAACTGGCTGTCGTTGATAAGCCCGGCACGGAGCAACTGACCAGCCTGATCCGCGGTCAGGTTCATTGCGAGATCGCCATTCTGCGCCATCGCCAACTCGCGCTTCGACATGGTGATGCCGTGGCTGCGCAGCAGCCCCTGCATCCGGCTCAGCCGCTCGTTATCGACGATCCTGGTCAGCCGCTCGTTCCCGGCGCGATCGGCGATGCCTGCAGCACCGCCCTCAGCCATATCGACCTGATTGCCGGCCGTCCGGCTCAGGGCCTGGATGAAGCTGTCGAGGCGCGCCGCCTCGCGCGTTGAGACGCCGGCTGCTGCGGCGCCTTCTGCAAACCCGAAATTATCGGACTGCCGACGCTGCTCTCCGATCCGCGCAGCCGACCGTGTGCCGCCGGTGCCCACCTCGCGCTGGGCGTCGAGTTTGCCGGAGCGCTCGGCGAAATCATATCCTGCCGCTTCGCGCGTCCGCCCATAGACACTTGTGCCTTCGCGACCGGCCTCGGCCGTCGCACCATCGGCGGTGCCGACCTGGGTCGCGGCATTATAGGTTTCGAGGGCGTGAAGCACCTGCGCCTCGTTGCGCCCGGTGGCGCGGGAGAGTTGGGAGATTGCGGAACTGCGGGCTTCACCGGATAGCGCGTTGACGAAGCCGATGCGGCGTGCGGTCTCCTGTGGAGGAAGGCCGAGCATCTGCGCGGCGTCGCGCTGGCCCTGGTTGGTGCCGGTCCGCAGCGCCTGCTCGGTCGCGACGTTGCCGCGCTCGATCCCGGCGACACTATCCCCGGCAAAATCCCGCCGGCCTTCCATCGCGCCGACATGAACCTGGGCCGATGTCAGGTCGTTGGCAATCATCTGCTCCTGGTCATAGGCATTGGCGATCAGCTTGGCGAAGGTCGGGTCGGACTGGGCTTCACCGATCACGCCCGACGCCTTCAGCTCGGCGTCTTTCGCCGAATAGCCGCCGCGCTCGAAATGGCGCGTCGCCCCTTGCATCATCATGCCGTATGCCCGCTGGTCGCCAAATGCCCGCCACTGGACGAGGTTCTGCGAAAATGCTGCGAACGCTTTCTCACCAGCCTCCCCCTGGCCGAAATAAGTGTTGCCGAGTGACCGAAGCGCGTCCTTCTCGGCGAACTGGTGAATGGCGCTGGTGGCGGCATTGGCCTGGACCGCGCGGGCTACTTGCGGGTCGCCCAGGTCACGGCCGTTGAGGGCCGGCGACAGGCTGCCCATCTGCCGCGCGCCCTCGATGCCGCCGAGCGCGAACGCGGTGCCACCCGCCGCACCCGGCCGTTCGCCAAGAATGCGGCCAGCCTCACCATAGGCGCGATTGGCGCCGAAGGTCGAACGCTCGCCAAAGTCGCCGAAACTGGAAGCCGCGCCGGCGCGCGAGCGAGTGCCTGCGGCCGATGCCTGACTCTCGAGTGCCGAGGCGTAGCCTTCGCTCGTGCCGAGCGATGCCGCGGCCGCGCTGGCCTGGCCAGTGACGCCAAGGGTGCCGCTGGTGAAGGAAGTGAAGACATTGCCGCTGAACCGAAAGACGGTGAACACGAATGCGCCGGCTAAGCCAGCGGCAGCCGTGCGGAAGCTCCCGAAGATTGCCAGTGCCTTCATTGCCGCCGACGGGGCCAGCAACCAGGCATTGGCGCCGAGCGCATTCGATCGCATCTCGGCGAGCGCATCAGCCGCGCGGCCAAGCGTCAGCTGATAGATACCGGCATCGATGACACCCCAGAGCGCCACGAATACGAACAGGCCAAGCGCGAAGCTCGCGACACGTAGATTGATCGGCGTCAGGATGAACAGCAGCGCGACGGGTATCATGAACAGCATGATCCCGAACACCGTCGCGCGGATTGTCGGCATCCATTCATTGGCCACAGACATGGTCGCCAAGCCGTTCGAAACGACCGCCCGGTTGGCCATCACGCGCGCGGCTGTCGCCGGGGAATCCTCGAACAGCACATCGCCCACCGTGTTGCCGAGCAGGATATGGGACATCAGCGCCTGGATGGTCAGGGGACGGCCGAGCATCATCTGTCCCATTTCACCGAGCTGCTGGCGGCAACGGCCGAGCTGCTGGGCATTGGCCGTGTCGAATCCGGTCCGCGAACAGACCTGCTGGCTATAGCTCTCGAACAGGGTCGGGTCGGACAGCCGGTCCGAGATATGCGCCCAGGCATCGGTGCAGCTCACCGTTGTCCCGCCCTTGTCGGACTCGGTATAGACCGTCGAAAAGGTCGCTGGCCCCGCCATCGCCGCGAACGCCGCAGGCAGGTCGGTGGTCGTGCGGAACAGCTTGTCGTCGTCGACGCCATAGGCAGCCGAAACACGCGCTACCGGATAGCATTGACGGACGTAATCCTTGATCGTCGCGTCCAGGAACGTGTCGGTCATGGGCCCGCGCGGCGAGACCGCGTTCAGGAACAGGTCGAAGCTATGGCCGCCGGCACCGAACTCGATCTTGGCATTGGGATCGAGGGTGTTGTCGTCGATCGTCTCGACCAGTGCTCGCTCGATCATGTTGGTCGCACCCGCCACCAGCACCAGCAAAGTGGGCACGCCACCGACCGGCTGATAGGCATTGCGGACCCGGTCGTAGACATGGACCGTGCCGGTGGTGGCGATCAGCCCGACGAAGATGCCGATGCCGACCAGAATCTGGAACCCGAACGCCACCAGTCCCATGCCCGAGCCACGAACGCTGGCGAGCAGCGCACCCAGGCCGATGCCGACGGTCGCGACGATCAGCACCAGCGTCTCATAACGCGGATCGGCGAAGATCATCGACACCAGGCGGAACGCATCGACCGTCTCGGCGAACCCGTCATAGGTGTGAAAGCTGGTATCGACTGCAAACGCCGGGGTCGCGGCAAAAAGCGCGGGCAGGAAGGCGAGGGGCTTGGCGAGGCGGCGCATGGCGATCTCTTCGGCTATTGGTTGCGAGTGGCGGCGGCGCCGGCGGCATCGCGCGCGTCGCGGTCGCGCTGTCGGACGAGGCCGGCATAGTTGGCCGACAGGTTCGCCTGGTTGAGCGCTGCCATATAGCTTTGGCGCATCTGCGCGCGCTGGCGCAGCACCTCGTCCCGCAGGTCGCGCAGTTGCTCGATGCCTTTGGACAGGATCCGGGTCTGGCAGATCGTGGCGCTATTGCCGTCCGCAGCGCCCGCAGCGCTCGCGCCGCGCTCGGCATTGCTCACCGCGAAGTCAATCGTGCGCGTAAGGTCGTTGAGCATCTGATAGGCGAGGGTGAGTGCGACCAGTTCGTCGGTGTCGCCAATGACCGAGTTCACCACGCCCTGACGCACGCCCCATTCCAACATGCGATAGACTGGCAGGGTCCGCACATTGGCGACAAACTGCCGCTCCTCGGCTGACAGCGCAGCGCGCGTGCGAATCTTGGTAGCGATCGACTCCATTCGCTCGCGCGCCAGGATCAATGCCCCGCGCCCGGTCCCATCCTGCGCGCAATCGGCGCCGGTCGGGGGAATGTTCAGCGCTCGCTTCTGGACTCGACCTGTCAGGAAATCCTGGGGGCTCTCCGTATCCTGCGCTGGGCATTGCGGGATCGCGGTGAACAGCGGCACCTTATCCGTCGGATCCCAGCGCATATAAACGTCACCGACCCTGGCGCGCATCACGCTTGCCCAGTCGCCCGCTCCGACCCGCGTCGCCGCATGGCTCAAAAGCGAGCCGGTACGGAAGATCTCGGTGACCTCGGCCGGGCAATTGGTCAGCGCGTCGCGCAGATCCTCGGTCGGATTGTTGTTGTTGGCCTGTATTTTCTCGCGAGAGTTCTGGTAGCTCTTGGCGAAGCCTTGCTTGACCGATTTGTAGCCGGTCATCTCCTCGATAATACCCGACATATTGTCGTCGCCCTTGGCGATCTGAACCATGCGGTTGGCGAGGCGGCAGTCATTGACCTGGATCGAGTTCAGGAAGTTGGTCGCCGCTTCCATCTTCGAGATGATGTTCCCCATCTTCTCGTCGAGCGTCTCGAGCAGATACTGGAACGCGACCGCAGGCGCGGCCTGCAGAATGCTCTCGAGCTTCTGCACGAGATAGTCCGGGTCGAGGAACGACATGCCGCCCAGGAACATGTCGATGCCGCCGCAGCCGGCTTTCACCTTGGGAAGCGTCAACGACATCAGATAGTCGTTATGGACATCGACCCGGCCCGACATGCCGCCTGCGGTCACATAACCGCGCGTCTGGTCCTCGAAACTGCCCGGACTGGTATAGGTGACATTGTCGAACCAGCTCTCGGCCCAGCTCTGCGCGCTCGCTGGCACGGCATTCGCAGCCGTCGCAAGGATCAGGCCCGAGAGGAAAAGGCGGACGCGGGTGGGGGCTGGGAACATGGCGGGCTCCTGTTGAAATCAAAGGGAAGGAGAGGTGCTGCGCCCGCCATTGCTCAGCGCCTCCCTTGTGATTGTGCCGGCATGCCGACGATGCCGGTGAATTTGGACATGGCGCGCACCCCTACCGCGGGCCGCACGCCGGTCAGCATCTTCGCCGCGAGATAGAGGTTGCGCGCAAGGTTGGCGCTGTGATCGGTGCCGATCGCGATCGGCACCACGCGCCCCGCGTCGGCGATCGGGCGCGCCCAGGAAACCGGATGCCCGACCCAGGGCAGACCGAGCCGCCCCGATCGGATCATCGCCTCTTGCGCGCTGATCGTCCGAACCTGCCAGCCATAACGTGCTCCGAGCGCCGTGAGCTTGGTCCAGAGATCGCCGCAGGGAACGCATCCCGGTGTGGTGGTCATCTCAATGACGAACGCCGGACCCTGACCGCGCAGCGTGGCATTGAAGTCATCTGGGAAGTCGCGCGTCATCGGAACCCGCGACAACCAGGCCCGCATGCTATTGTTATCTGCGACCGGATGGATCGCGGCGCGCATCGCCTGCTCGCGCGTAACGGACTGCGCGGTGGCTGCGGATCCGGTAGCGATCACAAGGCCGGGGATGCCGATCAGGACGACCAGCCGGATCACCGCTTCGGCTCCAGGCTGGCATCGACGAGATCGCCGCCCAAGGCTCGCGGATCGGTCGCCGAAACCGGGCCGTTGCCGAGCGCATCGAAGAAGCCGTCATCCTCGCCGGGACCGGTCATGAACTGCTCGGGGCGTATATCACCGCGCAGCAGCCGCACCGCCTGATAGGCCATCTGCGCGAGATTGGGATAAGCCTCGACGCCGCTCGCGATCACCATGCGCTGCGCGCTGCCCCGCCGGATGACCATCGTGGTCGGCGTGATCTCGACGCCGAACCGCTGCCCGACCTCGGGTCGTTTGCCGACGTCCATCAGCGTGACCTGCCAGCCCATCTCCTCCTGGAAGCGCTGGACGATCGGCCATTGGACACGGCAATAGCCGCAGGTCGAACGCGAGAACATGACGAGCGCGAATTCATTGGCATGTGCGCGCAGATAGCCGCGGCGGATCGCATCCTTCTGCGCCGTGAGTTCCGATCGCGCGTCACCAACCATCGGGTTCGCGGATTTCGAATTGAGCTCGGGGTGCTGGAGCATCGCGATCTGGGTCACGCCCGCAAACGCCCGCGCCTTGCGCCGCGCGAAGTCCTGCAGCCGCCAGAAGTCGGAGACCGCATCGACCGTCAGCACCGTGGCGGCATAGTCGCGCTGCTGCTCGATCAGCTTGCGGATCTTGGGCGGCGTCCAGGTCGCAAGCTCTGCCATCGGTGGGATGACGGGCTTGGCCAGTGCTTCTGGATCCTCGGCCGCGGGCGGCGGAGCCTTGGGCGCCTCGTACCACCAATAGCCTTGCTTCAGTTTCGCGGGATCGCCGGAGCTTTGCGCGAACGCGGTTGCCGGGAGCAACAGGCTGGTGGCAATCGCCGCGGCGCCGAGCATGACGCGGCGGCTCACAGCAGCCGCTCCATCCGGGTTAGCCGCCTGATCGGGACCAAACCGAAATAGCGGCTGTCGAACCCACGCGGGTGGTGCGATCCGATATAGACCATGCCGCGCGGGATCACGCCGCTCCACTGGAAATGCTCGAGCTTGAGGCCGTGAATCCCATAGGGAAGGCTGACCCCGAGCAGCACGCCATTGCAGAAAAAATGAGCGTCCCAGGATTTGGGCGCACCGACCGACGGTGTTTCGATCAGTGTCAGCCGCTCGCCCGGCATGCAAAGCGCGTGCTTGGTGACGCTGACCGGCTTGGGTCCGGCGATCGGATGGTGGAGCGTGAACATCACATAGTCGCCCTTCGCGATCGGCCCCGGCGCCTTGCGGACGGCCCAAGCGCCGATCGAGGGGCTCATCACCAGGCTGATCTGCGGCAGGACAATCGCCGCGAGCAGCGCCACGGGCAGGACGATCGCAAGCGCGCGCCACAAACGCGCAGGCCGTGCCGGCTCGCCCAGGCCCTGTGCTCCGAGCGCGACCGCAGCCTTGCTCGGCAGGCGCCGGAGCCGCGGCCACAGGCCAAGGACGGCGTTAACGAGCGCCCAAAAGAGCCTGAGCATCGCGCACCTCCTTGTCGCCGCCCAATCGGGCATATTCTTCCAACAGACCCGGGAGTGCGCTGTCGCCATAGACGACGTAAGACGCTCTCGGGCTCTCATCTTCGCGCTCGCAATAGGCCTGGGTCGGATCTCCCGGGACCATGGCCAGCGCGGGCACACGGGCGACCCCGTGCTGCCGAAACACGATCGGGTCGACGATGAGCTGGACGTTGCGCATCGCGCAGGACGGCCCCTCGCACCCTGGATCGATCCGGAGAATCTCGGCCGACAGCTTCGCCATCGGCCCAACCTTGTGCAGACCACCCGGCATGCCGCGAAAGGCGAGGACGCCATGCACGCGTTCGAGTTGCGCGGCGTAGGTTCGCAGGATCGGCACGGGTATCGACGACGAGACGAACAGCACCGGCACCCACGCCTTGATCGTGGGGGAGGGCGCCGCCTTGGCTACCGCCTCCATTTCGCCGGGCTCGAGTCCGAGCGCCTGTCGCAGTCGCTTCGCCTGCGCCTCGCGTTCGGCAGCCATCCGCGCTTCGCCGGCAGCGAGAGCGGCGCGGGCGCGTGCGTCGATCGCGGGCCTGGGCAACCGTTTGCGCAAGCCCTCGAAGGCACGCCGACGCTCTGCCTCGCTGGGGCCAGGCGGCAGCTTGGGGTCCGGCACATCAGCGCGCCCCTCCCTGGCGCGCGTGACAGCGCCTTTTACCCGTTCCATCGCCGCGCCGCCCTGGTCCTGGATGCGCTCTCGCGCCGAATCCTGGGCGAGCGCCACGGTTGCGATGGCAAACCCGGCCAGGGCGAGGGCGCTACTCGCCGACCGCCTTGAGATACGCATTGACGCGCTCCTTCATATCGATCTGGATGTCGGATTGGGCACGAGCCTCGATGTCCGCATAATATTCGGATAGGTCCATTTTGGAGAAATCCAGCGCCTGGAACTCTTCGGGCGTGAAGCCCCGGCACATCGGCTTTTTGGGCGTGCCCCACGGATTGCCGTTGAACGCCTTCAATTGCGGGCGGCCCTGCTCCTGGATGATGCGGCCGAGCTTGGTGTTGAAGCAGCAATGGCCGCGCGCCTTCTGCAGGCAGATGCCGAGGAAGCTCGAGGTGCAGTAGCTGCCGACCTCGTGGCACATGCCCGAGCCGCGCAGCATGCCGACCTCCATGTCCTGTTGGTCGCAGCCCTGGAGGAGCACCTCAATCATGAAATTGATCGCGAGGCTGATCGCGATCGAGGTCGGATCGAGGCCGATGATCAGTGCATTCGCGCCGGCGTTCGCCGCCTGGCCCGCGGTGGCCCCGGCACGGAACGCGGTAAAGGCCGCACTCATGCCGGTGAAGACACCCTTGGCGACAGCGATCTTGGTGCCGATCGAACCGATCGACGATCCCATGCCGTCCTTGACGATCTTGCCCTTGTCCTTGCAGCAATTCGAGAGGGTCGTGCTGAGCCCGGGAGGCCGGCAGCGCATCGCGCGGCCGCTGAATATCTCGATCGTACCCAGGCAATTGCCGTCGGCATCGACCGGGCCGTCAGGCGCCGTGCCGGGGTCCTCGATCGGAGGTTCCTCGACGACCGGGTTGCTCGCGACATCGGCGCAGGCATGGGGCGAGCAGGTCGCGCCGCCATTCTTGGGCAGGCAGGCGAACTGGGATCCGAGCGGGCAGCTATAATCGCCGAAAGGGGCCGCCACGCAGGCGGTCTCCTCGATCGGGCATTGATACTGGCCGCTCGAGGTGATGGTGCAATAGGCCATCTCGCCGGCGTCGGCTGCGTCGCCATTGCCGTTGAGATCGGCGGCGCACATCTGCTGTGCGGAAGCCGGCTGTGCCTGGCACGCCGCGACCAAGGCACAGCCGAACAGCACTGCATGTGCCGCACCGCGTGGCAAAAGGAGCCACCGCGCGATCATCGCACCGTCCCCGTGCAGACAAGGTCCGCGCCGCCGAGGCGCACGGTCTGCATCATCACGACCGCCTCGGGGCAATCGTCGAGACAGCCGCAAGCCGAGACGATCTCCTCGCCAGGGCCGGTCGGACAGACATTGTCGCTCCCGCAAGCATGATAGAATCTGTCGTAGGCGGTCGGATTGTTCTGCAGGCTGCCGACGACGCCGGCCGGCGCCGCGGCCGTATTCACGCGAGGCGCGCGGGTCTTGCAGATGGGCTCGCATGCCGGCACGCTGCCACGATCTGGCAGGCTGAATGGCCGCGTCGATTCCGCGAAGCTGCCATCCCCCTGCCGCGCGCGATCGGCCAATATCGTCTCGGTCGAATGGTCGATGATATAGGTGCCACGGCTCGTGTCCGGTTTCGGCAGCGATGTGCTGTCGATCGCGCATCGATAGGTCCTGTCCTTCTGAAAGTAGTCCCGGGTGAGGGATACCGGACAGGCTTCGGTGCCGAGGAGCCGCGTCTGGGGCAGCGGACGCAGGCCCGTGTTGATGCCGCCTCGGAAGGTCTGGACGCCGTCGACCATCTCGCTGTCGACCCGGCATTTGGGATCAGCCGCGATCGGTCCGCACTGGTCGACCAGTTGCTCGACCGTTCGGCAGCTAGCATCGACTTCGACATGGACCCGCGCCATGCCCTCGCCGCCCTCGCCGACGGCAACGCGCAGCCAGATTTCATGATCGCCCGGGGTAAGCCAGGGCTTCAGGTCCAGATTTGGATAGACATAGAAGGTCTTCTTCTTCTCGCATCCACTGGGGGGGAAGCCGGTCGACGTCCATGGCGTCGGGCCGGAGGCGACGAGTGTCCCGTCGATCCGAATTTGCCCCCAATCGTCGGCGAAATACTCCGCGAGCCGGGCATCGACGATGCGGTCGGAATCGCCGACATGCAGTCTCATCTTGAAGTCGAACAGGCGGCAGCTTCCCCCGGAAAGGCTGTTGTCGCTCGGTGAGCCCAGATAGAAGTCGACCGCCTTGCCGCTCTTGATCGTCGAATAGCCGCCGCTCGTCCGGGTGATGATATCGTCGATGCCGGATTTGACGACCGTCACTTGCCGTTCGATCGTGCAGTGCCGGAGTTGCTGCGCGGTCCCGATGCCGACCGGCGAACCGGATAGCGACTGGAACACCTGGTTGCTGGACGCCGCCGCGAATGCATCGTCCGCGAGCGCGCCGGGGTTGGCGCGATAAGCGGTCTGGGCAAGCGAGGGGTCGCTCGTGCAGGCGGTCGACTGGGCGCCGACATAGCGGATCGAGGGGCCGTCGATCACCGCCTGCGCGACACCGATGCGTGGATCGGCCGTGGTGAGCGCGCCGATCATCCCGCCGCCCAGATCCCCGAGCACCGAGGCCATGTTGCCCCAGGCAAGATTGGTCCCGCAGCTATTGTTGATGCAGTAGCAACCGGCGAGTTGCGGCATGTCGACCTGGGTGAGCTTCAGATTGCGCGCCGTATCCATGTCCCAGCGAAAATAGTTGCACTGGTTCCAGGTGCCTGGCTGGCAGGAGATCACGCCGTTCGCGCAAATGCCCGAGACCGGCACCGGCAGATTGATGCGGCTATCGACCGTGCCATCGAAGTCGGTGTCCCGCGCGATCTGAACTGAGGCCAGGTCGCCGGAGGAGGCCGGTTGGACCAGCACTTCCATCAGCGTCGCCGTCTTCTGACAGGCCAGATTGGGTGTGAATGCCTTGCTGCTGTCGACCGTCGTGATCGGCTGCCCCGAAAGCCCCGGCGTGACATAGTTGCGCTGTAGAGCCTCGCTGTCGCCGGACTTGGCGCGCGCGGCTTCGGCCGCTGTCCGCGCGCGCTCCTCCATTGTCTGGGCGAGCGCGGGCGGCGCCGAAAAGAGGGTGGCCAGCGCGGTCGCGGTAACGGTCCAGACCAGGGGGAGCAGCCCGGACCGCCAGGGGAGCGTGACGACCGCGCTGGCCGTGGGTGGAGCGACGCCGCGGGGGGACGTCGGCGTCGCTCCCGCCTCGCGTGCGCGCCAGCGGCCGTCAGGGCCTTGGCGGGCAGACCTCCGGTAATTGCCGGCGGCGTGCGCGAGACGTTCTTGAAAGGGATGGGGGAAAAGCGACCCGCTCATGGCACCGGAATCCCGGCGCAGCAGATCACCTTTTCGAAAAGCATGAACTGGGCGTTGTCCTTGCCGGGTGCGTGCTTGCCGCTCGTCCAGAGCGCACCGGGCCGGCCGATATTGACGCACTTGCCGCCCTTGACCGGCTCCATCAGCTGAAGCTTGTAGCGCGACTTGGTCCAGATCGGGCTGGGCTTGAACGAGCAGCCATCGGACGAACTGATGGTGAGCGCGCCGAGGCGCCCCATCATGAACGTGCCGCGCGCCGCGAGCCCCGCCCATGCCTCGACCGAGTCATCGAAATGAATGTCGCCGGCGATTGGATAGGTCGCGCCCCAGGAGCCCATGCACCAGAAGAGCGGATCGATGACCTTGCCGGCCGCGGCTGCCGCGCTGTCGCCCATACACGCCAGGCCGGCGGCAGGGTTGCCGAACAATATGCCCTCGGGCTGGATGATCGCGCCCAATGTGCCCGATTGCCAGGTCGGCAGAATCTCGGTGATCAGCGCGACGTCGAACCCGTCATCTTCCAGGCACGGAAGATCGGTGAACATGTCGAGCATCGCCCAGACCGGCGAGATATAATAGTGCATCTGCGCGAACATCTTGCGCGTGTTCGTTCCGTCAGCGATTGAGGATTGGCTGCCCTGGAGCTTGCCGCCCGTCGGCATGAGATCGGCGCCGAGTGCCATCATGCACCCTGGCTCCGTCACCACGTCGACCATGCGGTTGGGCGACCAATAGGAGACCTTCACGCCGAACCAGAACTGGACCCCTTTGCGGCAGGCGCAGAGAGGTTTCGACGCCGATTGCGCATCCAGCGCCTTGTCGAGCTTGTCGAAGCTGCCGATCCGGACGCCGCCGACGGTGATCGGAAAGATGCACGTCCAGCGCACCTTGGTGATGGGATTGAAGACACTGCTCTCGCATTTCGACGCATGCGCCTGGCTCGGCCAGGCGAGGGTCGCGACCAGGCCGATCGCAAGCCCGATGAGGAAGATCTGCCAGCGCCGGATCATCGCACTGCTCCTCTGAGGTTGATTGGCAGCCGGCGGCTTCGCGGGCCAAATTCGGTCAACACGAGCTTCTGGCCAGCTTGGGCGACGACGACGGGCGCGACGGTCAACCCGAGGCGCTCCTTGACCCTTTCCTCAAGGATGTAGATCGCGCGGCCCGTCTTCTCGGTGAGCGCGATCGGGTCGCCGCTATCGCCGCCGAGTGCGGTCAGCAGAATGAAGTCGGTCGGCCGCGCGGTCCGGAGCGCCCAGCCCAGGTCGCGCGGATGAACGACCACGAGCCGCTGCGGCAGTTTGACGAAGGTCAGGGGATTGAAGGTGAAGCCCTTGGGGTAGAGTGTCTTGCCGTCGGGCAGGCGAATGTCGAAATCGAGCGTGTAGAAGGGCACGACGGTCCGCACCCGATCCGTCGTCGCGGGCGCAAGCGCCGCGGCCTTTAGGGCGCTCCATTTCTCGCGGGGACCGAATGCCTTCGACATATCGGGCGGCAACGTCGCGACCTTGGCTTCGATTTCGGTCAGCGCGTCGGGCTCGACGATCGGCCAGGTTCTGCCGATCGTGCTGCGATCCATGCCGGGGGTTTCGGCGCGAGCGGCAAATGCCAGCGCGCCGGCGCCGATCAGCAGGAGCACGACGGTCGCGGCCTGCCCAAGAACGACCAATTTGGCGCTGGACGGGATGAGAGGATCAGCGGCCACGGCGGCGCCTCCAGTCGGTGGGAGGAGGATCGGGGAAGCCGACGAGCGCGAACATGAGCGATGCGCCGGAGACGAAGCTGACCAGGCTGACGACCACGCGCAGATGGCTCGCGATGCCCGGCTCGAGCATCAGCAGGAATGTCTGCACGAACAGCAGAAGGGAGCCGCCGACGACGAGACGCACTGCTCCGGGTGAGGGATTGTCATCAAGGAGGCCGTTCATGACGCCCTCCATTGTTTGAAGCGGGTGAGCAGCCGCGCGCTCCAGGCAGACAGGCCGAGGAGCAGCAGTCCGCTGGCAAAGCAGGAGGCGGCCACTAATATGGCGGCGCGCAGGACCAGCATCGCGGGTTGGTCCAGTACGATGCCGGCCGCTGCGACGAGCACCCCCATCATCAGTGTTTCAATTGCGACCAGGCGGAACTTCCAGAGGACGGACTCCGCCTCGCAGCGCGCAGCCACCCGCGCTTCGATCACCCGCTCGAGTTCGAGATCGGCCGTCAGATCGAGCGGCAATTGATCGGGGTGGGAAGGGTTGGCGCGGCGCATCACGGTCACTCCGCTGCCGCCAGCCGGACCGGATCCGGCAATCCAAGGATCTCGGCGGGATCGACGCCTGCGAGGCGGCAGACCGCCTCGAGCGGCGACAAACCCAGCGCGATCAGCGCCTCGAAGGCTGCGACCTCATCGGGCGCCGACGTGTTGATCCAGTAGGAGAAGGGATCGACGACGAGCCTGGCGATGCCCAGGCCCAATGGGGAGTCGATGAAGACCTCGCTATAGTTCGGCTTGGAGTTGCGGACCGATTTCAGGAGGTCGAGAACGAACCCCGAATAGTCGAGGATCTTGTTCTCGACCGCGCGATCATAGGTCGAGCCCTGCAGCAGGAACCGGGTCGCCGCATTTTCGAGGATCACCTGTCCGGTGCCGCCAAACAGAGTCAGGTCGTTCATCGATTGCAGCACGATGCCGAACGAACCGCGATATTTGCGCGCGCGCCGATAGCCTTGACCGAAAGCCTCGGCGAGGCGGCTCAGGTCCTGTCCCTCGGTCCGCGTCATGAACTGCGCGGCCTCGTCGCACAGCACGAAGCGTGGACGATCGCGGGCGGAGAGATACAGCTCCTGGGTGACGGCATTGACCACCACCATGACGATCACATTGAAGAGATCGGGCATCGCCTTGAGCCGTTCGAGCTCCAGTACGACAAACTCGTCCGATCTGATGTCGAGCGTCGAGGGGCCGTTGAAATAATGGCCATAGGCGCCGTCCGAGCCGAAATCCCGCAAGTTGAAGGCAAGCTCGCGGGCTACGGGTATGAGGTGCTCGACCCGGTCGAGGTCGCTTCCAGTTTGCGCCGGATAGGTTCCGAGCCATTCGCGCACCGAGTCGATGCCATGATCGGCACGGCCAGTGTCGATCGTCCACTGGACGGCCGATTTCAGCAAATTCCATTCGGAAGTCGAGACACCCTTGCGCGTCGAGGCATTGGCCATCTCGGCGACGATCGCCACCGCCATGGTAATCGCCGACTGCTTGTCGTCCCCGTCCAGCGCCAGGCCCATATCGAACGGATTGAGGACCAGTTGCTCCTCGCCGATATCGATATAGCGGCCGGAACAGAGCGTGCAGAGTTTCCGGTAGCTACCGCCGATATCGATGATGCGGATGAGCGCGCCACAGGCATAATATTGCTGGCAGAGATTGTTGAGGAGGAAGCTCTTGCCCGCTCCGGACTCCGCCGAGACGATGAAATTATAATTGTTGATACGCGGATCGAAGAGATCAAGCGTGATGAGCTGACCTTTGCGGCCCGTGTAGAGCAATGCCGGCCGGCCGCCGCCGCGAAAGTCGGTCTGGATCGGCGCCAGCAGAACAGCCGCCTTGACTGGCATGCGGAAGTCGCGCTCGAGCATGCGCAGCGTCGTGCGGTCGGGATAGAGACCGAACGGCAGGCTCATCGGGAGCAGGGTTGGATTGAGATAGCTCTCCTCCTGCATCGAGAAGGGCAGTGGTTCGCTCTCCCACAGACGCTTTGCGCGGGCGGCGAGCTCGCGCGCATGGGCGCGGTCACGACCGAACACCCAAACCATCGGGATGACGCGGACGAACTTCGAGTTGCCCGCCTCATCGAGAATCCAGCCGATCTCCTCGATCTGCTTGCCGACCTCGACCGCGAAGGAGCCCGCAGCCTTCTGCGCAGAAAGGATCTGCGCGCGTTTGTGGATCTCGAACTGTGAATGGTCGAACAGGATGTTGAGCGTGTAGAGGAACGGACCGCCGATCTGGTCGCTGTCTTCCGCCGAGCCGCGCATCCCGCCCAGAAGGCGGTTCGCGCGCTCGGCAGTGATGCGCCGCGCGGGTGCCTTGGGCGTCAGGCAGCGCGCGACCTGGTTGCCGAGAAAGACCTCCGGTCCCTCGAACAGGAGGTCGGGGCCAGCGTCGATGATCTGCTTGGCGAGCGTCGGCGCGCCGATCGTCGCGCCATCGGCGAACACGCCGGGTGCTGATTGCGTCACACCATTGAAAATGCGGCGGTAGAAAGAGATCATCTCCTCGGGTTCGAGCCGGCGAATACCGAGCTTGGCGAGCTGCTCCTCGACCTGGCGCCGAAGATCCTCGCCGAGGGGGCGCCGGGTCTTGATCGACAGCAGCGTGCGAAAGTTTCGCACAGGGATGCCGTGCAGGGCCTTTAGGCCATGTCGGCCCTGGCTCAGATATTCGCGGGTGCGCCGCGCGGACGCCTGGATGAGGGGGTCGTCGCGGGTTTTGAGATCGAGAAACGCGTCGAGCGCGTCGTCGATCAGCGGGTCGGCGAAGGTGTGGAGTTGGAGGACCGTGCCGTCCGGGAAATTGACGTTCAGCAGGCCCTGCAGCGCACCCTGAACATGCGCGAACATGTACGCCGTCGGCACGATTTCCCACGCATGGCCCCATGTATCGTCGATGCAGAGGAACGCCTCGCTCTCCGCGTCCCAGGCGACGAGCGGCAGGTAATCGGAATAGGCGTCGCGGCGGACCGCATTGCGCAGGCGAGAATAAGAGAGCCCGCGGCCTCGCTTGGAGCCAGGCGCGCTCATCGCCGCGGCTCCGTCGTGGACGCGATCGGGGATTCAGGCGTATCGCCGCCTGCCGTCGCGGCTGCGGGCTCCTGGACCTGGCCAAGGATCGGCGCTTTTGCCGCCTGGCTCGACGGTGCGACCAGAGTCCCTCCGACCACCCAGACGGGCTTGTCCATGATGGAATAGACGTAGCGTGGCATATAGAGCCGATCCGGCCGCTGGCGATCGGCATAAGGCAGGATCAACGTCCGGACGGTCCGCGCAGGTTTGAGCATCGGCGTCACAGGGGCGTCTATCAGGCCTTTCAGCTCCTGATAGACGCTGTCGCGATAGGTGCCGTAGACACTTGGAGACCCGGCGCGATCGCCGCGCTGACCGCGCTTTGCTGCGGTCTGGTCGTGCAGCATTTTGCGGTCGTTGGTGACCGCCGGATCGGATTTGGACGCGACACCGGCGACCGCGTCCTCATAGGCCTTCTCGGGGTGGATGCACTGGCCGTGATCATCATTCTTGCACGAGAACTTCTCGCTATAGGGCGACATGAGCGATCCCATGGTCGCGCAGCCGGAGAGCAACAGTCCTGCTCCACAGGCGAATGTGAGCGCTCCACCGCGTATGACATGCTTGGACATTGCTGGTGCTCCTTGGAGGATGGTCGGTCGGCGCATCAGAACTTGGCTCCCACCGAAGGCTTGATCTCGAGGGCGACGCCCTCCTGGATGACGACCACCACGTCCTTGGCGGCGCCCACCTCGACGACAGGCCCCGCTTGACGGGCGAGATCGAGATAGAAATCTGTCAGCTTGTCAGATGAGCGCGAGAGACCTCCCGCGATGCCAGTCTTCGCCGCATCGCCCGCATCGAGCGTGCGCACGCTGCCGAGCGCCGAGGTGGAGACATTGCCGAACGTGCCCTCGACCGATTGGGCGATGCCCGCGATCGTGCCGGCGATGAATGAGCGCGCGAGCGTCGCTCCGGCGCGGGTCACCACCTTGCCGGACAGACCCTTCTTGCCGTCGGCATCGACGAAGAAGCCCTTGATCGGTTGATCGACGACCGCATGCTCATCGAAGTCGACGCAGGAGATCGAGATGAGCTGGATCTCGACCCGCTCCTTGGCGAGGCTGCCCGTCGCATTGCCGATGACGAAGCACCCGGACAGGTTCGCCTTCACGTCATTCGGGAGCACGGCGGGGGCCTGAACACGCGCGATGATCGGTTCCGGATTGCTGGTCGCATCGCGGCTGGCGAGCGCGTCGATCCCGGTCAGCAGCCTCGCTTTCATGAAACCAGGTGGCAAATAGATCGTCCGATTGGCTTTTTTTGATCGTGCCCCGCCGGCCGCGCCTCCCTCCGCCGCGACCGCGTTCGTGGCCGCGCCGATCGCGCCTACCTGGCGCTCGGTCGGCGGCGCGGGCGGCGCCGGAGGCGCTGCCGGAGCGGCGGGCGGCGGGGGCAGGGAGTCGCCCTCGGTTTTTGCTTCCGGGGGTGCCGGCGGATAGGCAGGCGCCTCTCCGGGCAGGGCCGGCGGCAATCCCGCATCCGCGCCATGATCGCCGACACCAGCGTTGGCGCCGGGCGTGACGCGGCCCTGCTCGATAGCGGTCACGCGGTCGCCGAGCAGGGACTGCCCGTCGAGGATCTTCTGGAGGTCGCCGCGCATCTTGACCTCGAGGCTGTCGCCGCGAAGGCCTGCCCCCATGTCGAGCTTGAACGCTTCAGGGGTCTTTGCCAGCTCCTGCGTGCCGCTCGAACTCGCAGTATAGAGGCCGAAGCCGAGCACCGCGATCGTGGCGACGACGCCTGCCTGCTTCGCGCGCAGCTTCTGGTCCGATGTGAGCCGTGCCCATTGCGTCCGCAGGTCGAGCAGGGCCGGACGATCGCCGGCCTCGTCGAGCGATGCGTCCATGCCGGACGGCGCTCCGGGCAGCGGTGCCGCGCCGGGCGTGGCGGGATCAGCCGGGCCGGTCATTGCGTCACACTCCGCCGCACGACGATCAGCCGCGCGCTGTCGCCCTGGCCCAGCGCGAGCCTGTCGATCGTCACAGCGAAAATGTCGGGTCCGAGCGCACTGTCGAGGAACGCACGCTCGTCGAGCGCAACCTGCGCGCTCGTGCGAACCAGATACTCGCTTGCCGAGAGCCCGGCGCCTTCGATATCGAGCCGCCGGCGCTCGGTCAGGGTGACGGTCGGCAGATCAGCGATTGTCAGCGGATTCCGGCCTGGGGCCACTTCCGAGAAGGAAGCGGGCACGCGATCCTGCAGCAGTGCGAGGACGATGCCGACCGCGCGCTCCTCCTCGACCAGCGGGCCCAGCAGTGCATCATTGGCGCGTGCCCGCTGGGACGCTCCGGGGACAAGCGTCACGGTCTGCGCGGGGATGTCCGACGGTTCGGCGTAAAGCGGATAGATCGCGCCATTGCACGAGACGAAGAATTCCGATGGCGTCGTCACGAACGTGCGGGTCTTTGCGCCCATGTCGTCGGTCTCGAGCACCAGGAACTTGACCCAGGCGTCAGAGCCGCCGCGCTCGACGGCGAGGCCCTTCTCGGCCGAGAATTTCACATCGTCGATATCGCCGCCGACGCAGACGATATGATTGACGTCGTGGTTGGACAGCCGGATGCGGCTGGTCTGGTCGGGGAGGGCCGCGACCGACTGGGCGAGTGCCGGCGTTGTGGTGGTGAATACCGCCAGGGCACAGGCAAGCCTCGAGCTTCTACCGAATCTCGGCACTGAAATTCTCCTCCTGAAGGGCGGTCAGCCAGAAGCGGCCATTGTCGATCGCGAAGCGGATGCGCAGGTTGCCGCGGAACTTGCGGATGACGCCGCCGATGACGCGGACCTTCTCGACGGGCACGACGATCTCGGTGTCGGTGTAGGTGACCGGCTGATCGCCACGGATGTACGTTGCGATCGACAGCGTCGGATTGCTGTCGAGCTCGTCCAGCAGCCGGTTCAGGCTGTCACGCAGGCCATTATAGGCGCTCGGATGGACAAGGCTTAGCAGCTCCTGGAACTGGCGATCGGCCGAATAGGCCGAGTAGGTCCCGGCCAGGCTGACGATGTTCCGCGTGATGGTCCGCAGATATGTCGTCGAGGGCTTGTTGCCGGTGACATAGAGGTCGCCGCCCGCACCGAACGGGACGATCACGGTGCGCTGGTTCTGGTTCGACGTGTAGACGACGGTGCCGAGCACTGCGGTGATCCCGAAGAGCCCCGCGATCGCGAACTTCAGGAGCCGGTTCTCCTCGAAGAGATTGGCCGAGCCCTGAAGATAGCGGTGAAGATGCCAGCTCGGCCGGGTGTCGCCGATCATGTCGGCATCGACTTTGCGTCTGAATGGATGCCCCATGCGCTCTACTCGAAAAAGCGGGTCTGGGTCGGACCCGGATAATGACGGAAGCGGAGAAGACCCCAGCGCCAGGCCAGATGCGGGATGAACCCGCGCGGCTTGGTTCGCTTCCAGGGAATGAAGAGGAGAAGAGCGCCGATGAGCGCCCAGCCGATCATCCCGCCGACGATTACGGCGACGAAGATGGTGGACATCACGACGATGAACTCCTGACTGTCGAACCAGAGGATCTGGACCGGCCGGTGCAGGAACTGCGGCAGACGTTCTTCCAACGCCCTTCTCCCTTGCTTCATCACGCGTCAGCGTGATTTCCGAGAGGTGACCACCACCCCCCGTCTCGAAAGGCGCGCGAGCCGGAAGACCCGGCGCGGCGCGCCAAGGCTCAGATCACCATGCCGAAGGTCTGGAGGATCGAATCCGCCTTGATCAGGCAGACCGCCGCCACGATCGTCGGAATGCCGATCATGATGTTGCTGAAGAGGCGCGAGACGCCGAACAGGAAGGCGGCGACACCGCCGACAAAGCCGAGCGGGCCTTTGACGCCCTTGTTCACGACGATGTCGTAGATGTCGTAGCCAAGATCGCCGGCTGCCGGTGCCTGGAAGGCATGGGCGGCGCTGGTGCAGGCGATGGCAACCAGCAAGAACAGGACCGCCGCGTCGACGGTGCGGAAAGTCCGGTTGGGGAGCAGACTGAGCATTGATGGTCTCCTTGGAAACGGAGCCGTCCGAACACATGCCTGCCGGCACCGATGGGAATCGTTGTCGGCCGACGGCGACGCTGGACGGCTCCGAAGGAGCGCGGCCGCCGGCATCCCGGCCCTCGCACCGCTCGGCGCACGCTCATTGGAGCAGCGGCGCGGAGTGGCGGTGAGGCCCGCCAGATAGGGAAGGGGAGTGCAGGCGTTCGGCACTGCACTGGGCGAGTCAGGGTTGTGCATCGGCGTTGCCCTTCTGATCGAGGAACGCCTGGAGCTCGGCCTGCTGAAAACCGGAGACGAGCTTGCCATCGACGAACAGCGTCGGCGTACCGGCGATGCCCATCTTGCTGACGGTGCGCGCGTCCTTCGCGACCTTCTGCTGTCCGGCCTGGCATTTGAGGAGCACTGCGGGCTTCGCGCCGGCGTAGACCGCTTTGAACGCGGCTTCCTTGTCGGGGGAGCAGAGGATATGCTCGGCTTTCGCCGCGGCATCCGGATGGATCGTGCTGACGAAGTAGATCAGCCGCTGAACCGGCTTGCCCTCGGCGGCCTTCGCCGCCCAAAAGCGATCGAGCGCCTGGCAATAGGGGCAGTCGGGATCGGTGAATTCGATCACCTGGGGCGCACCGGCCGGACCGATCACAAGCGCATCGGCTGGGTCGATCGCGCCGAGCCGCTTTCGCGCGCTCGCATCCTGGGCCATTGCGGTGACGTTGATGCCGTTCTTGTCGTAGACGGCTGCGAACAGCAGATGACCACTCTCCGGCGCAAAATAGATGATGCGCCCACCGGCCGTCGCCTGATAGATGGCTCCCTTGACGGGCGCCGGTCCGAAGTCCTCAAAGCTGAGGTTGGTGAAGGTCTGGCGCAATTGACGCTGGGCGTCTGCAGCCGCCGCAGGCAGGGGATCGGTCGTTCGCGCTATCGGAGCATCCTGCGCGAAAGCGGATGTTCCCGCGATCAGCAGCGAAGCTGCCAGCAATTCAGCGGCGCGACGCACTGGAAGCCTCCCCGCTCGCTTGGGTCGAAAGCGCGAAAATCCTCGCGTCGATCTTGAACGCGGCACCGATCGGGATCGCGGTAGCAACCACCGGCTTGGCGGCCTGTCCCGCCACTTGCCGGAGGCGGATCGAATAGCCCTGATCGTCCTGGACGATCGCGAGCTGACTGCGGGCGGCACAGGGATAGCCTTCGGCGTCGGGCCGATAATCCTGGGCCTGGGCCTGGGACGCGAGCAGGCTGGCCGCAAGGATCGCAGCAAGCCTGCTCGATGGGCATGGAAAGGTCATGAGACGCGTCTCCTCGTGGCGCGAATCCGCGCTTTGGTTCAGGGTTCGAAAGGTGCGGATCGAGGGACTGCGGGCGTTAGCTAGAGCCGCCCATGACCACCGATCCGGTGTGCCACAAGCAATGCCGATGTCTTGAAATGCCTGCAATAGGGAGGGCACTGAGATGCCGAAGCGGCGAAAGAAAGCTTATAAGTCCGCAACTTGAATATTGCAGGCCATCACGCGCCCAGATGGGCGCTAAATGGAACCGAGCGGCACTGAAGTGCCGCTTTAGTCATGGTTGGAGTAGGGTGAAGACTGACATTTGGATCGTGTCCCAGGTCGTGGTGTAGGTTTTTGAGGCCACCGCGATTTTCGGCGTCAGTTTGAGCCGATCACGCGCCGGGTACAGCCGATAGCGTGACGATGGGATTATCGCTTAGCGGGGCCATCGTTTCAAGCGTCATGTAGCGTGCGCGCTGAACAGCCCATTCGTCGCTCTGCTCCATTAGGATGGCACCGATCAAGCGCGTGATCGCGGCTTCATTTGGAAAGATGCCAACGACCTCGGTTCGCCGTTTTATTTCGCCGTTGAGCCGTTCGATGGGGTTTGTGCTGTGAAGCTTGGCGCGGTGTTCCTTGGGAAACGTCATGTAGGCAAGGACGTCAGATTCAGCATCATCCATCAACCCCGCAAGTTTTGGGAGTTTGGATCGCATCTGATCGGCAACGGAGCGCCATTGCTGGCTGGCTGCCTCGGGTGTTTCTTGGGCAAAGGCGGTTCCGATAAAGGCTGAGACGACCCGGCGGCCGCTCTTGCCGGCATGGGCCAGCGCATTGCGCATGAAGTGAACGCGGCAGCGCTGCCAGCTCGCGCACAGCAGCTTGGAGACTGCAGCCTTGATGCCTTCATGGGCGTCGGAGATCACCAGCTTCACCCCGCGCAGACCACGGCGTGCCAGCTTGCGCAGGAAGGCGGTCCAGAACGGTTCTGCTTCCGAGGGACCGATATCCATGCCCAGCACTTCACGACGTCCATCGCTGTTGACGCCCACCGCGATGATCACCGCGACCGAGACGATCCGGCCATTCTGGCGGACTTTGACGTAAGTGGCATCGATCCAAAGGTACGGCCAGTCACCCTCAATCGGGCGATCAAGGAAGGCATGCACTTTCTCGTCGAGCTCTTCACACAAGCGACTGACCTGGCTTTTCGAGATGCCATCCATGCCAAGCGCTCTGACCAGATCATCGACAGAACGCGTGGAGATGCCCTGCACATACGCTTCCTGAATGACTGCCGTCAGTGCCCGCTCGGCCATCCGACGCGGTTCCAGAAAGCCTGGGAAATAACTGCCTTTACGCAGTTTAGGGATGCGCAGTTCGACTGTGCCAGCACGGGTCTGCCAGTCACGCTCGCGATAGCCGTTGCGCTGAACAAGCCGGTCGGCCGACTTCTCGCCGTGGCTAGCGCCCGTCAGGCCGCCTACTTCCATCTCCATCAGCCGCCCGGCGGCAAACGAGATCATATCGCGCAAAATATCTGCGTCAGGGGCCTTCTCGACCAACGCGCGCAAGTGCATCATGGAATCGGTCATCGTGGTTCTCCAGGTTCGAGCTTCGCAACCCAAGCCTATCCGAAAATCACGGTGACCACCCGCGCTACTGGCCGGACGCTAAAGCGCAATATTGAAAGCGCGCGTCCGGCCAGCAGCGCTAACCTCACATCTTACACCACGTCCTGGGACGCGACCGCTTGCTCCATTGCCGCACTTCCATTTCTATTGTGTCATCAGCATCACGATGTCAGTTGATGCCTTCGAGGAAAGTGCTGGTTGCCTCACTTTGGACCATATTCTTGACCTCAAGGGTGCCAACGATCCGTTTCTCACCATCGTCGCGGATGGCGACCATGGGATCCTCGAAATCACGGATGTAGCCCAGTGCGAAAGATCCGGTGCGATAACCCATCAGCTTGAGCAGATCCTCGGGAAGCGTTCGAGCGACTTCGATCGGGCACGAAAGATATTGATTTTCTTCCTGTCGCACCCATCCGACGCAATAGGTGAGGTTTAGTGCCTGGCGGATACGGTTACTCTTGTTCTCGCCCGCGCCATGATAGACTTTTCCTGTATAGATCAGTACCGATCCACGTTTCATCACCGCTGGAATAGTATCCTCAAATGAGAATTTGGCGAGTTTACCTGCTTCCTGACTGCGCGGCACAATGCGAGTAGCACCCATTTCTTCGGTATAGTCGGTCATCGCCCACAGCGTGTTGCATTGCAGATGATAGTCTGTGGGGAAATCATACATGTCCCACACCAATTCGTCCTGATGCAGCTTTTGCGCGGGCGAACCGGGCGCCAGTTCGATCAACTGGGTGAGGTGGACCTGATAGCTCGACGCCCGCTCAAGCAGCTTGCTCGTGATACCAAGCACAAGCTGATTCATCACAAGGTCACGGCATGTTGGTGAGCGCGCGATCAGCGATCCTACCCGCTTGGTTTGCTTGCCGAGGAAGTTGTCGTTGCCGAACAGTACTTCGGGCATGTACGGATCGACCTCTTGCTGGATCTTGTCCATGACCTCAGGCGGCACAAGTTCGTCGATTATGACGTAACCGAGATCGCGCAGGATCGTAACGGCATCCTCGATCGATGCTGTGGCGGGAAGATGATCAGCGGCCATTGTTTTCTCCGATATTGGGGTGCGGCGCACGTACACTGCGAGCGCGGCTTCAGTCAGAAGATGCTTCGAAGGCTCGCTATCTACAATCGATCCTTGGATGGATTGCCGCGCGATCATGCTGTGCTCAATCAACACACATTCTATTCGGAGGCAGATTGATGAGCTTGATCGAGGATTATCTTGAGGCTGACGTATTTGATGCGCTCGCCTTTGCGCCTTGTTCCAAGGCTGGTGATTTGCTTTTCATATCAGGCGTCGCACCGCTGCGCGGGAACATGGCTGATCTCGAGTTAGTCGGCTTGGGCGATATGGCAGCACAAACCAGCTTCGTGCTAAAGATCTTAAAAGCAATACTTAGCAAGGAAGACCTCGACCCCAGCGCTATCGTGAACTGGACGGTCTATACCACCGACATGGATCAACTGATGGAACTTGCCGGAGCGGTGCTGTTACCTTGGCTCGGCGACCACCGTCCCTCCTCGACGTTTGTCGGTTGCTCCACGCTCGCGCATCCTCAGCAAATGGTCGAAATCACGGCAACCGCATTGCTGGCGAAATAGGCATTAGTCGAACTGAAGATAGTTTATGCAGGCCGCAATCTCGGCCCGGCTGTGTACTCCCATTTTGTCGAGGATGTTGACGATATGGGTTTTCACAGTCGAAACGCTAATGCCCATGGCCTCTGCTATTTCGGCATTTCTGGCACCCTGAACTAGGATACCGGTCAGCTCGATCTCGCGCGGCTGAAGTCCGTAACGACCGGCGAGCGACAGCCTTACCCGATCTGCGCGGACCTTGCAGTGCATCTGGATCATATGTTCCAGATGCACTTGGATTCCGCCCCAGTCGCGATGATCGGCCGCGAACGGAGCAGTCTTGTCGACGGGCCGGAACATCGCCATTCCAGCTACCGGCCGATCACCGCTCCACAGCAACATATCGACTTCGTCACCGAAGCCATGCGATTCGAGATAATTCACATAGTTGGACCACGAACCGGAACTGCGCGCCGCATCGCCATGCAGCATTTCCACCCGCGCCTTGCGTTGCGAAAGCTCGCGCGTGGCGAGCGGATCGACCGAGCGGATTTCGCGCAGATACTGGCTGATGAAATCGCCCGGCATGTTGAATTCGTCGGTCGCAGAGAATTCGAACTGGTCGTCGAGCCAGAAGAATACCGCGCTTTGTGCGTTAGCCAGCTGGCTACCGAAACGGAGTACATTGCCGATTACGCGTTCTGAGTAGCGATCTCCGATGATATCCAAGGCAGTCTCCATTCGACAGATTCGTGTTGCGACAACTCTCGCCTAGATCGTCGGCCTGCTGGACAGCTTCTCCCTCGTCGGCGCCTGATTCCGATCACGGAGCGCCTATTGTTGAGCAGGCTACAACACGTAAAAATCACGAGCAAGCAGCGGTGTGTCCCTCGTTTGGGTGAGTTGAGCCGGCGTAGCGATTCCAACATACTCGGTGCCAATCCTCCAGACTGACGATTGCTTTCACCTTAGTCCGGGGACCATCTCAACAGGAGGTCAGCCATGCGCTTTCCAATCGATGCCCGCGATCGGCAACTCGAATATTTTGATCGTTTCGATCGCCGCCTTCGCACGATGCTGCGCGCGCTCATCACCGATGACCTGATAGAGGAGCATCGCGTGCGACCCTGCGGCCAGCACAGCGATCCGCTCGAACGCGTCCTCAACTATTTCCGGCGCGCGCCGGTCGCCGGGAAGCTTGCAGTGCTCAACGTCGGTCATTCGACTCCTGCCTATGGACTCGCGTCCTTCTCTGGCAGCCGCGGCGCGGCGCCGGTGATTAACAAAGACCCCGTCTATGACACCCTTAACGAGGCACTTCATGCGGTGTTCCTGCTACGCGTCGCTGATTTGATGCAAGCCGATCTGGAGTATGCACAGTGACTCAACTGACCGGTTATTCGGACCCACTCTCGATCACGGCGGGAGATGCCGTCGATTTTATGATCACCGGCGATTTGGGCAAGGCGGACATCCGCATTGTCCGCCTGCTGCACGGCGACACTAATCCCGACGGGCCGGGTTTTGTTGAAGAAGAGATCGACTGCGATCTGCCTGCAGACTGCGCAATCGGGCCTCAGGTCACGCAGCATGGCTCGTTTGCACGCGTGACAACCGGCGCGGGCCAGCTTGCCGACTTGCCAGCAGGGACGCTCTATGCGTTCATCCAGCCGACTTCTCCCGGCGTTGGCGAACAAGTGATCGCGGGTTGCTGGGGCGTGGATGGTCCTACAGGCTATCAACTGCTCATCGACGCCACGGGGCGGCTCGCATTTCGGATCGGCACTGGTAACGGTGTCAAGGAGGTCGTTCTCGAGACGAGGTTAGCGCCAAAATGCTGGTACTTCGTTGCTGCCGGTTGGGATGCGAGCCTCGGTATCATATCGCTTCGCCAGATTGGCAAAGTCAGTCGCTGGAATTCCCGTGTCGGCATTGTGGCTGACTATGACTATGACGACAGTACGCTGATCCATCACTCGACTGGATTTGCGGCGACCGAAGGCGTCGACTTCCTGATCGCTGGCAGACCGTCGAGCAATGGCCTCGTCGAAGCTTTATTCAACGGAAAAATCGATCGTCCCGGTATACGGAGTCAAGTTCTTACCGATGACGAACTCCTCGCTCTCAGCTGCGGTGAATCCGTTTCAACAGGTATCTTGGCGCATTGGGATACGAGTCTTGGCTACACAGCCACCGGCATAGGCGATCGGATCAGCGACGTAGGGCCACATGGCCTGCACGCTGACGGCATCAATCGTCCGATTCGCGGCATGACTGGATGGAACTGGAATGGAATCGAAGATTGCTTCCGGCTCGATCCGTCGCAATATGGCGGCGTGGCTTTCCATGACGATGCGCTAATCGACTGCGCCTGGACGCCGAACGCACGTTTCGAAACATCGCGCACTCTAAAAAGCGGCTGCTATGCCTTGCGCGTGCGGTGCAACGGTAAAGAGGACCATATTCCCTTTTTCGTTCGAACCGCTGAACCTAAGGCGAAAATCGCGGTGCTGATCGCAACGTTCAGCTATCTCGCTTATGCCAATGAGCGGTTGGCGCATGACGGTGCGGCAATGCAGGCCGTTGCCGGACGGACGGCAGTTCTCCAGTCGAGCCAGCTTGACGATGCACTGAGTGAGTCCTTCGGGCTGTCAACTTACGATCTACACAGCGATGGCGCGGGGGTTTGCTTCTCGTCGTGGCGGCGTCCGATCCGAAATATGCGCCCGCGCTACAGGATATCCGCAATGGGTCTGCCCTGGGCGTTTCCCGCCGATCTGTCGCTGATATGGTGGCTGCACGCTGCGGGCTATGATTATGACATTATAACCGATCATGATCTGCATCGCGACGGACAGGCTGCTCTTGCGCCCTACAACGCAATTGTGAACTGCACTCATCCAGAATATCATTCGCGGCCCATGCTTGATGCTATCGAGGATTATCTCGGCGATGGCGGACGCCTGCTCTATCTCGGCGGGAACGGATATTACTGGGTTACTTCTCCGCGTGAGGATGCGCCGTGGTGCGTCGAGGTTCGCAAGCTCGATTCAGGTATTCGCGGTTGGCAAGCTGATCCCGGTGAGGGCTACCTCACGTCGACTGGCGAACGATCCGGTATATGGCGCCAACGCGGTCGTCCGCCGCAGAAATTGGTTGGCGTTGGCTTCACCACTGAAGGCATGGACGAGAGCAAGCCGTTCGAGCGTATGCAGGATAGCTTCGATCCACGCGTTGCCTGGATGTTTGAAAATATCGGTGAAGATGAGCTGATCGGAGACTTCGGCCTTGCGCTCGATGGTGCCTCCGGGCTCGAAATGGATCGCTACGATCTCGCGCTTGGCACGCCGCCACATACGCTGCTGCTGGCCGCGTCGTTCGGGCACTCGGACAGTTATCCGTTGGTGCCGGAGGAAATCTTGGTAACTTATGTGGGGCGGGGCGGTACACAGGATCCGATGGTGCGCGGGGATATCACTTATTTTACGACAGCCAATGGGGGCGCGGTTTTTTCGGCAGGTTCCATTGCATGGAGCCAGGCGTTGCCCTGCAACGGGGGCGACAACAACGTCGCGCGACTGACGCGTAACGTGCTCGACAGGCTGGCAAGTGACGAGCCGCTTGCAGAGCTATGACGTAAAAATGGGAAGCTTGAGGTCCTGAAATTTTGACACGGTGGCGCAAAATGTTGCCGGCGTGTCAATGCTCGGACACTGACAGACGTGAAGCCTGTCAATATGAGCAGTGTCTGCGGTTTTACTCTTTCGGCGCTCTTCGCCTCTTGGCTGGCGAGAGCATTAAAGACGCACGGCTCCGCGACTGGGAACTAGATAGTACCTCATTCGGGTTACTTGAAGGATCAGGTCACATGCGGAACAAATGTGCATAGGGTCGACGGGCTTGCGTATCCAAAGGAACGTAGTTCCGCCAGCTGACACAAGCGACTCTGGGGAAATGACTGAAGCGGGCGATGAGTCGTTTATAAGGGGATTCACATGGACATTATATACTTCGCACGACGGAGGTCGGCGTTACTTGCCACCTCCACATTGAGCGCTCTGATTATGATGCCGATCGACGTAGCGCATGCGACGCCTCAATCAGCCGTCACTCCGCCGAACGCCATGGCTCCCGCGTCGGCAGCGTCAGAAGATGCCGGTATCTCTGAAATCGTCGTGACTGCGCAGAAGCGCAACCAGTCCGTACAGGATGTCGGCATCACCATGTCGGTGGTTTCGTCGGAAGCGCTGGCAAACTCCGGCGCGACGTCGGTTACTGATCTAACCGGTCTCGTGCCTAATATGCAGGCCAATTATGGCGCGGGCCAGGTCGCATTCAACGTCCGCGGTATCGGTACCAACGAATTTTCCGCCAATCTCGATTCACCCGTCGCGGTGAACCTTGACGAAGTCTATCTTGCCAAGACATTTATGACCGGCCTGCTTCTGTTCGACGTTGATCGTGTCGAAGTGCTGAAGGGGCCGCAAGGTACCTTGTTCGGTCGTAACGCGACCGGCGGTGCCGTTAATTTCTTCACCCGTAAGCCCACCGAACAGTTTAGCATCGGCGGCACCGTCAGTTACGACAATTATCAGACGGTTCGCACGGAGGGTTATATATCCGGCCCACTTGGCGGGGGCTTCAGCGCTCGAATTTCGGGTATGCTCGTAGATCAGGGCAAGGGTTATTATCGAAACCTGACGCTTGGTAATCGCGAAGGTGCTGAAAAGCGCTGGGCTTTGCGCGGTCAGCTTGCGTGGGACGACGCTGATACCCGCGTTAACCTGACGGTTAACGCGGGTAGACAGACCGGCACGTTACAACCCTATGAGAGCGTTGGGGTCTATACGCCGGAATCCTTTGCTACCTCGTCGCTCGTTCGCTGCGCTGCTTATCAGGCAGGCACGGTGCGCGGCAACGATCCGAACTGCGTACGTGGCACCGACGGCCTCAATCCAGGCGATAACGATCCTTATACGACGACAGGCAATCGGCCACACACGGTTAGCAACAAAGGCGCTGGTGCAATCCTGCGCATCGAACATGATTTCGATAATGCCACGCTTACTTCGCTCAGCAGCTACCAATTTTTCCGACGGCGGCAGCATGAAGACAGCGACGAAAGTCCGGGTGATTTCGTTGATGTCGATAGCAACAATGTGCAGAAGCAGTTTACTCAGGAACTTCGTCTGAATTCGACCGGGAGTGGCCGCTGGAACTATGTTCTCGGCGCTTATTACGAGCACGACCAATACACCAATGGCGACTATTTCGAGGTCGGCTACGGTGCTGGAGTCGGGCTGTGGAGTCCTTTCACGCAAAAAGTCGATGCACTTGCGGTGTTCTTTCACAACAATGTCGAACTCACCAACACGCTGAGCCTGACTGCGGGCGTGCGGTATTCGCGTGAAACGATCAACTTCGACGGCGGCACTTATGCGGGGTCCGGCGTTGGCGGCGTGCCACCCCGCCCGACGACGATCGTGGGTCCGACGGCCGTCACCACAGCCTCGCGCACGGACGACGCAGCGACCTTCAAGCTTGGTGTCGAATGGAAGCCCCAACTCAGCTCTACCTGGATCGATAAGCTGATGTTTTACGGAAACGTATCGACCGGCTTCCGGTCGGGCAGCTTTAACTCCGAATTCGTGGGCTCGATCGATGCGCTTACGTCGCTCTCGCCAGAGAAGATCACCGCATACGAGGCTGGTTTCAAATCGGTGACAATGAATCGTAAGCTGCTCTTTAACGCATCAGTGTTTCATTATAATTTTAGTGACGGATTCATCAACGTCGACAATCCCAGCTCACCAATTCCACTTACCGTCAATGCCGCCAGCATCAAATCTTACGGCGTCGAGTTCGATGCGGAATGGCGTCCGATTAGACAGTTCACGCTCAGCATGGGCGGCAGCTGGCTGCGTTCGCGGATCGCCAGCGACATCTCGGTCGGGGGTCAAAGCTTGCGGGGCAACCGGACGGTCCAGTCGCCGAAGTGGACCTACACAGTTCAAGGCACTTTTGATCAGCCTATCGCCAACGGCCTTGACTTCTTTGCGAGCAGCGATGCGAACTATCGATCCTCACAATATTTCGAGACAACGAATTCAGTGAACAGCCTTGAGCCCGGCTACTGGATCGTCAATGCGCGACTGGGACTGAAAAGCAGTGACGATCGCTGGTCCATCGGAGTCTTCGCGCGAAATGCGACCAAGGCCGTATATAGGACATACGTGAACGATCTACCGGATCTGGGCTTTTTGCTCAACATCTATGGAAATCCACGTACTTACGGTCTTTCAGCGTCGTTCAAACTGTGAACGCTATCAGGTTTGCGTCCTCCAGTATCGATAGCGTTCATATTCGCGGGCATCGTGCACTAGCGGGGTTTCAGCAGGGCTCATTTGAGGATAGCATCAAACTCACGAATCGAGCGTCCAGCAGGACGTAGGGAGAGAGCTTGAGCATCCTCGAAGGGAGGTAACGACAGCTTGTTTCTCCAATCCAGTGATCTTGCCTTTGTGGTTGATTTTGTAGAGAGCCTCGATCGCACTCGTTCATTCGACGAAGCGATCGAGGTACTCCATGAAACAATTGTCGGGCTCGGATTTCCCCAGCTCGCCTATGGCTGGACACGGAGTGCCCAGCACGCCAACGGGCGCTGGGCGGCGGTGCCTGTAAAGACCCGCGGTTTTCCGACACATTGGGATCGGGACTGGGCCCGCCATAGCGAACACGATACTTATTTCCACACCGCGTTTCTGAACGGCGAGGCCGATTGGGATGAAGTGCGGTCACGCAGCGAGAGCTTCACGCAAGCGGAACGCGACTGCATCAATTATTCGTCAGATTTAGGTCTCCATCGGGGCCTGACGCTCGGCATCGGTCATCGCGGTCAGTTCACGTATATCTCTGCGGTTGGCGAACCAATTAGCGGCGACGGCTGGCACGCCACAGCTCAGGCGACAAAGCCGGTCTTCAAGTTGATTGCCAACTATTTCCATAACGTCATTGGCCGTCGGTTTGAGCGCAGCATCCAGCCGCCACAGCCGCTAAGTTCGCGCGAACTCGAATGCCTCAACTGGTCCGCACAGGGCAAGACTGCGGGCGAAATCGCGATTATCCTATCGATCTCCATGGAAACAGTGAAAATCTATCTGAAGCGAATAAATCAGAAGCTCGACGCCGTTAACCGCGCGCATGCAGTTGCTCTCGCGATGGGCCTTGGAATGATCGATGTCGCACGAACCCAAGCGGATTGTGCTAAACCCGGTTCGACGAATGTTAGCCAGACTATATGAGATTTCCTTTCGAAGCCTATGGATCCGATTGCATCCGTAGTGGACATCATAAGCTATCGACATAATCGAATACGTCTTCCCGTGCCTGATTGCGGGTATTGAATGTTGCGGGCAGGGCAGGTTTGAGCGATGAAAAGAAGCTCTCCATCGCTGGGTTATCGATCGTGTCCCAGGTCGTGGTGTAGGTTTTTGAGGCCACCGCGATTTTCGGCGTCAGTTTGAGCCGATCACGCGCCGGGTACAGCCGATAGCGTGACGATGGGATTATCGCTTAGCGGGGCCATCGTTTCAAGCGTCATGTAGCGTGCGCGCTGAACAGCCCATTCGTCGCTCTGCTCCATTAGGATGGCACCGATCAAGCGCGTGATCGCGGCTTCATTTGGAAAGATGCCAACGACCTCGGTTCGCCGTTTTATTTCGCCGTTGAGCCGTTCGATGGGGTTTGTGCTGTGAAGCTTGGCGCGGTGTTCCTTGGGAAACGTCATGTAGGCAAGGACGTCAGATTCAGCATCATCCATCAACCCCGCAAGTTTTGGGAGTTTGGATCGCATCTGATCGGCAACGGAGCGCCATTGCTGGCTGGCTGCCTCGGGTGTTTCTTGGGCAAAGGCGGTTCCGATAAAGGCTGAGACGACCCGGCGGCCGCTCTTGCCGGCATGGGCCAGCGCATTGCGCATGAAGTGAACGCGGCAGCGCTGCCAGCTCGCGCACAGCAGCTTGGAGACTGCAGCCTTGATGCCTTCATGGGCGTCGGAGATCACCAGCTTCACCCCGCGCAGACCACGGCGTGCCAGCTTGCGCAGGAAGGCGGTCCAGAACGGTTCTGCTTCCGAGGGACCGATATCCATGCCCAGCACTTCACGACGTCCATCGCTGTTGACGCCCACCGCGATGATCACCGCGACCGAGACGATCCGGCCATTCTGGCGGACTTTGACGTAAGTGGCATCGATCCAAAGGTACGGCCAGTCACCCTCAATCGGGCGATCAAGGAAGGCATGCACTTTCTCGTCGAGCTCTTCACACAAGCGACTGACCTGGCTTTTCGAGATGCCATCCATGCCAAGCGCTCTGACCAGATCATCGACAGAACGCGTGGAGATGCCCTGCACATACGCTTCCTGAATGACTGCCGTCAGTGCCCGCTCGGCCATCCGACGCGGTTCCAGAAAGCCTGGGAAATAACTGCCTTTACGCAGTTTAGGGATGCGCAGTTCGACTGTGCCAGCACGGGTCTGCCAGTCACGCTCGCGATAGCCGTTGCGCTGAACAAGCCGGTCGGCCGACTTCTCGCCGTGGCTAGCGCCCGTCAGGCCGCCTACTTCCATCTCCATCAGCCGCCCGGCGGCAAACGAGATCATATCGCGCAAAATATCTGCGTCAGGGGCCTTCTCGACCAACGCGCGCAAGTGCATCATGGAATCGGTCATCGTGGTTCTCCAGGTTCGAGCTTCGCAACCCAAGCCTATCCGAAAATCACGGTGACCACCCGCGCTACTGGCCGGACGCTAAAGCGCAATATTGAAAGCGCGCGTCCGGCCAGCAGCGCTAACCTCACATCTTACACCACGTCCTGGGACGCGACCGACATTTGCCCCGAAACAACAGCAAATCGCTATCGGGAAGGGGGTAATAAGCGAATGGGCCGAGCAACACGAACCTTCAAACTCCGGCTCTCGCCGGCCGGGATGGATGTACTAATCGACTCGCACTGCCATCTGATTCGCACCACGCGCTGCCTTCTTGCGTGGGGCACTACCCTGCATGTGGCGGTGAACTATCTCGATACGGTCCCAGCAAGCGCTATAGTCGACTCTTTGAATGCCCTGCGAGAAGCACCATTGAGCGGATCGGAGGAGCATCACGTCGGCGCGCCGCATCGTCTTTGGGATACTGCCTCACAGATCGCCGAGCGTGTCCGATGTGCCACGCCGGATCGTGAGCCGCCCTCACTCGGGAGCATCTACATCCTCGCGCTTCAGCATCTTGCGCGCGCGGATGGCGCACAGCTCCTGGCTGCTTTCGAGCGCGCGAGCCCGCCGGTGAAGAGGCCGCTCATCGCCGATGGCAAGATTGGTCAATGATTTCAGAATGCTGGCAGTCGATGCTTGGCCAAATTGGCGGCGGTTCCGTTTGACAGTGGTGGTATGCACACCTAGCAATAGGGTCCGAAATGGCCTTGGCGGGCGGTATCTCCCGTAAGGAGACACGGACATGTCGCTGGATTGCGCGGCTTCCGTTGCTGACGCACCGCTCTCGTATGTGAAAGAACAGTCGGGACGGCAGATTGAGGAAGCACGGAAGAAGATAGGTATCACGCAGCGGGAGCTGGCGAGGAATCTCGGTATGGGAGTCCGCTGGCTGCGCGAGATCGAATCCGGAAATCCGAAGTCGAAGCTCGATGATCATCTGCGCTGTGCATATCGGCTTGGTCTGTCGACCGGCCATATTCTCATCCCCCTGCTGTTCGCGGGCCAGCGCATGTGCTTTCCAAGGCAGCTGGCGGCCGGCGATCTTTGCGATCTCGAGCGGCTATGCGTTGAAGTGGTCGCCGAGCGAAATCTCAGCCAGTTGACCAACGCCCTCACGCCCCGATGGCAGCCCTCGGCGTTCGCAGCAGGGGCGAGCTAGTGATGTCTGCCGCCGATCCGATCACGCAAGAGCGCGTCTATCGCGCACTCAAGGCAGATTATCTGGCGGGACTGTTTCACGCTGGCGAGAAGCTCGAAATCCAGGACATCGCAGACCGCCATGGGTCGAGTAAAACACCCGTGCGAGAAGCAGCCTGTCGACTGATGGGAGAGGGCTTGGTCGAGCCAGATAGCGCCGGCGGATTTCGGGTCACGCTCGCGCCCCCGCTAGTGCTGATCCACCTCTATGCCTGGAATGCACATCTGCTGTTGAGCTTGGCCCAGAAAATGAAGAAATCGGTTCTCAGCCAGACTCTGGACCGCTTCTCGCGTTCCGGATTCGGCACCACCCCCGTTGAGATCGCGACACTTACCGGATCGATCTTCCTCGCACTTGCCGAATCCACAGGAAATCCGGAGGCCGTCGCCACCGTCGCACAGATCAATGATCGTCTATTTTATCCGCGAGTCGCTGGCGCAGCCAAGGTCAAAGAAGCGGCCAAGGAGCTCCGCACAATGACAAATTCCGCTGTGGCCGATGTCCATAAGAGCATCCATCGGCGTATTGAATCCTACCATGAGCGGAGAATCGTCCATCAACAGAAAATTATCCAAATCTTGGCTCAAGAGGCATTGGAACAATAATCCAGACACTTAGTCGCGCGAAGCCGGGTTCTGTTTCCATCAGTGAAGCTTATCACTGGCAACTCGCGGATATCGCGCCATTTTGTCCAGATATATTTAGGTCCGTGAACAATTGGAGCGCGCTAACTGTGAACTGCCGCGAATTGTTGCGGCGGATCAAGAGGAGCGTGTCATGCAGAGCATCGACGAACATCGCGAGGACCATCTGATCGACCTCGGCGCCGTCACCGAGGAGACCAAGGGCGGCTCCATTGTCAGCAATGACAGCGCCGGCCAGCAGCAGGGCCTTCCCGGCCTGTCGGACGACTGACCACCTTGGGCGCGCTTCCGCAAGGTCGCGCGCCCGTTTGATTCCGGGGGGAACTCAGCATGTATCGGCTCCGGGATAATCTCTATCATTGTCGATCTGGCGGGAGATCAATCTTCCTCGACGTCGATGCAAACAAATACTTCTGCTTGTCCGACCCTATGGAGCAGGCATTTGCGGGATATATTGAAGGCAGCTCCGGCACCGCACATCACGAACTCGACACGCTCGTTGCTCGAGGGGTGCTTGTCCCGGACAAAATGTCGGAAAGAATTGCAGCAGGCGTCCCCCCACCGATCCCGATAAGCGAGATTGGGGCATGGGCTTCCCTTGATCCATCGGCGTTTCAAGTCGCGCGCGCGATCGCATATCAAATCTCCGCCGCACTTTCGCTCCGCTACACTTCCTTAGCGGCAGTCAAATTCAAGATCGCTGAACGGTCGGCGCGAGTGCGGAGGTGCTCACGCCAGTTGCCGAACGCAGAAATCGCCAAGATTTCTGCCGCCTTTGAACGTACCAGCCTGGTCCTTGCGTCGGCGGATCGATGTCTGGTGAGATCCCTTGCTCTGATGTCCATGATGCACGCCTATGGCATCGCGCCACGGCTGATCTTCGGAGTTCGCACAAATCCCTTCTCGGCTCATAGTTGGGTCCAGCTCCGCGACGTTGTGCTCAACGATACCGCTGAGCACGCCCGACTGTTTGTGCCGATCCTGGTCATATGAAGCCGCTCCGATATCTTCTCGTCGTATTCCGTGATCTTTCAGATTCGCGGGCGCTGACCGATCGGTTTGTTCACATGTCGGGGCTTGTGGTTTCGGCTTCGGGGCCGCAATTCGCTTTGCTGACCCCTGACGGGAGCGATGTGATCAGTTTCCCCGATGGCGCGGTCGCTGGGAAGCTCTTCCATCGATTTGGACATGCTCATCAAATTCGGGAAATTGATGAGCATGAGGGCCTCGCAATTCAGAGATCGGGAGGCGCGAAACTCATTGAAAAATACTGGGGTGCCTACGTCGCGATAATCCCGAACAGCAACGGTATCATGGTCCTCCGCGATCCCTCCGGTGGGATGCCGTGCTACACGATCCGAACTGCGACATTTACGGCGTTTTGTTCCGATCCCGCCATTTTGATGGCCGCCGGACTCCTGACGCCCTCGATCAATTGGCAGGCTTTTGCCCGGCATCTCTACCTCCCGGATCTTCCGTTCGCCGCCACGGCGCTGGATGGAGTGTCTCAAGTCATGCCTGGCTCGGCCTCATTGGAGTCGAGCGAAGGGTACCGCATCATTACGCTCTGGTCTCCTTGGGACCATGTGACGCCGCATTCTCCATTACATTCGAAGTCAGACCCGCCTCAACTGGAACGGACGATCCAGTCCTGTACGAGCGCTTGGGCATCGTGCTTCAATGGCATTCTCCTCGGCGTCTCAGGCGGTCTGGATTCCTCCATCCTGGCGCACTGCTTTGCCGCCACGAAGGCCGAGCTGACCTGCATAACGCTGTCGGCCGACGACCCGTCTGGAGACGAACGCGAGTATGCGCGCGTCATGTGCCGCGCAGTAGGGGCCGAACTCATTGAGGCGCCATATCTGCTGAAAAACATCGATATCGATTGTTCGGTCGGGGCGCATCTTCCCCGACCAGGCGGGCGCAGCCAGGCGCTTGCATATGACAGACAAGTCTTGGACGCGGTCAACCGTCATTCAATCGATGCGTTCTGTACCGGCAATGGTGGTGACAATGTGTTTTTCCTCAGCCATTCCGCTCGCGCGATAGTTGATCGGTTTAGAGTTGAAGGTCTTGGCTGGAACCTTGTCCGGACAGTGCGAGATATCTGCACCCTAACGGGTTGCAGCATCCCGCAGGCTGTCAGAGAGGCGATCAGGATCGCTCGGCTGCCGGGATGCAACTACCGATGGCCGATCAACTCAACCTTTCTCGAGCCGGATGTGGTCCCGGCCGGTATCGAGCATGAGATCCATCACCCGTGGCTCGACGCGCCGGCTAAAGCGCTCCCAGGCAAAGCCGCGCACATTGCAATGCTCCTTCGGATGCACAACCATCTCGAGGGCTTTGATCGGGAAATTGGTCCAGCGGTGCTAAATCCGCTCACCTCTCAACCAATTGTAGAATTGTGCCTCGGAATCCCCTCGTGGGAGGCGTGCGCGGGAGGAAGGGACCGGGCCGTCGCCCGCGAAGCGTTCGGGAAGCGACTGCCTCCAGTAATCGTCCACCGTAGAACAAAGGGTGGTCCAGACGGCTTTGCGGCGCAGATCCTTGGCCACTTCCGGGACGCGATCAGAGACCGCCTGATGGACGGAATACTGTCGGCCCAGGGGATCGTGGACCGCGCCGCCATCGCACGCGCGCTTACTCCGTCGATGGGGGACTACGGAAACTCATATGTCCGCTTATTGCTCTTAGCCGATGCGGAAGCATGGGCTCGACACTGGACGGGCGCCAGCAAGTTAACTGACCCAATACAGGATGTGCATAGTGCGGGCTGACATTCGGCGCGCTGGTTGCCAGCGACGCGCGAATTGGTCATATCGCGCCACCGAAGCGCTTCCTCCCGGCCTCGCCCGTTTGGAGGAATGATGTTCCGCAACCAGAATTCAAACCAGGCGACGTTGCGGTCGTACACGGCGAGACGATGGCTAGGCTGCCATTTGATATGATGTTCGTTCGGGTAAATGAACATGTCGGCTGGATGGCCGGACTGCCGAAGGGCAGTAAGGCTCGACAATGCAAGCGTGTATTCGTCATCCGACATCTGCATCAGAATCGGAAAGCGCACGCGGTCAGGATTTTGAGCGAGCGAGATATATTTCCAGAAATCCGGCCGCGTCTCAGTCATTTTTGGCCAACCGGTTTTCGCAAACATCTGCGCGATTCTGGGGCCGAGAATTGCATCTTGATCCGGCTCCCAACAACAGCCGCTCACCGATCCCGCCTTGAAGAGATGGCTGTTGAGAGCGGCAAACTGGACGGTGGATGAACCATCGCTCAATCCGGATATTCCGACGTGCTCTCCATCAACGATCCTGCGGTCGACAAGAGCTCTGACAGCCGTTTCGATGGACGATAGAATACTTCTGCGGCCTGCAAAATCCTGCAAGAGCGCTGCGTCCGCCTCGTTCGGCGTCTTCGATCCTGCAATCAAAGGCAAGAAGCTCGGATTCTGCGTGCTGAGCACGGCAAATCCACGATTCGCGAGAGCTTGGATCGGAACCTCGTCGCCCGTGCCGCCACGCAGGAAACCCCGGGACTGATATTGAACGACAATCAGCGGATAGTGTTGCCCTACGATATAGCCGGTCGGGTAAACCAGGTCTCCGAATGATTCTATTCCGAAGGAATTGACCCATTGAAGGCGCTCGACCTGACCGAGCTGCAGTTCATGAAACTGGGGATTAGGATCATACAAGATCTTGGTGGAACCGGTCGCGAGATTGAGCCGGATGACGCGCCGAGGGCTGCGAGCTTCCTCTTGGAGGCAGATAAGGTCGTCGGTCAGAGGGTGGCATTCGACCAGGTAATTCGATGTGGAATACAGTCTCCGGGGCGCGCTTGATCCGGGTGTCCACTCATAGATTGAGGTCTGACTCTTGCCCCAACCCTCCCGTCGCATATAGCGAACGCGCTTGCCATCCGCCGTCCACCAGATCGGTGTCGAAATGTCGCGGCAGCGTTCGTACGCACAAACCTTCTTGCGTCCAGCCAAGCCGTCGGCGACCAATTCAGTTGACGGCGGAAAGCTCGCCGGCGCACGGGTTCGTAGGAACGCGACGCGCTCCGATGTCGATCGTTCAATGGCAATCGCATTCGTCGGTGCGTCAGTGGGGAGGGCGGTGAGCAGAGCTGCTTCAGCGTCCGTAGCAACCCGGGGGCGACCGTCCCGAAGCGCGATAGCAGTAAATTCGCGGGGCAGGGGACCAAGGGTAAACGGAGAGCTGCCCGAGGCCGCGGAGAAACGGTCGTCGTATCGTAAGCCGGTCAGACCCTCCTGCGCAAAGCTCTTTTCGGCCACGCGCAAACCAGGTCGCGTCGTGAATATAATTGCCGTGCCATCGCGAGTAACTCTGAAATCATCTACATCGTCCGGACCATTTGTAAGCTGGACCGCGTTCGCCCCGTCCGTGCTTGCCCGCCAGACCTGAGTCTTTCCTCCCACGCGCTTCAAATACAAGACAGACCGGCTGTCCGGTGTCCATCGAAGCGTGATTGGCATTGCAATCCCGGTCGGCGACGCTGCCCGACCGAGTATCTCCAGTGACAGCCGGATGAGTTCATTGCCTCCATCCACATTCACAGGCATCGCGCCTGGTTCGAGCGGCAACACAATGAAGTCGATGCAGAATTGGTTCTGCTCGGGATTCGGCTCGGTCAGCTGGAACGCGATCGCCGAGCCGTCCGGAGAGATGGTGAGGATGGGTCTCCCTAAGTCGTCGCTACTTGGCGGACCAATGTCGCGGAGGCGTGCAAGATCAGACGTGGTTAGTGGCCGGAGAGCGCTATCGTCGGATGGTCCCGCCGCTCGCACAGACGGGCAAGGAGCCTTCGACTGCGCATCAGCGGGTAAACCCAATAACAACGATCCGCCCGCAATGGCGAGACCGTGCCCCCAGATGAGAGCGGCCGTCGTCATTACCACGTCTTGGAAATAGTGACGCTGATCGTTCGGCCGATGCTGGAGTAATTTGTTGAATCGAAAGGAAATGCTGCCGGGTTCGTCGTCCGGATCGAATCCGGCTTCTCGTTCAGAATGTTCTGGATTGCCAACGTGACGTCTACGCCTCCGAGAAGGCCCCGCTCTTCGCTTGTCTGTATCCGCGCGACGGCATCAAGAGTGGTGAATGACCCGACGCGGGCGGAGGGCTGGAATCGGTTGTCGAGGGTCCCGCCGATGTAGCTTGCGACACCGGTCAGGCTGAAATTGTCCCGTTGCCATGTCGCTGCGGCGCGACCGCGCCAGTGCGGCGGATTGTAGATGATCCCCGCACGTTGAACCACAGGCATCCCACCGGCGAGCTGCTGGTCACTTTCCAGATAACTTCCAGCGATATTCAGTTGCAGTTGGTCACGAGACCCAAGTTTATGCCGATAGTCGATCGCAAGGTCGATGCCTTGGGCCGTGAGGCGGGAAATGTTCTGAAGTGAGTTGTCGACGATCGCCCCGACCGCGCTCGGGTTGAACGGACCGCCGGATTGATTTGTGAGACCCGTGTTCAGGCTCGCCAAGGTGGAGTTTACCTGCTCGAGCGTGGGATTCAGGACATACAAGTCCGCGTACATGGGATCGAGCGCCGTAACGATCGACGAGATGGGCGCGGCGACGCGATCCTTGTAGAGGATGTGGAAGTAGCTCGCCTCAATCCGGAGCCCTTCGGCAAAGCCCGGAGCGTAGCCAACCGACGCGGTCCAGGTCGTCGCACGTTCGGGTTTCAAAGTGGAGTTGCCCCCATCGATCAGAATGACGGGCAAACCGCCCGGGCTACCCGGTGAGAAGATGAATGCCGGAGCGAGAAACGCTTCGCGCGCCTGTCCCGCTTGGAAGAGCGTCGCCGCCTTGAACGACTTTCCCCAGCTTCCCTTAATTGTGACCTCGGTAGTCGGCTTGTAGATGAGCCCGAACTTGGGGGTAAGCACATCGCCGACACCCCGGTAATTCTCATAACGCGCGGCTCCGGTAACCAGAAGTTGCTCGAACAGCGGGGAGCGGTTGTCCGCGCCCACCAGCGGTATAGATAACTCGGAGTAGCCGAAGTAAATGTCGCGCTTGGCGCTGAAGAGATAGACTGGAGTGTTTGCGCCGGTACTGGTCGTTCGAATTGAGTTCACGTCAAGCTTGACGGAGCGATATCCCATCCCGAGCGCTAGTCGTGCCATACCGCCCGGCATCTGAAACAGCGAGCCGTTCGCTCCCGCTTCTATCGTCGTGAATGTGTTATTATAGTTCGGCCGTGTTGTAGCCGTGATTTTCCCTTGGTTGTACGTGGGGGAATATATCTCGGTTTTGCTTCCACCATAGGTGCCGGATAGGCTCAACTCCCAACTATGGGGCAATTCGAAGCGAAATGTCGGGGTCATCGAATAGGAGCGGACGCTCGTCTCGATCTTGGCGCCATTCGTTGTGCAATTTGATGTCGCCTGGAAGGCATTGCACATGACGGCGTCGCGTTTGTTGAAGTATCCGTCCCATTCCAGCTGGACCCCGGCCGCGAGCTGGTGATGCCCCGAAACAACTGCGCCGATCTGCTCCTGGCGCGGAAGTAACGTCGCATCGCTATCCTGAACCTGCGTATAGGCTCGTTGACCTGCCGTGATTGCTGTCACGTGCTTGTAGTCGACTGCCACCATGATGCCGCCGTTACGCCACCGAGTTCCAGCAACGATGTTGTACTGCTGTTCGAAATCGCCGCCGTCGGTTGCGGCTCCAAGGCGGGCCGATGTCACTGCCCCCCGAAAATCGCGGCGGAGCAGAATGTTCGCCACGCCGCCAACCGCGTCGGAGCCATACAGGGCAGATGCACCATCTGCGACGACTTCAATGCGATCGATCGCGGCTAAAGGAATGGCAGAAAGGTCGATTCCCTGAAAGATTCCGTCGTATGCAGCTCGGTGACCATTAATGAGGGTCAGCGTGGCGTCGGGGCCGAGGCCACGCAAATTGAGCGCGGACGACGAGTTGGTATTTTCGGATCCGCCCTGGCCTCCGCCGCCAACGACACCCGGATTCTGACCCCCGGAGAAATTCTGAGTGAGGGTACGCGCATATGCGCCAAGGTCCGTCAGCCCCTCGTCTTGGATCTTCGATCTGCTCGCTACGATCATGGGAGACGTGGACTCACCTCCCCGGATGTGAGTGCCTGTGACCACAATGTCCGCATCCTCCGCCGGGCGGTCTGCTACTTCGCCCGACGGGTCTGATCGCCCCCGAATGAGGATCGCATCCTTCCTGAACTCGGCGGTGAGGTCGCTGCCGACAAGCAGCGCCTTCACTGCCTCGTCCGCGTTGTAGCGACCTCGGAGGCGCGGGGCACGTTTGCCGTTAACCGCCTCTGCACTGAAGATGATTTCGCGACCCGAAAGGCGGCTGACGTTCCGCAGCGCGTCACCGAGATTCCCGGCCTCGACATTATACTCCTGTCGTTGACCGCCATCTGCCCTGGCGGGTGTCGCGATAGTCATCGCGCTCATCGCAACCGCCGCCAGAAGCTGAATCCGTACCCGGCTCCGATCTAACCCCATGATCTACCCCCTTTTCAATCCCGCCATTTTGGCGAGGTTTTCAGGGTGCATCGCAGCAGAGATGCTAACTACGGGGTCACCACTGCAATATTTCTTTCATATTTATCATCGGGAGCGGAGCAGAATCTCATCGTGACGGGTTCGATCGATCTTCAGGTCGAACAAGGCCGCGAGCCGGTCGGCCGTCAGCTCGGGGTTGTCGACCCGGAAACGACCCGAGACCTTGAGCGCTCCTACCGCTGGATCGGCGACGCGGATCGGGATTGCAGCACCCCGATTGGCCTCGGCGATCACCTGGGACAACGGCGCCATGTCAAACTCCTTGGCGACGGGAATATCCGGCAACGCAGCGCCTGCAACAACGTCCCGGACCTTCGTCGTCGCTGCAAGGTCAGGCATACGGCCGTCACCGAAGCTCAGCACTTCCCCGGGGACCAGGCGCGTCGTCGCCTGCTTGTCTGGGTCCGCGTCGCCCGCTTCGCTGGGGCGCACGACATCCACCGCGCCGCGCAACAGTCGTACCGTCACGCCGCTTTCCTGGTTGATGATGACGTCGAAGATCGTTCCCCTTGCTGTCACGCTTCCTCCACCAGCAAGAACGACGAAGGGCCTGGTTTCATGGGCGACCTCGAAACGCGCTCGCCCGCGCTCAAGGCGCAGCGCGCGCCGCTGGCTGTCGAACGTCGTCGACAGAACGCTTTCGGCGTCCAGGGTGACCGTCGAGCCGTCGTCCAGCCTGAAGCTGCGACGCGCGCCACCCACCGTCGAGAGCCGTTGGCCGTCGGGCGCCGCTGCCGGATCCACCAAAGCAATCTCGGGGGTTCTGCCAAACATCGTTGAGAAGGAGTCCTGTCCAACCCAAGCGCCGATTCCAACGACCAGCAGAATGCTGGCGAGGATCGCCAAACCGCGCCAACGCGAGGGTGCCGAATAATGCTCCCCGCCATCGCCGTCGGCCGCCGCATTCGGCGACTCGGCCAGAAACTTGCCCAGGGCAAAAATTTCCCCGGCGCGATTATAGGCGCCAAGATGGACGGCCCCGAGGGCGAGCCAGGCGTCAAAATCCGCGCGATACTGTTCAGCGTCCGGGCCGCGCATGCGCGCGAACCAGAAGGAGGCCTCTTCGAGCAACTGATCCTGCCGGGGCACATTGCCCGGTATCTCATTTTCACCCATCGGTGTTGATGCTCTTGCTGATCCGGATGATTGCCTGAGCCACGTGCCATTCCACTGTGCGGATACTAATACCAAGCCTCTCGGCGATCTGCTTATATTCCAGTTCCTCCGCGCGGTGTAGCATATAGACCTCACGCGTTTTCGGCGGGAGAGTGTCGACGGCAGCGCGGTAACGCTCGCGCATCTGGTTTATCTCGGCCGCCGCATCGGGGCCAAGCGACTCTGGACCGATCGCCACATCCAATATGGCATGCGATCGTGCCCTGGCCCATCGCCGTACCCTATCCGCGAGGAGGTGCCGGACAATTCCCTGCAGGTACGCGCCGGGGTTTTGCGACGCCGCACCCGATTTGGATTCAGCAAGACGGGTGAAGGCCTCCTGGACGATGTCGTTGCGGTCGTCTTCGATCCAGATTTTGCGCTTGAGAAGTCGTCTGAGGCGCGGAGCCTCGGAGCGATAGACCGCCTCGAGCTGCTTGCGATCGATACCCTCCGGCTCGGTGCTCTGACCGCCGCCATCATCCGGCTCCGGCATTGCGTCAAGCACAGGACCACGAGGGCGCAGAGCAAAGCGCGCCGGTGAGCGTGTCAGGAAATTCAGTCACGACGGAACCGTCCAGGCGGGCCGGCCTACTTAAGTCCAATGCGCGCGCCCAACCGTCATGGATCGGCGCATTTTATGCCTGGTAGGTTTATCCTGCAGACGGCTTCCAGCCTATTCCCGCGCTGCACCCAAAATGTGCATTAACTCCATATCGGATGCAAGAGGACGACGTCACGAAATTGCCTTTGAAAGGGACGGGGCCGTTGCCACCCATGATTCATGGCGGACACTCCTTCAGTTCGGGCTTCGCAAGTATGTCGAGAAGGCCATCGAAATAGGCGTCGAGCAACGCGGTTCCCTCGGGCGATAGGTCGACATTGATCCGGCGCTGATCACGCGGATCGGGTGTCCGGACGAGCAGATTACGCTCGATCATTCGGTGGATCATCCGCAACGCAGTCCGGGCCGGCGCCTTCGATGCGCCGCAAAGGCTGGTCAACGATCTGGGCCGGCGATCCTCGCGCGCATACAGATCGAACAGCATGTTGAGAGCCGGCATCGAAAACAGGTCGCTGCCAAATCGGTTGCCGAGGAGGCAGTGCGCGCGAACTGCAAGGCTGATCATCACGCACCGGTCGAGCGTTGCCATGACGCTGGGTAGGGCGCCGCTCATGGGTCACCTCCGATCCGCCAGCCGCAGCCCGGCCGGCAATGTTCCAGCATAAAATTGCTCGATCAGCGCTTCCTGTTCCGGCCTCAGTGCATCGACAGCGCCAAGGGAGCCAGCGGCCTTAGCGTCGAGCAGTGTCGAGGGACAGCGCCCTTCGAACGTGCCGAGATTGGGCCGATGGGCCCGATAGCCCGCAAGCGCGGCGAGGCCGGCAGGGAACGCGCGCGCGACCTCGGGGGGATAAGCCAGCCACGGCAATTCATAAGGCTTGAGCCAGCCCAGGCTGTAGCTCACGATCATGCCGCGTCGCGAAATCGCCGTTCGGTTCGCGCCGCCACCATGCAGCGTGGAGCCCAGAAACAGGAGGGCGGCCCCCGGATCAAGCTCGGCCGGGATCGCTTCTACAGGATCGATGAGGATCTCGTCCTGTCGCAGATGGCTCCCCGGCCAAATGCGCGTGGCGCCATTGGCTTCGGTGTACGGCGTGAACGGCCACATCACATTGACCAGATATTCGACCCCGGGCGCCCGCACCGGCCACATATCCTGGTCCCGGTGCGGGGGCTGGACACGACCGCCGGGCAGGATTTCGATCGCCTGGGTCAGGTTGAGCTGGATGCTGTCGCAGCCGGCCCCCAGGATGCTCTGGACGATCTCCAGCACGAGCGCGTGACGAACGAACGCGTCCATGTGGGGTGATCGCCGCAGCAAGCCATGAAAGCGCTTGGTCCATTCGCCGTAAAATGGTCCCGACGCATGTGGCGTCCTGGCGAAATCATCCGCAAGATCGGTGGCGAGAGCATCGACCGCGACAGGCGAGATCGCATCGGGGATGATGCAATATCCATCGGCGGACAGCGCTTCCACCCATGTGGCGACGGCAATGTCCCTTGGGTCAGGGATGGGCTCCATGAGCATGGTCGCCTCCCTACGCCGCAAGCGGCGTTGAGACGCCGCCGAATTGAAGGGTAATCGAGGCATAGGTGCCGGCTTGGCGGAGCTGCTCAATTGTCCGCCCCGAGATATGGATTTGCAACGCGCCCGTCGTGGCGCCGGCAATCATCCGGGGCTCTCCCAGCGGCTCGCAGTGCCAACCCAGCGTCAGGATCTGGGTCAGCCATCCCGAATCCGCGATGCAGACGAAGCGCGTGATGCCATGCAGAAGCGCATATTGCACCGCGGCCGTCGTAAGGCGGTTCCGAACACGCAGCCGTTCCGCCGCGCGCAGGCGCGGCGAAAGGCAGCCGCGGGTGATCTCCCAGATATCGGCTCCGGACGGAGGCGGCTCATCGCACAGATGTGGGAAGATCGAGCCCAGCAGATGCGGCCGGTCGGTCGGCAGCAGACGGATCGATCCGAAATGCTCGCCGTCCTCCGCCGCGCTGATCAGATAGACGGCATCCTCGCCGTCGAACTGATCGATCTCGAATTGCCCATCGACGACTGGAACTTCCCATTGGCGCATATCGACGAACACGCGCTTGCGGTCCCGGTGCATATTGTCGAGTGTAGCCGAGGCGCCCGGACCGGCATGGCCTGCGAAATATTGAATCATGGAGCTTCTCCCGCTGGTTAGCGGAAGAACAGCTCAACCAAAGACGCCCCGGTTGCGACCCGCTGATCAGGGGGTTGTCAGCGTCCAAACACTTCCGAAAAGGAGATCTGACCATCGAACAACGCCCGCGCGATCAGGAGCGGGCGTTGCGCGTTGCCATAGGCGCGGCGGACATTCTCGACATGTTCATGCGCGGTCGCCGCCGAGATTCCGAGGAGAACACCGATTTCCGGATCTCCTTTTCCGCGTGCGACCAGAACGAGCGAGTCGCGCTGGCGTTCGGTCAACTGGGGCAGCGCGTCCAGACCCTCGGGAATCCCGCGGCGCGTTCGCATGATGCGGCGCGCCGCTTCGAACGCATAAGTCCCGATCATGTTGGCGATCGGCAGTGCGTTGGGGCGAAGCCGTTCCAGCGAGTCCCCGCCGAAGGAACAGGTGCCGCGATACTCTCCAGGAACATGCACAGGAATTGTATAGCCTTCGCTGAGACCATAGGGGCGGGCTGCATCGAGGATGATCTTCTGCTTCTGGGTGAGCCGGATCATCGTCGGCACATCGGACCAGAGAAAGCCCATCGCGGTCCGGGTGCTCGCCAAATGGACGGGATCGTAGACGAAATAACCTTCGCCGAGCGATCGTTCGATCCATGCGGGATGATAGTTGGTGATACGAATGGCGTCCTGTGGAGGCCCTGAGAGGTCGACATGATGCCCCATGGCGAACTGTCGAAATCCAAGATCAAAGGCACATTGTTCCAAATGGAGATGTAACTGATCCTCCATCTGCACGCTGAGAAAGCCGTTGATCATCTTCTTGAAGTTAAACTGGTCCACCATCTGCTCGCTCCAAAGTTGAGAGGCTGAGCATCTCCCTTTGGTGACGGGCTTCTTGTAACATTTTGCGCAGAAATTGCAGCTTTTCGCCATAATCACCATTTCGGATCGAATTGCGCGCGGCGGTCTAACGGCCGTCGTGTCGCGCTGCAGGAATGTAAGCGAGACCGCAGAAGGGAAGGGGGATCGGGCTGTTGGTCAGTCTCTAGCTCAGTGGACCCAGCCCCATGTCGACTTCAGCACGTAATCTTGAACTCGAGGCCGCGGCGTCCGAACTCGTCAAGAGGCTTGGCGGCGTCTGGCGTCCCAATGGCGGGATGTGCTGCTGCCCTGCCCATGCCGATCGGACGCCCAGTCTGTCGGTACGCATTGGCGATCGGAGCCTGTTGTTCAAATGCTTCGCCGGTTGCTCGGGCGTCGACATCATTCGAGCGGTCCGGCGAATGAAGCTGGATGTTCCCGTGGAGGATAATTTGGGACCGCTCGCCTCGTCGCATTACGACATAGATATGGCCGAGCGTGCTCGCGCGATCTGGAGCCAGGCCGAACCCATCGCCGGGACGCCTGCAGCCGCCTATCTTGCGGCTCGGGGCATCGTGCATCTGTCACCGGCGTTGCGTTTCCATCCGCGCACGCCACTCGGACGAGGGCGCGCCGTTCGCTTTCGGCCAGCGCTGATAGCGGCCGTCCGCGAGCAATCGCGGATCGTGGCGGTCCAGCGAAACTTTCTCGATCGCGCGAATGCCGGACTTGCAGCTGATCTTCCCAAGCCCAAGCTGACATTGGGGCGACCGCTTGCAGGCGCCGTTCAGTTATACCGGCCGGGCAATTGCCTCGGCATCGCTGAGGGGATCGAGACCGCGGAATCCGCGGCGCTTCTGCTGGGTATCCCGGTCTGGGCGGCTCTTGGCAGTGAACGACTGGCCCGTATCGCGGTCCCCGATTTCGTCGAGCGCCTCATTCTCCTGCCCGACAATGATCTCGCCGGCCGCCTGGCCGAGCGACAGGCCCAGCTCGCCTATGCGCGCGCCGGTCGCGAGATCGTGACCCATTGGCCCTGGTATCGGTTGAACGATTGGAACCGCGTGCTGCTGCGGGAGGGGAAGGAGGTGGGTGATCGGGTGCGGTTAGCGGCCTGATGGTCAGGTGGCTCCGCCATTGGAGTGAACCCCATGACGAACCCGAACATCATCTACGTGCGGGCCCTGGACTGCACCAAATCGCCTCACAATGTCCGCACCCAAAGCGATGCGGATGCCGATGCCGAACTGGAAGCCAATATCGGCGAGAGCGGCATCGTCCTTCAGAACCTGATCGGCGTCGCCGTGCCGCGCAAGAAGGGCCATTACAGCATCTTCGGTGGCGGTCGCCGGCTCGACCGTATTCACAGCCTCATCGCCAAGGGCATTTTCGGCGAGGATTTCATGGTCCCGGTCCTTCCGGTGAAGAATGCCCGCGACGCCATCGAGATGAGCATGGCCGAAAACTACTTCAATCTCGCCATGAATCCGGCTGACGAGTGCCGGGGCTTCCAGGCTATCATCGAGCGCGAAAAGAAGACGCCCGTCGACGTTGCCAAGCGCTTCGGCAAAACCGAGCGTTTCGTACTCGGCAGGCTGCGCCTTGCAGGCTTGGCGGAACCGGTCTTCGAGGCGCTGCGCACAAGCGAGATCACGCTGGAAGTCGCCACGGCCTATGCCAGCACCTCCGACACCGAGCGGCAGGCGAAGGTGTTCGAGCAGATGGCAACCAGCTATCACCGACATAATGTGAACGAGATCCGGCGGCATCTCGCCAGCGGCTCGTACACTGGCGGTGATCCCAAGGCATTGCTCGTCGGCCGCGACGCCTATGTCGCGGCGGGCGGTCACATCGACAGCGATCTCTTCTCCAACACCATCACAGAAATCTGGCGCGACGGCGCCTTGGTCGACCGTCTCGCCGCCGAGGCGCTCGCGACGGCAGCGGAAGCGATCCGCGACCGTGAAGGGTTTGCCGAAGTCCGCACGATTGAGGCAACGACCATTCCCTATTCGGAGACCTTCCAGCTCGCACGTCTCGTCGGCGAGCCTGTCCCGCTCGCACCCGAGGCCGAGGTTCGCAAGGCGGAGATCGAAACGGAGATCGCCGAAATCGAAAGACAAGCCGAGGAAGCCGACGGTTATACCGAGGAACAGTCCGATCGGGTCGAGGCGCTCGAGGAAGAGATCGGCGCGATCATCGATACGCAGGAGGTCATCACGGAAACGCAGAAAGCCTCGGCGATCGCCTATGTCATGATCGGCAAGGACGGCCAGCCCTGCATCTACGAGCAGCTCTATGTCGCGGTTTCGGAAGACCCCGACGAGGAGGACGAAGACGAAGACATCGGTGATGACGAGGATCCGGCCGAGCATGATGGGGAGGACGCAGAGGCGCCTGCGACCGAGAGCTACAGCCAGAAGCTCAAGGACGAACTGGCGATGATGAAAACCGAGCTGCTCGCGCTTCATATTGCCAATGACCCGCACTTCGCCCTTGATCTCGGCACCTTCATCATGGTCGATGATGCCTGCCGCGCGGGCTATTACGGGATGCCTAGCGAACTTCGGGCAAGGTCGCCGAGCCCGCGCGTCTCCGGCTTTACGAGCGACACTCCGGCCGCACAGGCCTGGGCGAAACTCGACGAGGCGCTCGATCGGAGCTGGATCAACCACAAGGAGATCCATGAGCGCTATGATGCCTTCTGCGCGCTCGATGACGGCGCCCGCGCGGCCTGGCTCGGTTGGGCGGTTGCCCGGACGCTCCATGCCGTTCCCGACGGTATGACCGGCGGCAGCTTCCTCAATCATCTGGGGGCCAAGCTTCGCATCGATGTCGCGGCCTGGTGGCGTCCGACCGCGCGCAACTTCTTCGATCGCATCACCAGGCCTGCGATCCTGAAGCTGTTCGAGGCCATTGGCGGCAACGAGCTGAAGAGCCGCTACGCGGCATCGCGCAAGTTCGATCTGGCCGCATCGTCCGAAAAGTTGTTCGCCGGCCAGATCATCGCCGAGGCGGAGGTCAAGGAGCGGGCGATCGCCTGGCTTCCCGGACCGATGCGGTTCGCCACGGAGGATGCGGAGGCCGACGAGACCCTGTTCGGAGATGCGCCGAAGGTGGCGAACGATCAGGACCTCAACGACGCCGAGCAGATGCAGGACGACAAACCGGTCATACTGCCCGAGGCGGCCTGATCGAAACGAGGGAATCGGGGTCGCGGCATAGGCTGTGGCCCCGATTTTTCCGTGTCGCCATGTCGATAGAGATCGTCATCGGCCTGCCCCATCTGAACGAGGGTCCCATCCTCGCCCGGGCGCGACGCCTGCAGCAGCCCATGCTGATATCCGCCAATGCCCTATCTTCCTGGTCCAACCGGCGCGGCCGGCGCGAATGGACCGGATGGCGGCTCGGGCAACTCGCCAATGCTTATGGCCTTGCCGCGCTCGACCTCGACAGCGCCGGATTCGTGGCAATGGCCCGCTACCGCGGCTTCCCCTGGAGCGTGGACGACTATTTTCATCTCGCCAGTGCCTTTCCGTTCCGGCGCATTGCGAGTCTCGATTATTGCACCGAAACGGAAGTCGCCGCCGATCGCGAGGAAGTTCTCGACCGCATCTCGCGGACGATCCGCGCTAACCGGGACTGCCGCGAGCGTGCCGCCGATTTGGGGTTACTCGATCGCCTGATGCCTGTGATCCAAGGACGGCGCCCGAGCGATTATGAGCGCTGTATCGACGCGCTTTGGCTGTCGGTTCAGCCGGGAACGGTCATCGGTGTGGGTAGCATGTGCCGCCGCGAGATCGCCGGACCTGAAGGCCTCATTGCCGTCATCGAGCATCTCGACCGCATTCTGCCAGCCGGTGTCACCCTTCACGCTTTCGGCGTCAAAGGGTCGGCACTGCCTTATCTTGCCCCATTTTCCGGGCGGATCGCGTCGATCGACAGCCAGGCCTATGGCATCGCCGCACGCCGGGATGCCTATCGGCGCCGGGTGTCCAAGTCGGACGCGCTGGTCGCCGAGCATATGGAACGATGGACGCATCAGCAGCTCGTCCGCCTCACCGAACCTCCCCGTCGCCTTCGACATCAAGCTGTCAGATCCTGTTCGAGCTTTCCCGCGAACGCTTGGGAGGCGGCCATTCGGCACGCCCGAGCGGAGATTCGCGACCTGATCGAAAGCGGAGACCTCTTAGGTCCGGTCCTCTGATCTGTCTCATTAGGAACGGATGCGGAGAGGGATCAGGCCGACCGCCGCGCTAACCCAAAGAGCTGGCGGTGGTCGGCCTGATCCCTCGCTTGGCGAGGCGCTCGACTTAAGCGATCGACTGCGATGCCAGATCGGGGGCGGCATCCTGCTTTGCCGCCTCCGCCTTCCGCTCCGAATAGCGGTCGACGAGCTGCACGGCGTGCCCACGGGTGAGCACGGTAAAGCGCACCAGCTCCTCCATCACATCGACGATGCGGTCATAGTAACTGGAGGGCTTCATGCGACCGGCTTCGTCGAACTCCTTGTAGGCCATCGCCACGCTTGACTGGTTGGGGATGGTGAACATCCGCATCCAGCGGCCGAGCAGCCGGAGCGTGTTGACCGCGTTGAACGACTGCGATCCGCCCGACACCTGCATCACCGCCAGCGTGCGGCCCTGGGTCGGGCGCATCCCCTTCATCTCCAGCGGCAGATGGTCGATCTGCGCTTTCATGATACCGGTGATCTGGCCGTGACGCTCCGGGCTGCACCACACCATGCCCTCCGACCACATGGCATGGTCGCGCAGTTCATGGACGGCGGGATGATCGTCGCCCTTCACCTGATCGGGCAACGGCAGGTCGGTCGGATCGAAGATGCGCGTCTCCGCCCCGAAGAACTGGAGCAACCGTGCCGCCTCCTCGACTGCGAAACGCGAGAAGGACCGTTCGCGCAATGAACCATAGAGCAGCAGGATACGCGGCGGTGGATCGCCCGCACCAAGCCCGAACGCGGGCCGCTCATGGACATAGCGGAGATCGAGCGCCGGCAGATGATCCGGGTCGGTCAACTCGCTGATACGGGTCAAGCAGCGGCTCCCTTCTCATACCAGCCGCGTGTCCGCTTCACGATCGCCACGACCGACAGCATCACCGGCACCTCGACCAGCACGCCAACCACCGTGGCGAGCGCGGCGCCGGACTTGAGGCCGAACAGGCTTATTGCGGCGGCCACCGCCAGCTCGAAGAAATTGGACGCGCCGATCAGCGCGGCGGGCGCCGCCACGCACCATGCGACGCCAAAACGGCGGCTCAGCCAATAGGCCAGCCCGGCATTGAAATAGACCTGTACCAGAATCGGCACGGCGATGAGCGCGATCACAAAGGGCTGCGCGACGATTGCCTCGCCCTGGAAGCCGAACAGCAACATCAGCGTCGCCAGCAGGGCGGTGAGCGACACCGGCCCGAGCCGGGCCAGCAGCCGGTCAAGCGCGGCCTGTCCGCCTGATGCCAGCACGGCGCGACGGACGAGCTGCGCGACGATCACCGGCACGACAATGTAGAGGCCGACCGAGAGCAACAGCGTATCCCACGGCACCGTCACCGAGGCGACGCCGAGCAGCAGCCCGACCAGCGGTGCGAAGGCGAACACCATGATGAGGTCGTTCAGCGCCACCTGGCTCAACGTGTAATTGGGTTCGCCGTCGCAGAGGTTCGACCACACGAACACCATTGCCGTGCAGGGCGCAGCCGCCAGCAGGATCAGCCCGGCGATATAGGACGGCGCTTCGCCCGCCGGCAGCAACGGCGCGAACATCCAGCCCAGGAACAGCGTGCCGAGCAGCGCCATCGAGAAAGGCTTGACCGCCCAATTGATGAACAGCGTGACACCGACGCCCTTCCAATGCTGGCGCACCGATCCCAGCGCGCCGAAGTCGATCTTGAGCAGCATCGGCACGATCATCAGCCAGATCAGCACCGCGACGACGAGATTGACCCGCGCCACCTCGGCGGAGGCAATCGCGCCGAACAGGCCGGGCAACATATGGCCGAGCGCGATCCCAGCAACGATGCAGAGCGCCACCCACAGGGTCAGATAGCGCTCGAAGAAGGAGATGCCGGGACGAGCCGGCGTGGCGTCGAGAACGGTCGCCATGCCTCAGATCACCCGCGCGCCGGCCGCATCGACGACCTGTTGGCCGTCCTCCTTGGCGAATGCGCCCTGTTGCGGTGCGGGTAGCAGGTCCAGTACCGCCTCCGAAGGGCGACACAGTTTCACGCCGAGCGGCGAGACGACCAGCGGCCGGTTGATGAGGATCGGGTGTGCCATCATTGCGTCGATCAGGGCTTCATCTGACAGCGAGGGATCGCCCAGGCCTAGTTCGGCATAGGGCGTGCCCTTCTCGCGCAGCAGCTCGCGCGGCGTGATCCCGGCGCGCGCGATGAGCTGGACCAGCAATGGCCGCGACGGTGGGGTCTTCAGATATTCGATGACATGCGGCTCGATCCCGGCATTGCGGATCAGGCCCACCACGTTGCGCGACGTGCCGCACTCCGGGTTGTGATAGACGATGATGTCGGTCACGCCGCATCTCCCCGGCGAGTGGTCGAGCCTTCGGTATGGCCGATCTCGCGCAGCTTGGCGGTCAGCGCCGTGGCTTCGAGCTTGTCGATCGGCAGCGAGATGAACAGCCGGATACGGTTTTCCAGATAGTTCAGCGCCATCACGAAAGCGCGTTCGCGCTCTATGTCACCGCCCTGGACATGGCTTGGATCTTCGATGCCCCAATGGGCCGTCATTGGATGGCCGGGCCATACCGGGCAGACTTCACCGGCTGCGTCGTCGCAGACGGTGAACACGAAATCCATGACCGGCGCACCGGGCCGGGAAAACTCCTCCCAGCTTTTCGAGCGCAGGCCCTCGGTCGGATAGTCGAGCCGTTCCAGCAGTGCGAGCGCGTCGGGGTTAACCGCGCCCTTGGGATAGCTCCCGGCCGAGAAGGCATGGAAGCGACCTTGGCCGAGCTTGTTCATGGCGCTCTCGGCGAGGATCGAGCGTGCCGAATTGCCGGTGCAGAGGAACAGGACGTTGAACACGCGATCGGTGGACATGGCAGTCTCCGTCAGCAGCAGGGGACGAGTTCGGCGACGAGCGGTGCACACAGTTCCGGTTTTCCGGCGCAGCAGTCCTTCACCAGAAAGAGGGTCAGCGCGCGCAGCGCATCGAGGTCGGCGCAGTAGATGATCGACCGGCTTTGCCGCTCGGACTTCAGCAGGCCCGCGCGCGTCAACGCGGCGAGGTGCGCGGACATCGTGTTCTGAGGAACGTCGAGCGCTTTTGCGATCTCGCCGGCGGGCAATCCTTCGGGCTCGTGGCGCACCAGCAACCGAAATGCGTCAAGGCGTGTGCCCTGCGCGAGAGCGGCCAGGGCCGTGATAGCCGAATCAGTATCCATATATCCGAGATAGTGGATATATGGATGAATTGGAACAGGCGTCGTGTCGCCCGGCCCAAAAAGTGCTCGCTCAGCCGACTGTCCGAACTGGAAAGGCCGGGATGATGCTAGAATAACCGCCCTGATCCCGCGTGCGTGAGGCGGAGGTGTGATCCATGGTGACGATCATCCGTGCCGTTCCAGGTGAGCCCGGCATTCCCGCCGGGTTCCCCATCCTGTTCGACGCGAACATGGCCATCATCGAGCCGGCCTTTGCCTATCTGCTCGAACATGCCGAGGTTCATGGCCACTCCCAGGCCTCGGAGACGGTACGGACCTATGGCGAGCACCTGTATGAGTGGTTCGATGCGCTCGAGCAGTCCAACATCAAATGGGATGTCGCTGACGAGCATATACTCGCAGCTTATCGATCCCGAATGCTCGAAGGGCCGAGCCAGCATACCGGGCGGCCGTTTGCCCGCTCCACCATCAATGCCCGGGTTGCCACCGTCTATCGCTTCTATTCCTGGGCCCTCGATCACGACTTCATCCGGCATCGTGCGTTCCCGCGACCGTTGCAGACACGGCAGGGCAGGGGACCGCGTGTTGGGCCACAGATCAGACGCCGTTCGACCGGGAGCCTCACGGTCTCGGTCCCGGAGCAACTGCCACGACCAATGCGCCCCGATGAGCTGGCAAGGCTGTTCGCGCAGCTTGCGCCGACCGCGCGCCTTGCAGGGGAGTGGGCGCTGTGCGCAGGCCTTCGACGCAAGGAACTATGTGCTCTGGCGGTCGATCAGATACCGGATAGCTGGTCGCTTCACCCGGAAGAGACGCCGCTTGTAGGCGTGCCGCTCAGCATCACCAAGGGCGACCGGCCGCGAACGGTCTATCCGCCGGTTCGCCTGCTTGATCGCACGCACTGGTATATCGGAGAGGACCGGGCCCGGATCGTGCGGCGCGCGCGCAATGCCGATCCCCGCTACAGGGCGCCGCCCAATCTTCTCCTGAATGAACATGGCCGTGCGATGACGCGCAAACGCCTGACGGCGCTTCTGTCCGAGGCGTTCGCGGCCGCTGGGTTGCCCGGCACGCTGCATTGGCTCCGTCACACCTTCGCGATGGTGATGCTCACGCGGCTTCAGATCCAGGCTCGTGCCAATCCGGCGCTGAATCCGCTGAAGATCGTCCAGGTTCTGTTGGGCCATGCCTCGATCGCGACGACCGCCATCTACCTGCGCTGCGTCGAGCTGTACGAACCCGATATCAACGAGAGCCTTGCCTGGCTCTACGGCGAAGCGATCAACGATGCTGGCTGAGGGACGGATCGACCGCCGTATCGCGATCGATCGAGCATCGACCGCGCAAGCGCCAGATGATCGACGCTTCTCCTTTCGTGATGAATGGGGACAGGTCGTGCAGACGTTCGATCCGGTCGCCCTCGACATGCCACATGACCTCACCTGCGCCTTTGTCGAGGCGTTCAGGGTTCATGATGCCGGATCTTCGATCTCCACACGACGCGGACGCTGGAGAGTGATCCGGCGCTTCGGTCGCTTCCTACGCACAGAAGGCGTAAGCTGTGCTGCTGATGTGAACGCCGGCACGATCCGGCGCTACATTGATGCGCTGGCACCCTCGATAGAAGGCCGCCAGCTCAGCCGAGCCACGATGGCTCAACGCTTCGCCAGCCTGAAACCATTGCTCGAGCGCATCGAGCAGACCGATCCGGATCTGTTCGGGAGCGCGCTCGCCATCCCCTACAGCCCGTTCCCCAGCACGGGGTGGGCGCCAGAACCCAAAGCCCGGCTCACGGCAGCGGAAATGAAAACGATCCTCGCGGCCGCCTATGAAGAGATCGACATCGCATGGGCGCGGTTCCAGCGCGGCCAGAAGATCATCGCCTCTCCCCAACCCCCGGAGGGAACTGGTCCGAGAGAGGCGCTCGCGCGCTGGGTGTGGAAACTCCACCGGATCGGCGGCGGCATCGCTCCGAGCGGCGAGGCAATCCGCGCTGCCGGGATCAACCCGAACTCGCTCGAGCATCATGGACGTCAGGAGGCGATCGCTCAGCATTATCACCTGACCTCGCACACGATGGGGCCGTTCTTTGTCGCGCTGGCGATCCAGCTTGCCGCCAATCCCCAGCCTCTTCGGGCGATCCGCCGCGACTGCCTCGTGCCCCATCCACTCGATGATCATCGGGTCATGGTGGAATGGCTCAAGCAGCGGGGCGGTCGAACTCCGAAAATGCAGCGTCGGTCCTTCGACCGCCGTAAAATGCGATCCGCACCGCGTCTGATCGAAATGCTGCTGGCGATGACCGAGCCGCTGATCGAGCATGCTCCGCCTGAAGAACGGGAATGTCTGTTCCTGATCCGCTATCTGTCGCGGGCCTATTATCGCAGGCACGACTATCCTGCCGGCCTGATCGCGCCCGACAGCATCCCCGGGTTCATCAATCGCTTCATCGGCCGCACCAACAGGCGGATCGAACGCTGGAACACCGCACATCCGGAGCAACCGAAACCACTGGTGCCCAAGTTCACGGCCTCGCAACTACGCGGCAGCGTCGCCACGGAGCATTATCTGGCTTCTGGCGGCGACCTGCGCGCGGCAGGGACGGTTCTCAATCACGCCAGCCTCGTCACGACCGATCGCTACGTCGAGGGACCGGCCGCACGGAAGCTCGAGCAGGAGACGATCGCGCGCCTTCAGAAGCTCATGGTAGCCTGGGTCTGCGGACCCGACCGGAAGGAGCCCGCCCGCCACGGCCCGGTAACGGCATTGTTCGGGCATCGTTGTCTGGCGCCTGTCGAACAGGGCGCTGACGGAAATCCGCATCTCTGTCCGAGACTGCGAGGTTGCCTTGCCTGTCCGGGGCTGATCGTTCCGCTTGATGTCGAGCGGTTCGCGCGCGTGCTGCAAGCTCGCCGGCATCTTCTCGACGCCCGCGATCAGATCGATCCGGCTCGCTGGGCGTTGTTCTATGCGCCCAGCTTGCAGGTGCTCGAACATGATCTTCTTCCGGCGTTCCCGCCCGACTTGAGGGAGGAGGCAGAACAACGGGCCGCGATGCTCCCCGATCTCCCGGAACTGGAATGAGCGTTCCGCTCCTCGCCTTGCCGCAGGCCTCGCTGCGCGTCTCTCCGCACTCGATGTTCGGCGACGACCATTGGCAGATGGCGACAGGCGTCGTGGGTCAGCGGGACACCACCTTCCGCGTCGACTGGGGGTTCACACTGCCCGACGGAAGCCGGTTCAACGAGCCGCATTGGCGGACGCTGCGCGAGGCGAGCAAGCATCTGCTCTGGTCGTTGCACAGCGATCCACCTCCCGGTCGATCCGCGCTCTCGTTACGTTCGCTTGGAACGCAGGGAACGCTCCAGCGGGTCGTGCTGGAATGGATGGCGGGCCGCGGCCTGGCTCGATGGTCGGAACTGGATGACGAGGCCATCCGGCATCTATTCGATGATCTCGCCCAGCGCCCGAGAGACAATGGCACGATGGCGCTATCGACCGCGAGCAACTACCGCACGCTGCTGCGGGCGTTTTACCAACAGCGTGAGAAGCTTCCCGACACCCCGAAATCCGCGCCGCCTGCGCTCAATGAGCTGGGCCGTTGGCGCCCGGTCGAGCGGTGGCCCTATACGCCTGATGAAATCGCAATGCCGCTCGTTGCGGGAGCGCTCCATCTCATCGGCGAGCCAGCCGATACCATCCTTCATATGCGTGACGACATACAGGCGCTGCACGATGCGGCTTCCGCAAAAGGGCATGCAAAACCGGGGCGTTCCAGGCGCATACGCCGATACCTGCACGCTGCTCCACCGATCGAGTTTGTTCCTGGGCAGGCTCAGCCGCTGACGGTCCAGCCGATGCTCACCTTCAATGGCATGGTGGCCCGTCTCTACGAGGCTTGCTTCATTGTCCTCGCCTATCTCGTTGGGCCGCGCGCTTCGGAAATCCTATCGCTGGAAGCCGGTTGCATCGAGCGGGTGCAGGGCGAGCAGCAGAAGATGTTCGCCTATCTGACCGGCACGATCCGAAAGGACGCTCCAGGAGACGGAGTGCCGCATCGCTGGATCGCCCCCGAACCCGCCGTTCGCGCCATCGAAGTTCTTGAGCGCCTATCGGCACCATGGCGAGCGATCGACGGCCGACAATATCTCTGGCTGCTCCAGGTCCGCCCGGGGAGCGCGATCCGAACCTCGGCATTGCCGATCGAGCCGCTCACCAGTTCGGCTATGAATATACGCCTGAATGACGGCATTGGGGCCGCGCTTCGCCTTCCCGAAATCAACGGTGAAAGCTGGAGGCTTGCCACCCACCAGGGCCGCAAGACCTTCGCGCGGTTCGTGGGCCGGCGCGACAGGACCGGTCTCGCGGCATTGGCCAAGCATCTCGGGCATGTGACCCGCGCCATGACCGACCGCGCCTATGTCGGCACGGACTTCGAGCTGGTTGAACTGGTCGACGCCCAGGCGGCACGAGAAACCCGCGCCGCGCTCGAAGAGTTGCTGGTCGCGCCTCGCCTGGGCGGCAAGGCGGGGCGCGATCTTGCGGCGCGATCGCCGTTCCGCGGTCGCACGCACGATGGCGACCTCGATGCCTACATCACCCGCCTGTTGGCCGATACCGACATCAGGCTCGGCGTCTGCGACTGGGGCTACTGTCTCTACCGTCGGGAGACGTCTGCCTGCCTCGGGTCCGACAAAGAGCCCAATCCCGTTCTCCGCACGCAGGGCACATGCGTCACTTGCGCGAACTTCGCGGTGAGCGAACGTCACAAGCCGGTCTGGGAAGCCCGCCTGAAACGAAACCTGGCTCTCCTGGAAAGAACCGACCTTGACCCTGAAAGCCGAAATCTGGCGATCACGCGGGTCGAGGAGAGCCGCCGCGTGATCGACGATCTCGATTTGCAGCCCGCCGATGGCAACCTCGGCTGATACGCCCCAAGGGCGTCGCCGCGAGCGGGTCGCTACCCGCCTGCGGGAAGCTCTCGCCGTGTTGCGCGCCGATCCTGAATCCGAAATCTCCGTTGCGGCGCTGGCCCGGCACGCCGGCATCGGACGCAATGCGCTCTACACCAATCATCGCGCTGTGCTTGAAGATCTCCGTGCCCTTCAGGCTGAACGATCTCCGGCTTCGGGTCAGGATGAGGTTCCAAAGCTGGATGGAGGAAAGGGGGAGGCGGAGGTGCGGATCCGGGTGCTGGCCACCGAGAATGCCTCTCTCTTGCGGCGCGCGTTGATCGCGGAGAGCCGCGCGAAGCGGTTGGAGGAGCGCAATGCCGACCTTGTCCGCGAGCTTCGGGACCGACGCAATGTTGCTATGCTGCCGATCGCCCCGCCGAATGCGTCCGAAGAATAGCCGCGCGCGGGGCTAACCAGACGTCCGGTTAGCGAGCGCGCCCGAAAACCCTTCAAGGTCAGCCAACTGGACCTAATCGGACAGGCCGAACCAGACCTAAGACCTCGATCACGACGAAATCACCGATGCGTGGATCGAGCAATGGGCGGCCGACATCTATCGCGCGCCGGTCGGGGACCGAGGAGGGAAGGGGGAAGCGGCGGGGTGAGGGCCAGGGGCTCTCGATCATTTGCTGGAGAACCGCCCATGACCTATCCGCTCTTCGCCGCGCCTGCCGCGGTGTCCGAACCGTGCGCCAAGGCAATCTCGCTCCTCGACATCGCCAGGCTCCTCACGGGCCGTCTCGCCAAGGGGACAAGCGTCTCCCGCCAGACGCTCAAAGCCATGATGCGCGAGCGCTTCGGCGGTTCGGACGCCTGGGGCGATTGGTCGATGCGTGACGCCTATGAGTCGCTCGAGGCCGCCCAGGTGCTGCTCGCCCTCGATCCCGCGATTGGCCTTATCGACTATGACGATCCTGTCGCCGCGACCGCCGCACGAGACCGCGTTTCCCGATTGCTGCCGACCCAGAGTTATCGCAGCGAGCGCCAGGTCGACCTGCAGCAATTCTCCACGCCGTTGCATCTGGCGTGGCTCGCCGCCCATGCTGCCCGGATCACCGACGCTGATACGGTGCTTGAACCGTCGGCCGGCACCGGCATGCTCGCCGTTCATGCGCGGCAGCTTGGCGCCCAACTGATCCTCAACGAGCGCGACCCGCTGCGCGCCGATCTTCTGGCACTGACCCTCGACCAGCAGGTCAGCCGGCACGATGCCGAATTCATCCATGACATGCTCGATCCCGCCGATCGCCCCAACGTCGTGCTGATCAATCCTCCCTTCTCACGCAGCGAGGGCCGAGGCCGGGATCGTCATGCCGGCGCGCGTCATCTTCGTTCCGCCTTGTTGCGCCTTGCCGACGGTGGACGCTGCGTCGCGATCATGTCGCCGGCCTTCGCCCGCGATGGCACGGGATCGAAGGGCTATGATGCCGTCACGTCGCTTGTCCCGGCGCGGTTCGAGATCACGATCAACGGCCAGCCCTATGCCAAGCATGGTACCGCGATCTCGATCAGGCTGGTGATCTTCGACAAGGGTTGGACCGGCGAAACCGAATGTCACGTCGTCTCCGATCTGCGCGGCGCGCTGCCGATCGTCCTCAACGCGCCGCCGCGCCTGGATGCCGGCGAACCGCCACTGCCGCCCGTGGCGGTCGAGCAGTTCGTGCCGGCCAGACCGTTACTGGCAGCCCCGGCGCGCGCCGGCAGCCTGTTCGCGCGCGTTGAGCCACTCCGGCCTATAACGCCACCTCCAGCGCCGATGATCGCCGGTGAACCGGAACTTCTTGCCTACGAAGCGCTGGCCACGCCGCCGGCCGCCGGTGAGCAGATCGGCATCTATGTCCCCTGGCGGCTCGCCCGCATGGCTTTCACCGACGCCAATCCCCATCCTGACCAACTTGTCGAATCCGTGGCGATGTCGTCGATCCTGCCGCCGCTGCCATCCTATCGGCCGATGCTGCCGCCGCGCGCTGTCTCTGCGCTGTCGGAAGCCCAGCTTGAGACCGTGATCTATGCCGGGCAGGCCTTCGCCCGCGATCTGCCCGGCCGATTCGTGCCCAACCAGGCGGGCACGCTCCTCACGCCCGACACCGACGGCCACATCTATCGGCTCGGCTTCATGGTCGGCGACGGAACCGGGGTCGGGAAAGGCCAGCAAATCGCCGCCTGCATTCTTGATCGCTGGTGCCGCGGCCAGCGCCGCGCGATCTGGATTTCCAAGAGCAGCGCGCTGCTCGAAGATGCACGGCGCGACTGGAGCGCGCTCGGGGGCATGGCGATCGACATCCAGCCGCTTGATGCCTTCGCATTCGGTACGCCGATCACAATGGACAGCGGCATCCTGTTCCTGACCTTCGCGACGCTCCGCTCCCAACGCGAGGACGCGCAATCCCGCCTGCAACAGCTTCTCGCCTGGCTTGGCGAGGATTTCGACGGGGTCATTGCGATCGACGAGGCCCATGAACTCGCCAACGCCGCCGGCACCGACACACAATATGGCACCCAGAAAGGCTCCGAGCAGGGGCTGGCAGGCGTGCGGCTGCAGAACCTGCTGCCGCGTGCCTGTATCCTCTATAACAGCGCTACCGGCGCCACCGATCCCGCCAATCTTTGCTATACGAGCCGGCTAGGCCTTTGGGGGCAGGGCTCCGCCTTCGACACCCGCGAAGCATTTATGACGGCGATCGGCAGCGGCGGGATCGCGGCCATGGAGATTGTCGCGCGCGACCTGAAGGCGCTCGGCCTCTATACGGCACGCGCGCTCACCTTCTGCGGCGTCGAATATGATCCGCTCGAACACAAGCTCACGCGCGATCAGATTGCCGTCTATGATGCCTATGCCGACGCCTGGGCGCTGATCCACCAGAATCTCGACACCGTCCTCGAAGCGACCAACATCGTCGACGGCATGAATGGACGGGCGCTCAATGCCCAGGCCAAGGGCTCGGCGTTGTCCCGGTTCGAAAGTGCCAAACAGCGGTTTTTCGGCCAGTTGCTGATCGCCATGAAGCTGCCGACCGTCATCGGTGCGATCGAGGCGGATGTTGCCGAAGGGCGCCATGCCATCGTCCAGCTGGTCACGACGGCCGAGGCGATGCTGGACCGTCGTTTGGCGAGCCTCTCCGCCGACGAGCGCGCGCAGCTCGACATCGAACTATCCCCGCGCGAATATATGATCGACTATCTGAAATCCGCTTTCCCCACGCGGATGATGCGCGTCTTCAAGGGCTCCGATGGCGAACCTCGCTCGGAGTTGATGGTCGACGAGGATGGCCACCCTGTCCATAGTCAGGTCGCCCTCCAGGCGCGTGACGACCTGATCGAGCGCCTGTGTGCGATGCCGGCCATCCCCGCCGCGCTCGACGAACTGATCCGTCACTTCGGCACCGACGCAGTCGCCGAGGTGACTGGCCGGACGCGGCGCCTGGTGATCGACGGCAGCGGACGACAACAGATCGAACGCCGGACCGCGCGCAGTAATATTGTCGAATCCGACGCCTTCATGTCCGGCCGCAAGGCGATCCTTGCCTTTTCGGATGCCGGTGGGACAGGGCGCAGCTATCATGCCGATCGCAACTGTCCGACGGCCGACCGCCGCCGCGTTCATTATCTGCTCGAACCGGGTTGGCGCGCCTCCAGCGCAATCCAGGGTCTGGGGCGATCCAACCGAACCAACCAGCTCAGCGCGCCGATCTTCCGTCCGGTGACGACAGACTGCCGGGGCGAACGGCGCTTCATCAGCACGATCGCCCGACGCCTCGACAGTCTTGGCGCGCTCACCCGGGGACAGCGGCAGACCGGGGGCCAGAATTTGTTCGATCCGGCTGACAATCTGGAAAGCGATTATGCTCGCGATGCGCTGAGCCAATGGTATCATCTGCTCTATCGGGGCAAGCTTACCAGCGTCGCGCTCGACGATTTCATGCGCATGACAGGGCTCAAGCTCGTCGATCAGAATGGCGGCGGCCTTCTCGAAACCTTGCCCCCGATACAACGCTGGCTCAATCGGCTGCTGGCGCTGCGGATCGGCACCCAAAATGCGATCTTCGAGGAGTATATGGCGCTGATCCAGGCCCGCATCGATGCCGCGCGCGATGCTGGGACCCTCGATGTTGGCGTCGAGACGATCAGGGCCGAGCGGATTGTGCCGCTTGAAGAGCAGATCCTTCGCCGCGATCCGGTGACCGGCGCCGAGACCAGGCTCTGCCGTATCGAGCTTCATCATCGGCGCCGCGCGACTCCCCTTGAGCGTCTCATGGAGACATGGTCCGGGACGAAGGACATCGCGTTCCTGAAAAATGGCCGCTCGGGCCGGATCGCGCTACGGGTGCCTTCCTGGTCGATCCTCGACAATGACGGGCAATCCATTCAGGTCTGGGAGCTGATCCGTCCCGTCGGCTCCGAGCGCATTCGTCAGTCAGCGCTCGTCGAGAGCCATTGGCGCGAGATCGACATGGCCGGCTTTCGCACTGCCTGGGAGGCGGAATGCGCGGACATCGCCACGCGGATCGACGTCGAGACCATCAACATCGCCACGGGGCTGCTCTTGCCAGTCTGGAACCGGTTGCCCGATGACGATGTCCGTGTCTGGCGGATCTCCGATGCACAGGGCAATTCGCTCCTGGGCAGGATCGTCTCGCCCGCTGGTTTCGAGAAGCTTGCACAGGCGTTCGGCGTGACCATGGCTATCTCCCTGTCGCCGACCGAAATCGTCGCAGCGGCCCGCGGCAGCGACGGCGTCGCAATCCCCGAACTTCCGGGCGCGCGCCTTCAGCGTTCCTATGTCAACGATGAGGCGCGGCTGGAGATCAAAAGCTTCCCGCCCGATAAACGCGAGTGGCTGAAGTCGCTCGGCTGTTTTACCGAGATCATCAGCTACAAGACGCGCCTGTTCGTTCCGACCAATCGCGCCGAGGATATCCTCGGGGCAATTTCCGCAAACGCCGCTCCCTGGAAAGCGGGCTGACAGGCGCCCGACACACCCAATTTGCGACGAGCGACCGATGCCGAGCTGTCTCGGGCTGCGGCCCGGTCGCGCATATTGGCCGCATGGGAGGGAAGGGAGGGGGCCGGATGTGGTCGGCGAATAGGTCGTCGGCGCACACCGGAGACCTACCATGGCCGATCCCGATCCGATCAGCGCGCTGTTCGTCGAGAGCTTCAATCTCGATCTCGCCGAACTCCATTCCGCCGCCCGTGTCGCCCTGCCGTCGAACGGCAATCATGGCGACGTGCTCGAACTGCAGGACGATGAGGGCAATTTCCTCTCCTTCGTGCCCGCCGATGCCTCTCCCGAAATGGTGGCGATCGCTTACCGTCTCTACGGGCAGGGCCTCAACCACGGCGTTCGTGTGGGCGAGGCCGCTGCATGGGCGAAGCTGCGATACCTGATCGGTGCCGCTGCTGTCGGCGACCCTGCCTGAACAACCCCGCCCCCTCGCAGGACTGAATGCCCGAGGCGGCTTCCCTTCATCGATCATCGCAGGAGGCCCATCATGGCTGACCGTGTTTCCGTCACTATCCGCATCGGCGGCTCGCTGCCGCGTGCCCAACTTGCCGCGTTCATTGCCGTTATCGAGGAGGAGGCCCTCACCGATCCGCTCGGGGAATATTTCTCAATGGACCAGATCACTGGTTTCAGCCCGCTCGAACTTGCGGCCGACGAAGTTTCCTGGGGTCGGCTTGAGTCTCTGGAGACATTCTGTGTCGATAATCGGCTGCCCTTCCAGCGCTGGTGTGGCAGCTATCCCGGGAGTTGGGAAGCCGAACGCATCGTGTTCGACGGCGCAACCGACCCACGTTCCTATACCGTCACCGACAATGACATCGTCGTGGTCACCGAGCCTGAGGTTCGTTCGCTCGGCACCTTCGAGGCCATCGGCGCCTATCTACAGTCGGCCAATGTCGCTTTGCCGCCGCTGACCATCGTCGATGACGAGGAGCAGGATCATGGCTGACACCTATGTCCAGGGCTGCTTTGCCTTCTCCTGCTCGCCAGCGGAGATGGCGCTGCTGGAGGAAGCCTTTCAGGCGAGCTATGGCCTTGGCGAGGGCTACAATCCCGATACGGTGAACCCGAGCCCTGAATTCCTGGCGCTGTTTCCGGCCTCCGAGGACGACCGCTGGGCTGGTTTTCGCGACATCTTCTCCGACCGCGATTTCCCATCCTTCGGCGCGGTTTTGACGGGCAGCAGCCTTGCTGATCCCTTGATGGTCGCCGCCGTCGTCACGTCGGAAATCGCCCTCGACCCCGAGGCACTCGCCAAGCTGATCCAGCGCTGCTGCTCGGCTACGCTCCTCACCGGTCCGATCGGTTTCGAATGGAGCGTCACCTGTTCGCGAATGCGCGTCGGGGAGTTCGGCGGCGGATGGTGCGCGATCTTCCACGATCGGATCGAGATTGAAAGCACCGGCGAAGCCCTCGCGGCGTCGCTTTCTGGCGGCGTCCTCTAAATTCGCCGAGCCGTAGAGGCGTAGCTTCGCCCGAACCGTCAAAGGCGCTGCAAATGCTCATGACCATCGCAGCGCTAAAAACCGAAGGAGGCAATGAGATGGCCCAGTTCAAGTTCGCGGTCACCGAGACCCGCAATTTCGAGATGCAGTATCAAGTCGAGGCGGACACCCTCCTAGAAGCGCGCGAGAAAGCCGAAACCGGCGATACGACGTTCGAGGTCGAACTGGGCTGCAGCGGCGTATCCGACCGCTTTGTGGCCCAACAGCTTTAGTGGCCATGACCGGATTCCCGCTCAAGCGGGCCTATGGCTGTCCAACCAACACCCCGGGAGACCTCCGATGGATGACCCCACCCCCGCAATGTGGCGCGCTTTGCTCGACTTCCGGGCGCGCCATGGGCGCTATTGGAAGCGCGCCCTTTCGCTCAAATGGATGAACGGGAGCGACGAGTTCGAGCCTTTCTCGGCATCGCTGCGAATGGTGCGCAACCAGCTTGGGCCGACCTGGCTCTACGCCCTTCGGCCCGCTTCCCTCGACGCCGCCGCGCGTCGCCTCACCGACCTCGATTCACAACCCGACAATTGCCGGGCCGAGCCCGTGGTCAGCGGCGAGCCTTGCGCGAGCGATCAATGACGCCGGACCGGCGGAGGGAAGGGGGCCTTGGGGGATGTGCGGCGGGCGGAGGCAACGACGTTCCGCGCGCGCAGCCAGCATCAGGAGGTCCCCATGAACATGATCACCACCGTCGACCGCCCCGTATCGGGGGCCTATAAGGTTGATATCAGCCGCGGACGCAACGTCAGCCGCGTTTCCTCGGAATGGTTTTCGCGCCCCGAGGACGAACGCTATCTCTCCCTCACCAGCCTTTATGATCGCGTACGCGCCCGCGCCGAGGCGGCGACAACCCGGGTTGTCGAGAGCCGGGCCGTGCGCGTCGAGGCGCGCAGCGACAATCCCGAGCGCCTCTCACTCCTGGTACCCGGCAGCGACGAACCGGTTGCTCCTACCAACTGGTCGTTCGGCCAGATGTGCAGCCTGGTCGGCGCGCCGGCCTCTTATCTGCGCGATCTGCCGGCAGCGCTCGCCGGCATCAATCTCCAGCATGGTCTGATCGCCCATCGCGGCGAGCAGGTGAAGCTGCTCCAGACGCATGATGGCCGCACCGAACTGCGGGCGGTCACCGGTCCCGACTATGGCCGGATCTGGGATCATGAACTGGTCGCGGCGGTGATGAAATTCGCGGGCGACGGCGTCGGGGATACACGGTGGAAGGTTCCGGGCGTGCTCGACTGGGGCACGATGCGCTATAACCCTTATGTCGATGTCAGCCGTGACACGACCACCCTCTATGCCTCCGATCGCGACGTCTTCCTCTTTCTGGTGGATGATACCCATCCGATCGAAGCGGGTCGGCTGCCCAATGGTGACCCGGACCTCTATTTCCGCGGCTTCTATTGCTGGAACTCGGAAGTCGGCTCGAAGACGCTCGGCATCGCAACCTTCTATCTCCGGGCGGTGTGCATGAACCGGAATCTCTGGGGCGTCGAGAATTTCGAGGAGATCAATATCCGCCATTCGAAATTCGCTGCCAATCGGTTCGCGCAGCAGGCCGAGCCCGCGTTGACTCACTTCGCGGATTCCTCAGCCGTACATTTCATCAACGGCATCCGCACCGCGCGGGACCGCATCGTCGCGCGAACCGACGAGGATCGCACGAGCTTCCTGCGCAACTATGGCTTTTCCAAATCCGACACCGCAAAGGTCATCGCCACCGTCCTCGACGAGGAGGGGCACCCCGCGGCGTCACTCTACGACTTTGTGCAGGGCATTACCGCCGTCGCGCGACACAAGACCCATCAGGACGACCGCCTCGATCTCGAGGGCAAGGCCCGCAAGCTGATGGAACGCGCCAACTGACCGCGTTGGCGCCGGATCTGGTCCGGCGCCAACGCTTCCAGATTCTGGAGACTTGCCATGACCGAGAATTCGGTGGCGCCGACGCGCGCCTATCGCATTGCCGTCGATTTCCTGAGCCGCGACCAATGCTTCGCCAGCGGACAATATGATATCGAGGCTGAGGATGTCGCCGAGGCCGTCCGCCTTGCTCTCATCCGAGCAGAGGACAGTATCTACCACGACCCGCGTGTTCCCGATCTAGGCCTTCACGCCCATGTCGTGCCGATCACGGACGGGGATGATCCCGATCCTCAATCGCCTTGTCCCGCGGCCGCGCAAAAGCCAGTCTGTCCCTACTGCGGAAGCGATGGAATCGTCCGCGACGCCACCGCCAGATGGGATCCAGACGAACAATGCTGGTCGATTTCGGGGCTCTTCGACAATGAGACCTGCGACGATTGCGGGGCCGAAGGGGACGACTTCGCCGATTGGATCGCCATTACCCCTAAGCCGTCCGCCGACCGCGTCTTGTCTGTTGGCGCTCGAGCCCTTCCAGATACTGGGCCGGTCGAGCTGGAAACCACCTCTGATCATATGCCTGCCGAGATATTGTCCGTTCCCGCGATTGATGCGATCGCCTATCGTTTGGCGATTGCTTCACTGCCGCCCGACCGCCGGGCGATCTTCGAGCTGCACCAGGTTGACGGCCTGCCCTATACCGAAATCGCCGAACGCACCGGCACCTCCGTCGCGGACATCGAGCGAGAGATCGCAGCGGCGCTGACCCACCTGACGATGTGCTTCCAGCGCGATCCCGATCGCCCGGCGTGATGCCGACCAGATCCTTGTTCCTTCGTCCGCACGGCACGATCGGCGCGCCATCACCGCCGCCGGGCTTTCTGGTGTCAGGGTCAATGCGATCGCTGTCTCAACGATCGTGGCAGCTTACGTCATAGATATTTGGAGATCGTCCGAAACTCCTCGACGGCCGAGCCTACGTTCTTGTCCGCCTCTGCGTGGGACAGGCAGTGATCGATATGATCGTTGATCAGCGCCTTTTTCGCGTTCGCCACTGCCTTTTCGACTGCATGAAGCTGCTGGGCGATATCCACGCAAGGCCGACCCGCTTCGATCATCTCGACGATGCTGCGTAAATGTCCCCCAGCCCGGCTGAGCCGTTTCACAATCGCTGTATGGCTGGCGTGCCTGTGATCGGTCATCAAATGGTCATCCTATAGATCAGCGAGCGGGACACTCAGGCCCTTTACATATCCCCCCGGGGAGGTTAGCTCAAGCGCGTCCTATATCCCCCATGGGGGATGGTGTCGCAATCAATCGGAACAAACGCCACGTGCTCTCCGTTCTGGCAAACCGCACCTATCGCCATCTGTTCATGGCTCAGGTCATCGCGCTCATCGGCACGGGGCTCGCGACGGTTGCGCTCGGTCTGCTTGCCTATGACATCGCCGGCGGCAGCGCCGGCGCGGTGCTCGGGACGGCGCTCGCGATCAAGATGGTGGCCTATATCGGCGTCGCGCCGGTGGTGGGCGCCTTCGCCGACCGCCTGCCGCGTCGCGCATTTCTCGTCAGTATGGATCTCGTGCGGATGGCCGTGGCGATCTGCCTGCCGTTCGTGAGCCAGGTCTGGCAGGTCTATGTCCTGATCTTCGTGCTGCAATCGGCTTCCGCGGCGTTCACGCCGACCTTCCAGGCAACCATCCCCGATATCCTGCCAGAGGAGCGCGACTATACCCGCGCGCTGTCGCTGTCGCGGCTCGCCTATGACATGGAAAGCCTGACCAGCCCGATCCTCGCTGCCGGGCTGCTGACCGTCATCAACTTCCACTGGCTATTCTCGGGAATGGCGATCGGGTTTCTGTGCTCGGCGCTGCTCGTCGTGACGACGGTCCTGCCGCGCGCGGCGAAATCAGAACCAAGAACTGGGGGCATCTACGCCAAGACCACGCGGGGTACGCGCATCTATCTGAAGACCCCGCGCCTGCGGGGGCTGCTGGCGTTGACCCTTGCTTCAGCTGCGGCTAGTTCGATGGTCATCGTCAACACGGTGGTCATCGTGCGTGGTAATCTCGGCCTCACGCAGCGCGATGTTGCCTTCACCCTTGCGGCTTTTGGCGCAGGCTCGATCCTTGCCGCGCTGACCCTGCCACGCATCCTCGATCGGGTCGCCGATCGTACGATCATGATTGGGGCTGCGGCAGCAATGACGATCGGCCTTGCCCTTCTGGCGGTGCTCACGGCAAGCTTTGGAGCAGCGCCCGGTTATTGGCGAATGGTCCTGATCGGCTGGTTCATACTCGGGATCGCCTATTCGATGAGCGTGACGCCATCGGGCCGATTGCTTCGACGGTCGGCCAATGCCGACGACCGCCCGGCCTTGTTCGCCGCGCAATTCGCGCTCAGCCACTGCGCCTGGCTGATCTGCTATCCCCTGGTGGGGCTGTTGGGCGCCAGTATCGGGCAGACGGCGGCGTTTGCGGCAATGGCCGCGATTGCGGCCGTCGGAACCCTGGCCGCTTTGTGGCTCTGGCCCAGCGCCGACCCAGATACGGTGAACCATGACCATGCGGATCTCGCGCCCGATCATCCCCATCTGCGCGGTGATCACGGCAACGCGAGGGAGCATGCGTTCGTCATCGACGATCTCCATCAGCGCTGGCCACGCCAATGACTTTCATCTCGACTGTCATGATCCCTGCCTTGCGGCGTGCTTGTGGACCGGCCGTGTTCGCGATACCCGTATCGACATGACGGCATCGTCGGTCAGATTGCGCGCTTCGGTGCGGGCCCGTGCCCGCATGCGCCTTTTTGCGCTCTCGGCGATTCTGGCGCTGTTCGGGATGCTGGCGCTTGCCACCTGGCATGACGCTATGCCGCACGTCCATGATGCCGCGCATGTCATCAGCGTCGATCGGGATCATCATGATCACGCCCCGGCCGAGCAGCCGGACACACCCGACCTGATGCATCTGGCGGCTCATGCGGTGCTCCCGACAATCGACGTGCCTGCGCAGGCTGTGATTGTTGCGCTCTTGAAGCCTGTCACCGCAATCTGGGCGCGCGAACCTGCCGAAGCGGCGCGGTCTATCGCACCTTCGTCAATTCTGCGTCCCCCGCGAGGCTGAATTCACGCGCGCAGCGCGTGCCGTCATTGCAGCCTTTTTTGGGGATAAGAATATGAGAGCCTTTATAGGCCGGCTGCCGCGTCGTGTGGTGTCCGGCATGATGGTCGCGACCTGCGTCGCGGCGCTGTGCGCACCCGCACAGGCGCAAGTGGCGCCGCCGTTCGCTACACTGCTACGCCAGACCGCCGAGGCGCCTCGGCGCATCGAAAGCGAAGCTGAGGTCCGCCGGTCCGAAGGTCTTGCACGCCAGGCGCGCGCCCGACCCAATCCGACGATCGGCATTCTCACCGAGAATGTCGCGGGATCGTCTCCCTATCGCGGGGTCGATCGCGCCGAGACGACGCTGCAATATAGCCAGCCGCTCGAAATCGGCGGCAAGCGTTCGGCGAGGATCGCAGCCGGAGAGGCCGGCGTCGCGGCCTCCCGCGCCCGCGATCGTGATGCGAAGATCCGCTACGCTTATGATCTTGCACGCGCTTATGCAGCGGCGGACGTCGCAGACCAGAGGATAATGCTGGCCGAAGGCGAGGTCGAGCAAGCGCAGAATATCCTGCGCGCCGCTCGCGTGCTGGTCGATGCCGGCAAGGAAGCGCGGCTGCGCGCCCTGCAAGCAGAAGCTGCGCTGAACGCCGTGACCGCCGATCTTGAGGGGGCGAAAGCGGATCGCATTGCGGCCTATGCCCGTCTCTCCGCACTCGCCGGCGTCGAGGAGACCTTCACCGGCTTATCGGAATCGCTCCTGGCCGTGCCCGTCGCGGCACCGACTTATGGCCCGGTCGATCCGATGACAAGTTCGTCCTTTCTTGCCGCGCAGGCAGAGCGGGAGGCCGCGGAGCGCCGCCTGACCGCCGAACAGAAGCGGGCAATCCCCGATGTGACGGCAATCGTCGGCGTGCGGCGTCTCGATTATGAGAATGCGACCGCTCTCACGGCAGGCGTCTCGATCCCGCTCAACATCTTCGATCGCAATCGTGGCAATATTGCCGCTTCGCAAGCAGAGGCACAGGCCGCCGCCGCAAGATTGGCCATGGCGCGTAACGATGCGATTGCCGAAGCCCGCGCAGCCGGGGCGCAGATTGCGGCCGCACAGTCGCGGGTTGCCGCTGCGGAGGCATCGCAACGCACCGCGGAAGAAACCTATCGTCTCGCTCGCATCGCCTATGATGCTGGTAAATCCCCGCTCGTCGAATTGTTGAACGCCCGCCAAGGCCTTGGCGCGGCACGCGGGATCGTCCTCGACGCCAAAGTGGCCAGTTTCGAGGCGCGCGCGCAGCTCGCCCGCCTTCAGGGCCGCACCCTTTCCGGAGATGAGATCCAATGAACCCCGAACGCAACAAGCTTTATGCCGGGGCCGCGATCGGTCTTGTCCTCGCCGCCCTTGCCGGTTTCGGTGTCGCCAGGATGACTGGCCCGTCCGCACCGACAGCCGAGACGGAGGCGGCCGCCTCCGCCGCTCCAACCGACACGGTCGTGATCACCCAGGATGGTATCAAGACCTCGGGGATTGGCCTTGCACAAGCGGCAGCCGGTGGCGTCGCCGGCATCATCCTCGCCAGTGCCACCGTCGAGGCAACGCCTGACGCCGAAGCGGTGCTCACTGCCCGGGCAGCGGGCACCGTTACCCGGATCTTCAAGCGGATCGGTGATCCGGTCAGCGCGGGCGAAACGATCGCCCTTGTCGAGAGCCGCGATGCGTCGGCGATCGCCGCCGATCGCAGTACGGCTGCCGCAAGGGTTACGCTTGCAAGCCGACAACTGGCGCGCGAGCGAATACTGCTCAATCAAGGGGTGTCGCCCCGGGCAGACTATGAGACCGCCGAAGCCAATCTGGCGGTCGCTCAGGCCGAAGCCCGGCAAGCGAGCGCTGCCGCCAGCGCGGCAAAGGTCTCGCGCGACGGCAGGTCGGTTGCGGTGGTCAGTTCGATCTCCGGCCGTATAACATCCGCACCCGTCAATCTCGGCGCGTTTGTGCAGGCCGAGACCGAGCTGTTCCGTGTCGCCGATCCGCGCCGCCTTCAGATCGAGGCGAGCATGCCGGCAGCGGACGCATTGCGTGTGAAGGCGGGTGACAGGGTCGAGCTGACGACCAACAACGGCCAGAAAGTGGAAGGCAAGGTCCGCTCGGCGACCGGCGTGGTCGATCCGCAGACGCGGCAAGCGACGGTGGTCGTGACGCCAAGCGGAGGCGGCGGCCTGATCGCGCCCGGCCAACTCGTCCAGGCGCGTATCTTCGCCAGCGGCGGCGATGCGGCCTCAGGCGTGAATGTGCCGCAGGATGCGGTCCAGACGCTAGGGGATCGCTCGGTGGTGTTCGTGCGAACCCGCCAGGGATTCAAGGCGCAGACCGTGCGGGTTGGAACGCGCAGCGGCGGCATGGTCGAGATTGCCTCGGGCCTCCCTGCAAACACGGTGATCGCCACCACCAATGCCTTCCTTCTCAAGGCCGAGCTTGGCAAGGAGTCGGCGGAATGATCGCGCGCATATTAGGGCTCTCGGTCAGAGCGCGATGGGCCGTTGTGTTCATCACCTTCCTCGTCGTCCTGTTCGGTGCCTGGCAGATCACCCTGCTGCCGATCGACGCGGTCCCGGACGTCACCAACCGCCAGGTCCAGATCAACAGCTTCGTGCCGACCCTCGGACCGGTCGACATGGAGAAGCAGGTCACCTTTCCCGTCGAGACAGCGCTTGCCGGTATTCCCGGTCTGCAGACGACCCGCTCGCTCACGCGTAACGGGTTCAGCCAGGTCACCGCGGTCTTCAAGGACAGCACCGACATCTATTTTGCTCGGCAGCAGGTGACCGAACGGGTCGCTCAGGCCAAGGACAGCCTGCCTGCTGGCGTTCAACCCCAACTCGCGCCGCTCACGACGGGTCTGGGCGAGATCTTCATGTTCAGCGTCGCGTTCGAACATCCCGACGGCAAGGGCGTTAAGGTGGTCGATGGTCAGCCCGGCTGGCAGTCCGATGGTTCCTATCTGACGCCCGAGGGCGAGAAACTGACCACGGTGGTTGCCAAGGCCGCTTATCTGCGAACGGTCCAGGATTGGATCATCAGGCCGCAGATGCGCACCGTGCAAGGTGTTGCCGGTGTCGATTCCAACGGCGGCTATGTGAAACAATATGTCGTCGAGCCCAATCTGACCGCGCTTGCATCCTATGGCGTCTCGGTCACTGACCTCGCCGACGCGCTCGAACGGTCGAACCTGTCGGCAGGCTCCAATTATGTCCGCCGTGCCGGTGAATCCTTCCTCGTCCGCGCCGACGCGCGGCTGCGCTCGGTCGCCGACATCGAGGAAGCGGTGATCGCCACGCGTGCCGGCGTCCCGGTGCGCGTGAAGGACGTCGGCCAGGTCGTCATCGGGGGCGCGGTGCGGACCGGATCTGGCAGCGTCGGCGGGTCGGAAGCAGTCATCTCGACTATCCTGATGCTCACTGGCGAGAACAGCCGCATCGTTGCCAATCGCGTCGCCGACAAGCTGGTCGAAATCAACAAGACGCTGCCGCCGGATGTTGTCGCAAGCCAAGCCTATAATCGCTCCAAGCTGGTCAATGCGACCATCGCCACGGTCGAGAAGAATCTGGTCGAAGGCGCACTGCTGGTCATCGTCGTGCTGTTCCTGCTGCTCGGCAACATCCGCGCCGCGCTCATCACTGCGGCGGTGATTCCGATCACCATGTTGATGACCGCGGCGGGCATGAATGAGCTGGGTGTCTCGGGCAATCTGATGAGTCTCGGCGCGCTGGATTTCGGCCTGATTGTCGATGGCGCGGTCATCATCGTCGAAAACGCGCTCCGGCGCCTCGCCGAACGGCAGCACAAGGAAGGAAGACTCCTAACCCGACTCGAACGCCTCACCGAAACCACTCACGCCGCGCAGGAGATGGTCCGGCCAACGGTCTATGGCCAGGCGATCATCTTCCTCGTGTTCATACCTTTGCTCACCTTCCAGGGCGTGGAGGGCAAGACCTTCGCACCGATGGCGATCACGCTGATGCTGGCGCTGGCCAGCGCGTTCATCCTGTCGATCACGTTCGTGCCGGCGATGGTTGCGTTGCTGGTGACCGGCAAGGTCAGCGAGACCGAGGTCAGATCGATCCGCTGGTTCAAGGAAAAATATCAGCCGGCGCTCACCCGCGCAGTGGCGCGGCCAATGCCGTTCATCATGGGCGGCGTAGGCGTGTTTGCTGCGGCGGTGTTGCTGTTCGGCACGCTTGGACAAGAGTTCATGCCGCAGCTCGACGAGAAGGACATCACGGTCACCAACTTCCGTATTCCGTCCGCCTCGATCGACCAGTCGACCGCGATGCAGCTCCAGATCGAAAATGCACTCAAGACGTTGCCCGAGGTTGCATTGGTCTTTTCCAAGAACGGCAATGCCGATCTGGGTACCGATCCGATGCCGCCTAATGCGTCCGATACCTATGTCATCCCCAAGCCTGAAAAGGAGTGGCCCGCCGAGGTCAAATCCAAGGAGGATATCCTTCGGCGGATCGAGGAACGGATGAAGCCGCTGATCGGCAACCGCACCGAAATCCAGCAACCGATCCAGATGCGGTTCAACGAGTTGATCGCGGGCGTTCGCTCGGACGTGGCAGTCAAGCTCTATGGCGACGATCTCGATGCCATGAGCGAAGCGGCGGGCCGGATCGCAACCGCGCTGAGGACCATTCCAGGCGCGGCGGACGTGCAGGCGGAACAGACATCTGGTGCGCCGACCTTCGACATCAAGATCGATCGCCAGGCGGCGGGCCGTTACGGCCTGTCGGTCGAGGAGGTCGCCAGTACGGTCGCGGCCGCCCTGGGTGGACGCGAAGCGGGCTTGTTGTTCGAAGGCGATCGGCGCTTCGCTGTCGTGGTGCGTCTGCCCGACGCACAGCGCGACGATATCGACACGCTGGGCTCGATCCCGGTAATGCTACCATCCAACGGCGCCGGGAACGCGCGTTCCATCCCGCTCAGCGAAGTGGCGCGCTTCACTTACACCGAGGGGCTCAACCAGATCAGCCGGGAGAACGGTAAGCGGATGGTCGTCATCCAGGCCAATGTGCGCGGCCGCGATCTTGGCGGATTCGTCGCCGAAGCCCAGGCGAAGATCGCCGATGTGAAGCTGCCCGCCGGCACCTTCACCGAATGGGGCGGCCAGTTCGAGAGCCTTCAGTCCGCTTCCGAGCGGTTGGCGATCGTCGTGCCGCTTTGCTTCGTCCTGATCTTCGCGCTGCTCTACATGGCACTGGGCGGTGCCTGGCCGGCGCTGGTCGTGTTTACGGCCGTTCCCATGGCGCTGGCCGGAGGTGTGTTTGCTCTGGCCCTGCGCGGGATACCCTTCTCCATCACCGCGTCGGTCGGGTTCATCGCGCTTTCGGGCGTGGCGGTTCTCAACGGCCTTGTCATGATGAGCGCGATCCGCAAGCGGCTTGATGACGGCGAAGGGATCGACGGCGCGATCATTGGTGGCGCGATGGAACGAGTACGGCCGGTTCTGATGACGGCCTTGGTCGCGAGCCTGGGCTTCATCCCGATGGCGCTTGCCACCGGAACCGGAGCCGAGGTGCAAAGGCCGCTTGCGACCGTTGTGATCGGGGGACTCATCACCTCGACGGCGCTGACGCTGCTGGTTCTTCCGGCGATATCGGCGCTGATGTTCCGAATTTTGGCTAAACGGAAGACTGCCAAAGAACCGCCGGCGGAGGTCGTGCGGGCGTGACAGTAAACCGCCCTGGCGAAGATCGTCAGGGCGGCCTGTCGCGGTCTGTACTGCAGCCCCGACCCGTCATGTCGCGGTGAGGTACTCCACTCTTTAACCTTAGATCGGCACCGCTCTCACTTTGGGGGTGCCGACAGCGACCCCGTGCTCGGGGGCGGCGAGGCAGCGAAATTGGCTGCTTCCCGCCGGAGCATCCGGACCGCGCAGCAACTCGGCGATCAAAGCCTCATGCTGCTCGAAACACTTCGTACTGCATGGGATATCGAGGTGGTTGTGGTGCCACCTTCAGGCGCGAGTATCAGCGGCAACGCATAGCCTGCTGCTTGCGCATCAACGCCTTTAGGATCGCGGATATTTTCGACCATTGCTAATGTGGCCCCGTCAACGCTAATCTAGGAGCAACCGGTTGGGTGACTTGCCGATCGGCCAGGGCCAGCCTGCGTCTTGAGAAGCGTCGGCGCGCCCGCTTTGGGTAGCTTTTCGTTCCTTCGCAGCCATCATTCCGATATCGTTGCCTCGTCATGGCACCTATCAGGTATGCATCAGAGGCATCTGCCGTCACTCGGCCTTCGGTATCACCTCATGATAAGCAGTGCTAAGCCAGCCATCCCGCTCGTCGCAATGTTGGCGCCAGTATGCCCGAAGCTCCTTCATGCGGCCCTCGGGCACGAACACGCTTCCCAGATGGGCGAACTGGTCATGTTGGGGGACCGGGACGGCGCTACCTCGCCACTCGCCATAAAGAAGGCAGGCTGAAACCGCCTGCAGTACGCCGAGCAGAAGGTAGTGCGCGCGCGCAAACTCTTCCAGATTGAGGCCCTGTCTCAGACCAGCCGCTTGCGCCCGCGAGAACGTGTCTGCGGCATGCGCTATGGTTTTGTTCCTCAGAGCCAGTAAGTCCGTGAAGACTTGGTCTCCGAGCACGCTATCCAGCCCATCAAGCACAGCGTCGCCCAGATCATCCGTGCGCGTTCGCACCTGTGAATCTGTTCCCGACAATTTGTCGAACAGGTCGTGTTGCTGCTTCGCTGTCATCCACGCATCAGGCCCTTGGGTCGGTAGCCACTGCATTTGCGCGCCTTCGTTCGGGTCGTGCTTGGTCATCCACGTTGCGACGTCTCTTTCGCGCGCACTCTCCCAGTCATAGGGCAAGCCATCCTGGCAAACGAAGATCTCTCGAGTGAAAAGATCTCTGTCCGCGCGGATCTCGTCTACAACTCGACGTAGCGACACAACGCCGCGCTGCGGCTGTCGCGGATTTGACTTCTCAAGCAGTCGACCAATCGCAATCACTTGTCCTGCAACATATCCACGGTCGAGCATGGCGCCGAGAATGGGCGCCACGGACGCATTGGGACCATCTTCCTGGGCGTAACGCCGCGCTTCATTGGCCATACGCCAGGCAGCGTCCTGCCAGAGCATGTCATTGAACTGGGATGATATCGAGTGCGCGGGATCGCCTCGTAAAAGCTCCGACCAGTTCTCCGAACGAGCCCGGAACCGCACCAGCGCGTCACGATCTTCTACGTCGCATTCGTCGATCTTGTAGGACCAGATCCTGGACTGCGCGGGAGGGTCGGTGGCCATGGGCTTCTTGTTCTTGCTCTTGCGTTACGGGCATATTGCGGGTCGTCTGACTATTTGGCCAGCGGGACTCAAGGATAACCGACGTGGATGTCACCCAAGACTGGTTCTGGGAAGGGAATGTTGCCGATGCCGTGGCTAGTTTCCTGCTCGCCAGCGATTGGTCCATCCGGTCGAAGGCCGACACACGCTCCAAGGAGCGAGGCGTCGACGTCCACGCGAGCAAAGGAGCGGTGGAATTATATGTGGAAGCCAAAGGCTGGCCCTCGAAGACATATCGGGATCCACGAAGAGCTGGCCAGACAAAGCCGACCAATCCCACGAACCAGGCTGCTCATTGGTATGCGCAGGCAATGCTCAAAGCCCTGCGGCTTCAAACGGCTCATCCGGCCGCCGTTATCGCAATAGCGCTCCCGGATTTTCCTCGATATCGACGCCTCTTCGAGGAAACCCGCGGTGGACTGGCAAAGCTGGCTGTCGTCCTTCTGTTCGTAAGCGAGAACGGGCGGGTGGATTCGATCGGGCTCTAGTCGCGCGGCTTGCGGTATCTGAAACCCTGATTTGTCCGCACTTCGATGCGGTAACCCGCCCATTTGAGATCGCTCTCAATGTGCTGATCTTCGGCGAGAACGTAGCGCACCGACAGGGCTTGGAGAAGTTGCACCAGATAGTGGCGGTTGAGTCCCTGGGCGCTGTCGTCCGGGATCGCTGCGTTCGAATGGCCCGTGAACGACGCCCCAAGGGTCATCACCACGCCGCAGTGAGGTGTCAGCGGCAGCCACCATGCTCGGGCAGCGTCACCATTAGCCCGTTTGCGTCCTGCTTCTTCGCCCGGCAAGCCAATGGCAATGACGGGGTTGGTCGATGTTCGAAGCCGCAGCCCGGTCCGATAGACCAGCATGCCAAGCTCGGCAGCGTCATCCAGATAGGGTGCTTCCTGCAAAATTCCTTCGTGAAAGAAGGCACGGACGGCATCGGGATGCGCGGCAAGTGCAGCGTGCATCGTTCGCTCTTCCTCAGTGTCGTCAGCCGAGAAACCGTGGCGTCGAATGCGCGCCTGTTCCATCTCGATGAAACGCAGTGCCTCGAGATTGCGGCGTTGAAGATGATGGATGAGCCCATAGAGTGGCTCAATGTCGGTTTCGTCTAGCTCCGCCGTGCGGCCAGACGTGACTTTGCGCCATGTGCTTCCCTGCGTGAACGGGGTTTCGATCTGATCGTTGATCGTTCCTTCGATCGACCGCTTTTCCCCTTTGAACTCATAATCGTGCAACTTCTCTTCATATCCGATCCGGGAAATTGACTTCCGTTCGGCGACGATGTCACCGCCGTTATAGGCAGCCAGCGTGGTAACTTTGTTCTCATCATCATGGCACGCGAATTGGCTGAGATAGAATTGCGGTACATAATGATGACGGTGGGGGTCGTTTGAAGTCATGCCGCAAGGTGCCTTTCCACCGACCGGAACACAATGTTCTGGTATCGATCTTGCCGCGGCGCCTCGATGGGGCCTTCACGATAACAGTTGGCCTCCCGATCCCTGCGGATTGAAAGCAAGGGTGATCCTACGAGTGCGCCGTCGACCACGCTGCGGACATCACGCCGTGAATCTGTGAGCGACATAAGCTATGCCGTCGAAACGAGATAATGAACCGAGACCACGATTGCCCATGATGACTGACGACTATTTCACAGATCGCGAATTCGGCGCTCTGCCGCGTGCCTCAGAATCGATCGATGAACGTCTTTGGGGCGGCCTTCATAGCCTGATCGAAACCCGCCTGGACGATGCCTCCTTCGGTTATCGGTTCCCGTTGGCATGTCCGGACGCGGGGAAGCGCCCTTGTGGCTGCGACCGATCGGCCTTTGCCTTCATGCTCGAAGCCGAGGTGCCGCAGATCGAGTGGCCCCTGCGTCCCAACAAATTGCCAGAGACGCCGGTCATCCTCGATCTTCTCGAATTCTGCGCGAGGGCGGTTGGACAACCCGTTGAAGGCAGTTGGCATGGTTTTTTCGATCATTATCACCTTGCCTGGGATCGCGATCCCGGCCTCGCCGCCTTTATCGCTGAGGTGAATCGCCTCTTCGCGCGCAACGGGCTCGCTTTCGAGATGACGCCAGAGGGCAGGATTCAGCGGCTTTTGCCGGCAACGCTTCGCGTCGCCCTGATGCAGGCGCGGTTCGCGACCGGCGACGCGGAAACCGATCGTCTCCTCGAGACGGCGCGCCTGCGTATTCTCGCGCCCAAACATGAGGACCGTAGCGATGGCCTGGAGAAACTCTGGGATGCCTTTGAACGCATCAAGACGCTTGAGCCTGGCAATGACAAACGCCTCACAGCCGACGCCATGTTGAACTATGCCGCACGGCCAGAATCCAAGCTGCGTGCGACCCTGAGCGTCGAGGCGGACGCGCTCACCAAGATCGGCAACACCCATCGAATCCGGCACTCGGAAATCTGGCAGGAGCCGCTCGAGACGGCCCTTCAGATCGACTATCTCTTCACTCGCCTGTTCGCCTTCATCTATCTCCAACTCAAAGCCAGCAACCGTGCCGCCTAGCAGCGGCACAAAATCTGCCGGAGGAACGCTACGTCCTGAGTCCGGGGGCACTGCGGGCAATCCGAGCTATGCGGCCTACGACTATCAGATCGATGTCACCATCTGGATTGCGCTCGAGATCATGCTCGCCAAGGGGCTGAGTAACGAAATTGAGATTGAACCGCCGTCCCATGAGGACGCTGAGGCGACGCTGAAGGATCCCAACCTGGTTTCGCTCGGCGTTTCTACCGCCACGCGCGACACCCGCCTTATCATGCAGATCAAGTCGCGTACCACCTCGCCATGGACCTCCAAGGCCTTCGCAGACGTCCTGCTGGGAAAAGAGGCTGCGACCAAATCGAAAGGGAAGGCCAGGGGGCCGGCGCCTCGCGTTCGCCCGCTCGATATGTTGGTCGCCGACCCGACCGCCAAATATCTCTTCATCACCAATGAGGGGCTGGAATCAGGCCTGCGCCTGCATCAGAATATCGCTTTGCTGTCGTTCCCCGACCCCGGCGACCTGCCACCTTATTGCCGCAACGCGCGGACAGCCGCCGAAAAGGCCGCCTTGGGAAAGCGTATCGGCATTTGCGACACGATCACCATGGAGATGCTGGAATCCCGCATCTTCAAGCTTCTCGACAGGCACGGGAATGTTCCGCCCCAGAAGCTGCTAAAATGCCTAGAGGACATGCGTGACGCGGTGCGTAAACGCCTAGGGGGCGAACATGGTGGCCGCTGGACGATGGCGAATCTCCTTGCCAACATCATCGACAATGGTGGCTCACGCCTCGCGCATCGGCGTCACGATCAGTTCGTGCCACCTCGATCCTTCCTTTCCATTGAACAAGCGCTTCGCGACACGCATGCCGTGATCATCGTTGGCCCGTCCGGCACCGGTAAATCGCTTGCGGCGGATGTCCTTGCGGCAAAGCTGGCGCGCCAGAGCCCAGCATTCCTTGAGCGCCCCGTCCTGGATGCGGGCGAAGCGAACAGCGCTCTCACCGATCCGGGCCCATTGCTGATCTACCTTAGGGATCCTTGGGGAGATTCGGCGCCATCGATCGAAGCCGCTCGGTGGACGTCGAAACTCCCGGGTCTTTTCCGGATGGCCGATAATTCCCATAAGTTCCTGATCACGACGCGGTACGACATCTTCAAACGAAGCGAGCCGGGTGAGGCTCTCGAATCCTACACGATCGCGATAGAGCCCGAGGACTATACCGCCGACCAACGCGCGCTGATCTACGACAATCATGTTGGCGATCTGAGTGGACATGCCCACGCCTTGGCGCTCGCCCATCGCGATGTCGTTCTGGGCCGGGTTCGTCGGCCCTATGAGATCGAGCGCTTTCTGGCGGCACTGCCTCGCGAGAAGGAGGAGAGCCCGCGGTCGGTCTATGAAATCCTCGATGCTTCCTCGATTGAGGCAATCTCCTCCGTCATTCGCGACCAGGTGCTGGGTTGGGGCGAGGACGGTGTTGCTTGCGCAGCGGTCCTCTGGGGTCTGATGAGGTCGTCCGGCTCCTTTGACCTGGCCGACCTTCGTCGCGTGCTCCGGATTTTGCGGAACACCCACGGTCAGAAACCCCATGTCGAAGGGTTTATCGACTTCCTCGGTGCTGGCCGCAATCTTCGGATCGGCGACGATTCCATCAGGCTCCAGCACCCGCGGGTCGAGGAAGGTTTGCGTTTGGCGCTCGCCACGAACCGTGCCGAGACTGAGGCTGTGTTGACCGCGCTCGCCGAGACGCTTCTGACGATCGCTGGCGGTGCCGATGGCTGGGCATCGCGTGGCGCGGTAGAGATCGTTCGCGCGGCATCCAATTTGGAGGCGGTCGAGATCGAGCTTGCCGCTTCGGCTCAGGCAGGCCTCGACGCGGCTCTCGCCGCCCGAGTGACGGCTCCCGCCGGCAGCGGGTCGTTCGAACGTGCCTTCGCGGACCTATCGCAATTGGCGTCCCCCGATTTCACGCCGCGTCAATTTAGCGAATATCTCATGCGTCTTCCTCCGCGCGCAAAGGGTGCTTGGCCGGGCCAAACCTGGATGCCGCCAGAACTGTCAGCCGAAGAGATCGAGCGCTTCCGGAAGGATCCAAGAACCGGCAGCCTGCTGCAAACCTTCATTCGCGGCGTGTTGCCCTTTACCGACGGCGACTATGAGGAGGACTTTCTCTCGTTCGCGGGCTTGTTCAGCCATGACCTTGGCGGCGCCTTCGGCGCTGCCGTAGAAACGCTCGCCAGTTTGCAGTCGCCGGGTGATAACATCGGCACAATTGTTGCCGGCGCCGTCGCGCCGGGAGGGCCTGGTTATGATTTCGTCATCGACACCTTCATCAAGGCCGAAAATGAGGTGGACCGCTGGTTCGAGAGCTACGCCAACAACGAACAACGACGCGCTCGCGAACACGAGGTTGACGCGATTGGCGCTGATCGCATTCTCGAGGAGCCCGGCGAGCGTTACTATACCGCTGACGCGGGCCTCAAAGCGGTAGCCCTTTCACGCCTGGCGGCGGAGGGGTGGGACTGGCTGGAGGGGCACAAACACGGCGCAGCGATGGTCTATGCACTCGCCTCTGCTCAGAGCAATGCGCGCGGGAATTTCTCGGCACCCTATCTTCAGATCCTGCTCAAGCACGCGGATGATCGGGCCTTGCCGCCTGTCTGGTCATTGATCGAGAAGAACTGGCATGACGAGCTGCGGCCTGAACTCGAAGCGGCTTTGTCGAGAACGGACGTCGGCAACAAGGGCCTGCGCACCACGCTCGCCAAGCTTTCGTTCACGGCATGGCCTCCCGATGGCGCCGATCTTCTCGCTGGGCTGATCCACAGAATGACACCGGCTCGCAGACTGGAGCTCGTGCTCGATTTAGACCGCGCCTCCCCTAATGATATCGATTCTAAGGTCGCACCCGCGCGCGTCTTTGCCGATCGCCTTGAAGAGACCGAGCGGGCCATCGCCCATATTCTCGTCGAGATCGACAACGAAACCGAGATCGGACGGCTCATGCAGGGACGCAGCCCGGAAGTCCGGCAGCGCATCGCCGCACTTTGTCCGGAAAGCCCCCTCGGTTTGGCGGGAATCCTTGTCTGCCTTGCTGCAACCGGCGAAGGCGACATCCTGGAGACCGCCCGCCGGCTACTCGCCACCGGCGATGAAGATGACGGGATGCCAGCAATCATCGCCCTGCGCATCCGGGGCGGGGACGAGGAGCATGTCCTTATTCGACATGGGCTTGGCCATCCGCGCTACCACGTCAGACGTGCAGCCATGACCTATCTGGTCGAGAGGAATGAAGCCGAAGATCGGGCGGCGCTGCTGAATATGGTCCGCGATCCAGGAGCAGATGTGCGCCTGGCCTGGGCTGAACTTATGGGCCGTCACAAGTGGAGTGAGGCAGAGCCATTGCTGGTATCGCTCCTTTCCGACGATCGCGATTTCAGTCTTGATCGGTACCATGGCCCCAGCCGGGGTTGGCCGCGCTATTCTGTCGCGCGGGCGGCGGCCCGGGCGCTGGCCGCATTTGGGACGCTGACAGAAGCCTCGATCCATGCCTTGATTGGGTCGCGATGCTCGGAAGATCCCTTCGTCTTTTGCGCTGCCATCGGCGCAATTGCCAAACGTAGCGATCCCCGCGTTCCGACCGTTCTCCGCGAAGCGCTGGATGACCCGGGACTTCATGACGATGCCGACTATCGGGTGGTCGCGCAGGCCGCCGTCTGGGGATTTTTCGACCGCGCTGTGGATGGCCTCGCCATTGAACCAGCCGCGATTGAGAAACTTCGTCTGGTCGCCCTGACGGAACCAGGCTGGATCGCTGGACCAGCTCTCGTCGCGCTCGGAATAAGCGGCGGCGCCGTGAGGGAGCCGCTCTATGACGATCTCATGGCGGCAGCCCAAATGGAGCGCGCGGAATTACTCCAGATAGCAGCGGCCTTGGTTCCGTTGCCCTTCGGCAATCATCCCCTGACGGACACAATCGTCGCTCGGGTCGAAGCCTTGCAGGAAGACGAGGCATCCCCGGAACCAGACCCCGACCTCGTCACTTGGTACGAGACGCTTGATGGCACCGACGTCGCTTGGCTGACCGGTTGGGTCGTCGCCGTTTGTCTCAAGCTTGATGGATCCAAGCAAGTCGAGGATCCGCGCGCCTATCGCGTGCCGAAGGTGGTTCCGGTGATGACGATGTATTCAATGAGCCCGGATCGGGAAGAGGAGCGCGGGCCAGACGAAGGCGATTGATCGCCGCCGATCCTCTTGGCTCGCGTTTGTTGCGCACCGAGGTAGCGAGTTGATGGCGATTGCCCGCTGGCGCGAGCACCGGCGCTCTATCTCCGCTTCGCTCCGACCGAGCTTCGGCTGCGCCGAATCTCGGCCCTGCGGGTGACGATCACCTATCGCAGGAAGGAGAAGGCGCGGGGCGGTAGAGCGGCCGGGATCAGGAGCGCGGCTTGGCGGTGCGCTTGGTCGTGGTGCGGTCGAATTCTGCGGCCGTCACCTCAAGATCCGTCGCGAGCTGGTGCAGGGCGCGTGATGCGCCCAGGCGAGACATGCCGTCGCCCTGCGCGGCCGAGCCGCCACCGCGCTCCGCCCGAGACCGGGCAATCTTCGCCACCGCGCGCATCGTCTCCGCATCCATCTCTGCAGTCTAGCCGATTCGGGGCCGTGGGAACAGGGGCGCGGGCGGCACGGTCGTGCTTCATCTCCGGGGGATCGCCCGCCGGCCCGCCCACCGCAGGAGAGAAGAGGAGGCTCTTTGAGAGTGTCGCATGAGCGACATTTTAGAGGAGTGAAGATCATGTCCAAGACTGTTGGAGAGTTCCGGAACGTCAATGGCCAACTGCTGGGCTTCATCGCCAGCGGCGAAATCGACCTGCAGCGGGCGCGGCTGAAGCCGATCGCCAGCAACAACCCGCGCGCGCCCAAGTTCGAGGTCGAAGCGATCAACCGCAATGGGCGCTGGGTGCCCTATGGCGCGCTGTTCGAAGCGACCGCGATCCACACCACCGGAGAGATTTTCTACTCCGGCGAGCTGGACGACCAGTCCTGGCGCTTCCCGATGCAGATCGCCCTGTTCGGGACCGCCGAGGAGGGGTTCCGGGCATCGTGGCGCCGTGACGACATGGGCCGCGCGGCCGGTGGCAAGGCGGCGCGTACGCGCACTGGAGACGACGATGAGGGCGAGGATCGCGGCTTTGGCAGCGGTGAGCGTGGCCAGTTCGGCGGCGGGTTCGGTGGAAGCACCGCGCCGCTGGAGGGGGCCGGCGCGCGCGGCGGGTTCAGCGGTGATCTCGACGAAGAGGTCCCGTTCTGAAGCCAGCCTGAGGGAGCCGGGGGGCGCTGCGCGCCTCCCGGCTTCTTTTTGTCCATTCCCATCTTTCAAGAAGGATCTGTCCGATGACCAGGCACGAACCCGTGCGCAGCGTCGATCGCTTTGGCGACCTCAAGCAACTCTATGCCGAAATGACCGCTACCCCCGAATTTCAGGCCGCCTTTGGTGACCCCATGCCGCTTTCGATCGTCGAGCAGGGTGAAGAACCCGGCGAACATGGCATGCCCGAAGAATTGGCGGCCCAGGCCGATAGCGCGGGCGTGATCGCCACCATCTTCGACCTGTTCACCGGCACGCGGCTGGAGCCGCTGGCCGCCGAGATTGCCTGGGGCTTTGTCAACTCCTTCCACTTCGTCGCCGGCAAGCTCGAGCGGCGGGAGGACAGCCTCGCGGTGGAAATCGGCGAGCTGGCCCGCTCCCCTGACATGAGCGAGGTCTATAATCGCGAGCTGGAGGAGAAGCAGCTTCTCTGCCAGTCGACCGCCGAGCAGCGTGTCGCGATCGAGACGATGCGCGACTATGCCGCCGAAATGTACCGGGCGATGTCGGGATGGCCTTGGTCGCCCGCACGCGGGAGCCGCGCTTCGCGCATCTCGACCGCCAGCCAGATCGCCGCGATCGACTTTCTGCGCGCCCGCCAGCTCGATGTCCGCGACCGGCATAATCCGCAGGGGCCGATCGTGGTCTTCTCGGGGCCGGCGATCTGGCACGATGTCGACCTGCTCTGGGAACGGCTCGATCTGGTGAAAGAGCATATCCCGCATATGGTGCTGATGACCACCGCGCAGCGCAGCGGCGCCGACCTGATCGCCGAGAAATGGGCCGCCAGCCGCAAGGTGCAGACGGTCCGGTTCAATCTTCTCGGGTCGGGCATGAAGGCCGCCTTTGCGCGCAATCGCAAGCTGCGCGATCTGAGGCCCGTAATGGCTGTCCTGTGCGAGGGATCGGGCGTCCAGGCCAATCTCTATGAAGAGCTGGATGGTGCAGGCGTGCCGATCCATGCCTTCCGGAAATCGGATCAGGCCCCCGACAAAGGGATGCCGGTGCGCAGGATCACGGACGGACGCCGTTCGGCACGGGCGGAAAGACGCCGTGCTGCTGCGGCAGTGGCTTGAGGGGGGAGGGGCATGGCTATTCCAGACGCCTTTCGGCGGAACTTCTCGACGCTGCTCCGGGCGGCGGAATCGGGAGACCTCGCGCTCGTGGAATGCACCGACACGGAGACCGGCGAGCCTCGCTATGTCATCTGCGCGGTCGGCCGGAAGGATGGCGATTATGTCATCACCCCCTTCGGCCATCTCCATGACGGGAATCCCTTCGATGCCTACCAGCCGCCAACGGGATCGGTCCTCCACTGAAAGGCATCCGTGCTGTCTCTCAGGCCGGGCCTTGCGGTGGCGGACGATCAACATGAAGCATTTAACCTCGGGGGCCGGCTGCTGCGCAAGCCGTCGCCCGGGGCTTTTGGAAACTGGAAAAAGGAGCAATCCCCATGACCGTTGTCCGACTTGACCTGAACGTCTTCGACCCCGCTGCCCTTTACGAGGCCGCGCTGGCTTCCTTCGGGAAACCGGAGGAGGCGGGGGACCGCTTCGGCACCTCTGAAGCCCCAGACGTCGCCACCTGCATCGTTGAACTGCTCTGCGAGCACGTGCCGGTCGATGCGGGCTTTGAGGTGATGAACTGGTCCGGGACATGAAAAGAGGAGCAAGATCCATGATCGAACGCATGCTGGTCCTGTCGACCGCCAACGTCACCGCTGAGACGTGCAACGTCTATCTGCCCACCGCGCCCTTCGCTGCCTTCGAGAAGGGCGATTATGGATGGTTCGTCTATGTGCCCACAGACGTGCCTGATGAGCTGCCCGCTGATCTTGCCGGCTGCTTTGAGGTCGCAAGCCGGGCCGGGGTGGACTGGATCATGCTTGACCGCGATGCGCAGGAGCATCCCGGCTTGCCCATCTATGACTGGTGAGATGATGGCGTCTCCCATCCTCTCCCCTCATTAACTTTGGCTGTGCGTAGAGCTGCCCCATGGGCATCGAGCCCAAGGGGCATCTTTGGTACCCAGCGGCACCGTTTCCGTGTAAAATATCTCTCTCAACAAGTCTTATGATGGCACGGGGACAGCACCGGCCTCAAGGACGGCGGGGCCCCACCATTTTCTTTGGCGAACAGAGGGCAGCGCTCTTCCGCACACCTCGCGCGGCGCCAAAGAAAATCGTGACCCCCACCGCCGCTAAAGCGGTCGCTTCGCGATCCTTGACCCCGGCGCTCGGAGCCCGTGCAGGGGAAATGACCTCTTTCAAGAAAAAGGAGGTCAACATGACGAACTTCAAGCGCACCATCCGGGACTTCACAGAAATCGCCGATCTCATCGCCGCGGAAACAGCCGCGCCCAATAGCGACTTCACCACCGCCTTCAGCTCCGACCTCGACGGGGTCCGCTTCGCACGGGGCGAAGACGAACTGCTCGCCGACATGCCCGATCCGATGCAGGTGCAACTGGCGACCGAACTCCTGATCGGCACCGTCTTCGATGTGCTGCGCGACACCCGACTAGAACGGGTCGCCGAGCGCATCGCCTGGGGCATCGTCAACAGCCTGCACAGCACTGCGCGGGGCCTCGCAGGGCAGGCCGATGATGCCGCGCGGGAGGTGAAGGATCTCATCCGGTGCGCCGATGGCAGCGAGGTGATGATGAACGAGCTGGAGGCGGCACAGGCGAAATGCCGGGAGCTCGACGAAGCCAATGACGCCATCGCCTGCATGCGGGACCACGCCGCAGCAGCATTCAGCGCCGAGACCGGCAAGCCTTGGGGCAGTGCGCGGGGATCGCTGGTGTCGAGCAAGCGCACCGCCTCGGTCATTGACGCGACCGACTTCCTCGCAGCCCGCCGCAACCGCAGGATCGACCAGCACCATCCGCAGGGGCCGATCGTCGCCTTCTCGGGCGGGGCGGCATGGGACGATTATCGACCGATCCACGCCGCACTGGACAGGGTGAAGGCGTTCATCCCGAACATGGTCCTGCTCACAACGGCACAGGACACCGGAGCGGACGCCATCGCAGAAAGCTGGGCGGCAGCGAACGATGTCAAGCTGGTCAGGCTTGGCCTTCCCAAGGGTCTGGGCAAGCGCGCCGGGTTCGTCCGCAACGACCGCATCGTCGCGCTGCGTCCGGCCGATGCGATCATCTGCGAAGGGTCGGGCATCCAGGCGCATCTCGCCCGCATATTGGGGGAAGCCGGGGTCCGACCGCGTCTGATCAGCCGCAATGGCGAAGCGCCGGTTTGGGCACGAGCGCGGTGATCTCCGCGCCATGGGGACGGTTCGGGTCACGCCCGGGCCGTCCCCTTTTTTTGTCGGGCGAACAGGATCGCCGGGCTCAGGAACCCGGCAGGAAGTGCCGGGTCCGTCGCCCGCCGATGCGGTGCCCGAAAGGGCACCGGCCTCCTGCGCGTGGCTCCGCCATGCTCGTCGCTGGGCCGCCCTACGGGCGACATTGTTGATCAGCGTGGAAGCGCGGGCAACGCCTTGAGTGCGGCCAGGGCAGGGACGCCACCAGCGCGGATCGCATGGCCCAGCAGGTCGCGGAACTCGCGCTCGGTCAATGACTCCACCGCAAGTTCGGAGACCAGAGCAGCATATTTGCCGCGCAAGGCGCGGCGGGCAATCTCGACTTCGTCGTCGAGCTTGCGGCGGCGGGATTCGAGATCGACGAGCCGTTCGCGTTCACTTTGTTTCGGCATGACCATGGTCCTTCTCATGGGTCTGCCCGCCAAGCGTCATCATCCAAAAGCGCGCGCTCGGGCGCAAGGCCAAAATTGCCTTGAGGCCCCTTCGGGGGAGCCGCGCCCCTTCCGGTGCGAGGCTACGCAGCGACGCTGTCGCAGCGAAAGGGAGGACGCACGCCGAGGGCGTTTGTAATGCACCCCACGCACGGGTGCTGCTCGGCAGTTTCTTTAGCGTTTATAATAGCTTGGATGTGGCGCAGATCGGCAGCCATTCTGGCGCTATTTGGCCGCCAGTGGCAGCCGCGCGATGGCGGTGCCCGACCCAAGTCTTTGATCTTTCTTGGCACTATCCGGCTGCCAGTGGCCGCCAGCATAAATCCTTGAGATCATGCGCTAATTCGAGTATAAGGAGCGCGCTTCATCATGATCGTCAGGGTGCCAGACCGGAGTCTCACCCTTGGCTCGCATTACGATCCGCGTCGATGACGCCCTCTTCAGGCGCCTAGATGCCCGCGCCCGCGATGCGGGAACGCCCACAGCAACCTATTGCCGCGACATCCTCGGGCGCTTCGAGGGCACCGATCCGTCAGGATACCATGCTCGATTCGATGAACTCCACGCGACCGGCATCCAGACCCTTGCGATCCTCGCCGCCTCAGTCGGCAAACGCACGCCGGAAATCCTCGAACAGGGGCTTGCCGATGCCCGGCGCCTCCTCCGGGAAAGGGGGCTGCTCGATCCCGAGCAGGACCAGGCGTGAGCATCTTTCGGCACGACACGCTGGGGAGTTGGACCCGCGGCGGCCAGGCCATTGTCCACAATGTTCGGATGACCACACAGGTCTTCTATCAGACCCTCGTGGCGGGGCTGGTGATCTGGATCGGCGGCATCATCTGGTACGGGTTCGAGAAGTCGACCGAATATGAGCGCTATGTCCTGCTGAAGCTGGGCCAAGCGAGCTTCATGGGGGACGCGGTTCCGGGCAATGCGGCACCCATCCTGTTCAAGACGCCTGCTGGTAGGGAATATTGGACGACCCCCAAAGGGCTGCTCGACTCAGGTCTAGCGCACACGACGCTGGAGGCCTTCGAACGCTACCTCATCCACGGCGCCGCGCTTTCGGGGGTGTTCGCGCTCGCCATGCTGTTCTGGGCCTGGTTCTACTTTACGCGCACGGGGAGGGGGCTCGGCTCCAATCAGTTCCTACGCGGGGCCCGGTTCGGGACCGTGCGACAGGTGCGCCGCGCGCTCTGGCGCCATGCGCGCGGCAGCTTCGAGATTGGCGGGGTCAATGTCCCCGACATCTTCGAGCCCGAGCATATCCTGATCTGCGGGGCGCCCGGCACCGGCAAGACCAACATCATCATCAAAATGCTCGCCGGCATCCGCCAGCGCGGCAAGCGGGCAATAGTCTATGACACCGCCGGAACCTTCGTCGAGAAATTCTACCGTCCTGGCATCGATGTCCTACTCAACCCGTTGGACGTCCGGACCGACTGCTGGTCCCCCTGGGTCGATGTTCCCAAGGACTATCATTACGACCAGATCGCGGAGTCGACGATCCCCGACAAGGCCGGCGATCCGTTCTGGGCCAAGTCTGCACGCGGCACCCTGGTAGCGGTGCTCCGCAAGCTCGCGCGCCAGCAGCGTACGCTGGTCTCGATCCTGCTCGATACCCTGCTGCGATCCAAGCTGAAGGACCTCGCGGCCTTTGCGCAGGGGACCGACGCAGCAGCATTCATCTCCATGGAGGGGGAGCGGACCTCGGCCGGCATCCAGGCCGAGCTCGCCTCGGTGATGCGGTCCTTCGCCTATCTCGACGATACCGAGGATGGCCTGTCGATCCGCGACTGGGTGGCGAACGAGCGGGACGACAGCTGGCTGTTCATCACCGTGAAGGCGGACCAGCTCCCGTCGCTCCGCCCCCTGATCACGGTCTGGTTGGACATCGCGATCAGCGCGATCATGAGCCTCTCGGCCGACCGCAACCGGCGCCTCTATTGCGTGATCGACGAGCTTCCCTCGCTCCAGAAACTGCCCAGCCTCTCCGACTTCCTGGCTCGCGCCCGGAAATATGGCGGGTGCGGTATCCTGGGCTTCCAGAGCTACCCGCAGCTTGAAGCGACCTATGGCATCCAGGATGCCGCGGCGATCACCGGCTATTGCTCGACCTGGGTGGCGCTACGCGCCAACGACACCCCGACCGCGAAACATGTCAGCGAAAATCTCGGCCAAGTTGAGCAGGTCGAAGCGAACGAAGGCATGTCCTACGGCGTCAACGACATGCGGGACGGCGTGAACCTTTCGCGGATGCAGGTGACCCGGCCCCTAGTGATGCACACCGAGGTCACCAACCTTCCCAATCTCTGCGGTTATCTTCGGTTCGGGCGCAATCTGCCCGTGGTGCGCTTCGAGGACAGCTATAATCGCATACCCTCGATCGCCGTGGCATTTGAGGAACGCACGACCACCCCTGTCCGGATGTCCATGGGACCGGTCGCATCGCCCGAGCCGCCCGCAGAGCCAATGCCAGCGGCACCGCGTCCGGCCACACGACGGCGCCGCGCGCCCCCTGCGGACATGGGGCCGGAGCTGCCACTCAACCAGCCTGCCCCCTTGCCGGCGGCCGAAGCGACAGAGAATGTCGACGCGCCGGCCGCCGAGGTTACCGACTTGGGCGGCGGCGGTGTGGACGCGCCGCCATCGCCCCCACCGCTTACGCTTTACGGCAAACCGACCGCGTTCCGACTGCGGCAGCATGGTCGCCATGATGGCGACCGGAATTCGGCGACGCCGGCATGATCAATCCCATCCGCCTCAAGGGCAAGCCCGCCAATATCAGCCGCTACTATACGGTCGGCGACTACTACACCAAGGGCACCGACGAGCATTCGGAGTGGGGCGGCCAGATCGCCGCCGAGCTTGGGCTCGAGGGAAAGATCGACCCGGATATCTTCCAGGATCTTCTCGCCGGGAAGGTTGGCGATCTTCAGCTCGGCCGTCACCGTGCCGGGGGGAAGATCCAGCATCACCCCGGATGGGACTTCGCGGTCAATGCGCCGAAGTCGGTTTCAATCATGGCACTCGTCATGGGCGACGAGCGTATCCTTGTGGCCCATGAAAAGGCCGTCGGCGCGGCGCTGGACTATCTCGAGGAACATGCTTCCCTGCGGCACCGGGTCGATGGCGAGATCGTCCATGAGACGACGGGGCGGCTGATCTTTGCGCGCTTCACCGAACATGCATCGCGCGAACTCGATCCGCATTTGCATACGCACGTCGTCGTCATGAACATGACCAATCGCCAGGATGGCGATCAAATGGTCAGTCTCGAAACCAGGGCGATGTTCGTCGAGCAGATCGTCGCCGGGCAGGTTTATCGCAACGAGCTGGCGCACGACCTTCGCGAGCTTGGCTATCAGATCGACTTCGACCCCCGCAAAGGCCTTTTTGAAATCCGGGGCGTTCCGTCCGAGCTGGCCAGGGCCATGTCGCAGCGGGCCGAACAGATCAACGCGCATGCAAAGGAGCATGGCCTGACCGGGCAGGCCGGCAGGCAGAGATCCTTCTATGCGACGCGCGGTCCCAAGGAGAAAATCTCGCTGGAGGATCTGCACGACCAGTGGGCGTCCAGGTCGGCGCCCTATCGGAAGGCCCTCGACGCCGCGCGGGAAGATGCAGACCGCAGCGAGACCGACGTGCGCCCGCCGGATGACCGCACGTCGGCCCGCGCGATGCTGTTCGGTATCCGCCAGGCGGAAACCCGCGAGGCTGTCAACAATCTCGGCCGGATGTTCCGGCTCGCTCTTGCCTCTCATGTGGGCGAGGTCAGGCTCTCGGATATTCGCCCCCTGGCCGAGGAACATGAAAGCCGCTTCAAGCTGCTAGCAACGCGGCATCAAACTGGAGACGAGATCCATACTCGGGGCCGCACCACCCGCCGGACCGCTCGCCTTGAATTGGCTCTGTCCGAGCATCTCTCGCTTTCGCTTAATGACGCCACGCCCATTGCGACCGTCGAACGCATTCGCGAGGTCATGGCTGAAGCTGGCCTCAATCCTGCCCAGGAGGCAGCGCTTCTCCATGTCGGGACGACCAGCGACCGGCTTGTCGGCGTCCACGGCGTCGCCGGTGCGGGTAAGTCGACGCTGGTAAAGTCTCTGAACGACGCCGCCCCACAAGGCATGACGCTCGTTGCGCTCGCGCCGACATCATCAGCCGCGGCCAAGCTAGGCGCCGACGCACGGATCGACTCCCGGACCGTCGCCAGCCTTGTCGCCGGGGGCGGGCGCAACATCGACGACAGCTATACCCTCGTACTCGACGAGGCCGGTCAGCTTGGCAACCGGCAGGCGCTTCGCGTCCTTGAGATCAGCCGTATGACCGGCGCTCGGCTGATCGTTCTCGGCGACAACAAGCAGACCGGCGCCATCGAACAGGGGAAGGCCTTCTGGCTGCTGCAGAAGCTGGGCCTTCCGACGGCCGAGCTTACCGAGTCCATACGCCAGGAAACCCGGATGATGAAGGCAGCGGTGACCCAGGCTCGTCTGGGTAACTATGCCGCCTCGCTGGAGAACCTCGACAAGGTGACCAGCGGCGGGGATGCAGAGGCTCTCGCCAGGGGACTAGTCGGCGAATGGACCAGGCTGAAACCCGAGAACCGCGCGAACACCAACATCCTCGTCCTTGAGAATGCTACCAGGTTGATCGTCAATACCAAGATCCGGGAAGCTCTGAAGACGGAGGGCGCAATTGCGGCGGAAGACGCCCGGCTCTCAGTCCTGACGCCCGCCGGGATGACCGATCAGGAGAAGCACTTTACCCGCTTCTATTCGGGCGGGCAGGTGCTGATCTTCTCGCGGGACAATGCGGGCCTGGGAGTCGCCCGCGACACCGAATATCGGGTCATCGGGATCGGCCGTGACGCAAACGGTCGGCAGGTGGTCCGGATGGTCGACGAACATGGTCGGACCATCCGGTGGGACCCTCGTATCGGACGCGCGTCGCAGGTCAATGTGTTCCGCAGCGAAGAGCGCGATTTGGCCACGGGTGACCGCATCCAGTGGCGTTTGGTGAACCATGACCTTGGTTTGAAGAACGCCGAGCGCGGCACCGTCGAGCGTCTGGATGGCACGGTCGCGACGATCCGCTGGGACCGGGAAGGGCGAGTCCAGGACATCGACCTTTCCCAGCACAAGAGCTGGGATCATGGTTACGCGGAGACCGTATATTCTGCCCAGTCGAAGACCTATGACCGCGCTTATGTGCTCGCGCCGGTGAATTCCGGGCTGGTGACCGGCCAAAACTATTACACCGCGATCACGCGCGCGCGTTACGGCGTAAAGCTGTGGACCGAGGATCGGGAGCGCCTTGTCGACAAGCTTGAACGCCACTCCGGGGAGAAGACCTCCGCTCTGGAAGGCCTCGGCCGCCTCGATCGCGACAGTTACAGGGCTCGCGAGGAGCGCCATGGAGAGCGATGGGATCGGCTGCGCGATCAGCAGCGCAGTGAGCGTCAGGAACGCAAGGAGCGGATGCGTGCGGAGCAGGAGGCCCGCAACCGGACCGAACAGGGCGGCCTGGCCCATCTGCTTGCCGGTCGTGCGCAGTCTGCGGTGGAGGCTGTGGACCGGTGGCTTACGAACATCCTGACGCGGAGTGTTGAGGAGGGGCCACACACCCAGACGGCGCCCTCACGTGTTGATCCGGCCCCCGCACAAGAGCACGACCATGGGGCTGGCCATGATCACTAGGGCCGATTTTGCACCCAGGTTCGCGCCGATCTTCATCAGGGCGGTCTTAGCTGCCCTGATGTTCGCATTCCCTGTCCATTCCCTGGAAGCCCGAACGACCCGTCAAAACACGATCGACGAGCAGATCGTCGCGACGTGCATTGCTCGGTCAGCTGCCGGTCGCGGTTGGCTTGCCAAGACGCTCTGGGGATTGCGAGATCAGGAGGGCGGCTGGATTGGCGCGGAAGTCGCAAACAGCGACGGCAGCCACGACCTCGGGCCATTGCAGGTCAATAGCTGGTGGGTACCGCGGCTGGCGACGATCACCGGTCGGCCGGAGCGACATGTCCGCCATTGGTTGAAACAGGATGCCTGTTTCAACGTCGAAGCCGCGCGCTGGATATTCCTCTCCGGGTTGGCCACCACGCGCGACTATTGGAAGGCGATCGGTGTCTATCATAGTCCCACGGGATGGCGGCAACAACGCTACACCTCGAGCGTCCTCGTTCATCTACGGCGACGGTTCGGGGCCAGCCTCTTTGCTCGACCCTCAAAGGGGCTGTCGCCAGTGTCTGTGACTACGCCATGAGGCGTCGTCGTCGGCCGAAGGTTCTGGGAGCCAATTCACCACCCCCACCGCCCGTAGGGGCAGAAGTTGTCGCCTCACTTCCAGCATTCGATTCCGAGCACGATCCAGAGCCCGTCGAACCGCCACCAATACCCTTGGTGACTGTAGCCTCCGGGATGCATGACACTCCGCCTAGCTTTGGAAGGCGACGGGTTTCCAGGCGCGCGATGTTCTCGGCCGCCCTAGTCGCTGACGCCAGAGCGTATTTCGAACAGCACCTCGATCGTCCTGTCAGCGACGATGAAGCGAGAAACTTTCTGGGGGATTTCGTGGATTTTTTCACCGCTTTCGACAGTCGCCAATAGGATCGTGGAGGAACCGCCAACTGCAAGGAAAACCAAACAACCCCAAGTAATTCACATATCGAACTTCGCCGGATGACTTTCAAAAACGGGAGGATGGATGGTATATTGGGGTAATGAGGAGTAATTGAGATGACGAGACCCCGCGCAAAGATCGTACAACCGAAGGCAAAGCGTATCATTCAAGAACGCAATAAGGCGGTCATGTACGCACGAGTATCGACCAGCGAGCAGGAGAAGGAAGGATTTTCTATCCCGGCACAGCAGAAGTTGATGCGAGAGTATGCGGCTCAGAACGGCATAACGATTGCCTCTGAACATGTTGACGTGGAGACCGCGAAGCGCGCGGGGCGTACCGGATTCGAGGAAATGCTTCGCTACATCAGATCCCATCCAAGCGTCAGAACGATTCTGGTCGAGAAGACCGACAGGCTCTACCGCAACCTCAAGGACTGGGTGACGGTCGACGGATTGGATATCGAGATCCATTTCGTGAAGGAGAATGTTGTTCTCTCTCGGGATTCGAGATCATCGGAGAAGTTCATGCATGGCATCAAGGTTTTGATGGCCAAGAACTATATCGACAATCTCTCTGAGGAGACCCGCAAGGGAATGCTCGAAAAGGCAGAGCAGGGGATTTGGCCGACCTTCGCTCCCCTCGGTTATGTGAATGTGATGGGCCCGCTCGGCAAGAAGGTCATCACAATCGATCCGGATATCGGTCCGTTGGTGACCCGCGTGTTCGAATGGTTCGAGAGCGGCCAGTATTCGCTCAAGGAAGTTACCCAATTGGCCGTCCGGGCTGGCCTCCGGTACCGCAAGAGCGGAAAACCAGTGGGCGTGAGCACGATCAACACAATGCTACGCAGCCGGATTTACACGGGTTCGTTCGAATGGCTGGGCAAACTCTACAAGGGCTCGCATACTCCGCTGACGACCTTTGCCACCTGGTCCAACGTGCAAGAGATCCTGGATGGCCGGAGCATCTCCAACGTCCACGGCAATCGGCTTCAATTTGCTTACACCGGACTGATCACCTGCGGTCACTGCGGTTGCGCGGTCACGGCCGAGATCAAGAAGGGCCGATACATCTACTACCACTGCTCCAGGTTCAAGGGGCGCTGCCCAGAACGATACATACGGGAGGAGGCGCTCGACGAGCAGTTCGCAGCTGTCCTCAGGCGGCTTCGGCTGGATGATGCGTCATTCCGGCTCATTGAGCGAGCCATCCGTGAGAGTCATGCAGACGAGCGGCGCGACCGCGACGAATCGGTTGAGCGCTTGCGGGCTGAGGCCGATCGCCTTCAACACCGATTGGACACTCTTTACCTCGACAAGATCGATGGGCGGGTCACGGTCGAATTCCACGACCGGGTTTCAGCGACCTGGCGTGAAGAGCGGGATCGGACGCTGCGAGATATGGAGAGCTTGCATGCCGCCGAGGACGACCTGATTGATGATGGTCTGGCGCTGCTGGATTTCGCGAGGACCGCCCACAACCAGTTTGCGGATCAGCCCTTGGCGACCAAGCGGCGGGCTCTGAATTTGATATTATCGAACTCGTCATTCGCGGGTGGAGCGCTGACCGTCACGTTCCGAGAACCGTTTGGAATTCTTGAAAAAATCGGCGGAACTGGCGGTTCCGGCCCAGCACCAAAAGGGGGCAAAAAACCCCCACTTTTAGAATTGGCTCCCTGAGTAGGATTCGAACCTACGGCCATTCGATTAACAGTCGAATGCTCTACCGCTGAGCTATCAGGGAGCAGCCCGGCTCTCGCTGGGCAGGACGCGCCTATAGCAGCGAGATTCGAGAAATGGCAAGCAGTAAAATCATCATTTTTTTCTGGGGCTTTCAGGCGATGAACTGTTCGGCCGCGATCCGATCATCCAGCGTATGTTCGGGGTCGAACAGCAAGGTCAGCGGGGTCGTGCGGTCGATGCGGATTTCGACCTGCGCGACGTCGCGCACTTCGCGCTGGTCCGCCACGGCGCTGACCGGGCGCTTGACCGGATCGAGCGCGGTGAAGCGGATCACGGTATTTTCGGGCAGAATAGCACCACGCCACCGACGGGGACGGAACGGGCTGATGGGGGTAAGTGCGACCAGAGCGGACCCCAGCGGCAGGATAGGCCCATGGGCGGACAGATTATAGGCTGTGGACCCGGCGGGCGTTGCCACCAGCACGCCGTCACACACTAGTTCGGGCAGGACGATGCGGTCGTTGACCTGCACTTCCAGCCAGGCGGTCTGGCGGGTTTCACGCAGCAGCGACACTTCGTTGATCGCGGGGATCGAAAACCGTTCGCCATCCACCGTATCGACGGTCATGCGCAGCGGATTGACCTTGAAGCTCTTGGCCTTTTCCAGCCGCTGGTCCAGCCGTTCGAGCCGCCATTCGTTCATGAGGAAGCCGACGGTGCCTAGGTTCATGCCAAACACCGGAAGGATGCGCCGGGCTTCCAGCATCGAATGAAGCGTTTGCAGCATGAAACCGTCGCCGCCCAAAGCGATGACCATTTCCGCCTGATCGAGCGGGACGAAGTCATAAGTGGCGCGCAGCCGTTCTTCCGCCGCTCTGGCCGCCTGTGTGGGGGACGCGAGCAGGGCGCGCCGTGGTTCGCTGTTCATCCGCCGGTGACGCTCATGTGGCGGGTGGTGGCGGCACCTTCGCCTGTGCCGATGCGAAAGTCATGAGCGGCCGGCTTCAAACGCAGCGCCCGGTCGATCAGCGGTTCGACGGCGGGCAGGCCACCGTCGCGCAGGGCCGCCTTGAAATCGACATGGTCCTCATGCCCCAGGCACATGAAAATCTTTCCTTCGCACGTCATGCGGATGCGGTTGCAGTCGGCGCAGAAATTGCGGGTCAGTGGTGTGATGAGGCCGAGGCGCACGGACATGCCATCCACCCCATGATAGCGCGCCGGGCCGCCGGTGCGGTGGGGCAAGGGGGTCAGGGCGTGGCTTTGCCCGATCTGGTCGGCTACTTTGGTGAGCGGCAGATAATGGTCGGTGCGGTCCTCGCCGGTTTCACCCAATGGCATGGTTTCGATCAGCGTCAGGTCGAAACCCTGTGCGTCGCACCAGTGGAGCATGGGCAGGATTTCATCCTCATTGACGCCCTTGAGCGCCACCATGTTGATCTTGACCGCCAGCCCCGCATCGCGTGCCGCATCCACGCCGCGCAGCACGGTGTCGATGTCGCCGCCGCGCGTCACATGAGCAAAGCGGGCCGGGTCGCGGCTGTCGAGGCTGACATTCACGCGGCGCACCCCGGCATCGAACAGCATGTCGGCATGGTCGGCCAGGCGGGTGCCGTTGGTCGTCAGGGTCAGTTCGTCCAGGCCGTTGCCCAGATGCCGCCCGATGCGGCGGACCAGATCGCCAATGTCGCGGCGCACCAGCGGTTCACCGCCGGTCAGGCGGATCTTGTCGATGCCGCGCGCCACGAACAGATCGGCCAGCAAGGCGATCTCCTCCAGCGTCAGCACCTGATTTTTTGGCAGGAACTGCATTTTTTCGGCCATGCAATAACGGCAGCGCAGGTCGCAGCGGTCAGTGACCGAAATGCGCAGATAGCTGATCCGGCGGCCAAGGCCGTCGGTCATCATATTGCGTGAAGGTTCGGCCATGGCCATGCCCCTTAGCTAGGGTATGGACCGGCCCCGTGCAAGCGCCCCGGATGATGCGGTGTTGCCCGGCGCGCAAGAGGTCGGTAACGCCTTGTTGCTAAGGCGTGACGATGCGTCATGCCGGAGGACCAGAATAGTGAGCGGGGATCGCACCGCAGAGGGACAACGCAGCCTGTTCATCCTGTCGCCGGGTGACCGCGACGGGCTGTGCCATGCCGTCGGGCTGGTGGGTTGGCGTGCGATCGGTGCGCGCCGTGCAGGCGATGCGCCGCAACGCTATCTGCGCAGCGAAGCGCAGGTCGCGCTGGTCGATATGCGGGGCGGGGGCAGCGTGGAGAAACTGCTGGCGCCGCTGGTTCCAGCGATGGAGGCCGGTGGAGGTGCCTTGCTTGTGCTGGTGGACGGCGTGGACGAAGCGATGCTTCCAGCATTGCTGGAGGCCGGTGCGACTCATTATCTGACTGCCCCGTTCAGCGAGGCGTCCTTGCGAGCGGCATTGGGTTCGGCGCAGCGGCTGGTGGATCGGATCGGCGGTGGTGCGGCGCATAGCCGACGCGCGCAGCGGATCCGCCGGGGCGATGCGCTCTATTGGGAATTGGGACCGCGCGATTTGGTGGTGCAACTGAGCGAAAGCCTGGCCCGGCATCTGGATATCGGGACGTCGCGTCTGACGCCGGGAGCGCTGGTGCGCCGCCTGCCGCGTGCCGAGCGGGGCGCGGTGCTGGTCGCGCTCAAAGCGATGATGCGCACCGGGCGTCCGGGGGCGCTGGCCCATGCCTTGCCGGGGCGTCCGGGCAATCGGCTGGTCCATCATTTGCGAGTCGAAAATGGCGTGGTTGCGGCCGATGTCGAATGGCTGTCGGACGCGCATGACCGCGATCTGGCGAGCCGCGACGTTCTGACTGGGCTGCGGTCGCGCCATGCGGCGCTGGAATGGCTGGAGCAGCGGGCTGGCCTTGCCACGACGGCCGTGCTGTTGTCGATCAGCCAGTTCGACCGGATGAATGCGGCCTATGGTCAGGTGGTCGGCGACGCGCTGCTGGGGCGGATTGCGCGGCGGATCGAGCGGATGGTCGATGATGTGGCCCCCGGTGCCATGGTCGCGCGGATTGCGGGGACCGAATTTCTGGTCGGGCTGACCGGCGAGGCGGCGGGTAGCGACCGGGCTACATTTCTGGCGCGGCAATTGATCGCGGCGATCGGGCGACCGTTCAGCGCGGGGGATCATATGATCCGCCTGATTGCGCGGTGCGGCATTGCGCAGGCGCGGCCGGAAGATGATGCAACGCACCTGCTGCGCCGGGCGGGGACGGCGCTGGCCGATGCCAGGCAGGCGGGCGGGGAGGGGATTCGCATCCTGTCGGCGGATCGCCATAGTCGGCAGGTCGACCCGGACAAGCTGGAAACCGACCTGCGGCTGGCGCTGGACCGGGGTGAAATCGGCATCGTGTTCCAGCCGCAATATCGGGTGGATTCCGAACAGATCAGCGGCGTAGAGGCGCTGGCGCGGTGGAACCATCCGCAATATGGGCCGCTGGGTGCGGGCATATTGTTCGCTACGGCCGAGCGGTCGGACTATATGCTGCCGCTGTCGGCGCATATCCAGAATGAGGCGTTGCGGCAGGCGGCGGCGTGGCCACGGGCGCTGTCGGCGCTGCGTTTGTCGATCAATGTGACCGCCGCCGATATTGCGCAGCCCGGTTTCATGACCGACCTGCTGGAAATCGTGGACCGGAGCGGTTTTCCGCGTGCGCGCCTGACGGTGGAGATTACCGAGAGCGGCTTGATCGAGGATGTCGATTCGGCGACGGCGCTGCTGACGGCGCTGCGGGCCGAAGGGCTGGCGGTGGCGATCGACGATTTCGGGACGGGCTATTCCAGCCTCGCCTACCTCAAAAGCCTGCCGCTCGATTACCTGAAAATCGACAGCGGGCTGGCGCAGGATATTGCCGGGACGGCGCGGGACAGGATCATCGTGCGCGGGGTCATCCATATGGCCAAGTCGCTGGGCCTTAAAGTCGTTGCCGAAGGGGTCGAGACGCAGACGCAGCTTGACCTGCTGGCGCGTGAGGGGTGCGATTATTATCAAGGATTTCTGCGGTCGGCAGGGGTGTCGTCCGCCGACCTGATCGCGCTGGTGCTGGCCGGTTAGAGGGTTAGCAGCGGCCAGAGGACCATGCCGAGGCCGACCAAGCTGACAAGAAAGATCAGCGTGCGGATTTTCGGGATGCCAAAGCCATAGACCGGCAGATAGGCAATGCGCGCGCCCAGCCAGATATGCGCGCCCAGCATCGTCATTTCGCTCGATCGACCGGCAACCACCACGCCGATAAGCGCGACGATGGCAATGGGCAGGGTTTCCTGAAAATTCGCCTGCGCGCGGGCCAGCCGCCCGGCAAGGGGGTTGAGCGGCGGCAGGCTTTCGTCGCGCGCGCCCATGTTCCAGTCGGTGCCATATTGCTTCGTCTTGACGTGTGCAGCGGCGAAGATGTGGATGAGCAGCAGGACCATGGCCCAGGCCAGCACGAGCAGTTCGACAGCCATAGTCATATTCCCCTTTCCCAAAGCTTTAGCAAATCCGGTCTGGGTAGGACAGCAGGGAATAAGGGCAAGGACCGCAGCGAAGTTCACACCGTCGCTGGGGCATTTCCGGCCCGCTTTTTCCCCGCTTTTCCGTTGCCGGGTTACAGAAAAGTAATAGTCAAGTTACGCCGAAGTTACGCGCATTTTCGGCGGGAGGATGTTCACCCCGCTGCTTTCGCCAGCCCCTTCGACAATTGCAGCGCGCCGTTGAGGCGTGCGGCGGAATCGCCCCAATTGCGGTTGACCACGATCTTGCTGTCGGGGCGCAGCCGCGCCACGCCGTCGAGCCGCTGGATATAGGAGATGAGTCCCGCAGGATTGGGGAAGCTGTCCTCGAAGAAGCTGACCAAAGCGCCCTTTTGCCCGACGTCGATCTTGGCGATGTTGGCTTTCACGCAATTTTGCTTGATCTCGATGATCTTGAGCAGGTTTTGCGTGGGCGCGGGCAGCTTGCCGAAACGGTCGATCAGTTCGGCGGCGAAGGATTCCAGACCCTGACGGTCCTCGACATCGTTGAGGCGGCGATAGAGGCCCATGCGCAGGTCGAGGTCGGGGACATAATCGTCGGGGATCATGATCGGCGCATCGACGCTGATCTGGGGCGAGAAGCTGTCGCGGCGGATTTCAAGGCCGGCCCCGCCTGCCTTGGCGTCCATGATCGCTTCTTCCAGCATCGATTGGTAGAGTTCGAAGCCGACTTCGCGGATATGGCCCGATTGTTCGTCGCCCACCAGATTGCCCGCGCCACGAATGTCGAGGTCGTGGCTGGCCAGCTGGAACCCTGCGCCGAGCGTGTCGAGGTCGGAAAGGACTTTCAGCCGCTTTTCCGCCGTTTCGGTGATGATGCGGTTGGCGGGCGTGGTCATATAGGCATAGGCGCGGGTTTTCGACCGGCCCACGCGCCCGCGCAGCTGATAAAGCTGGGCCAGGCCGAAGCGGTCGGCACGGTGGATGATGAGCGTGTTGGCGCTGGGAATGTCCAGCCCGGATTCGACGATGGTGGTCGAGAGCAGCACGTCGTAGCGCTTGTCGTAAAAGGCCGACATGCGTTCTTCCACCTGCGTCGGCGACATCTGGCCATGGGCGACGATGGCCTTTATTTCCGGCACATCGTTGCGCAGAAATTCCTCGATCTCCGTCAGGTCGGTGATGCGGGGGACAACGAAGAAGCTCTGCCCGCCGCGATAATGTTCGCGCAGCAGCGCTTCGCGGATGACCACGCCATCCCAGGGCATGATGTAGGTGCGCACGGCGAGGCGATCGACCGGCGGGGTCTGAATGACCGACAATTCGCGCAGGCCCGACATTGCCATCTGAAGCGTGCGCGGGATGGGCGTGGCGGTCAGCGTCAGGACATGGACGTCGGTCTTGAGCGACTTCAACCGTTCCTTGTGGGTGACGCCGAACCTTTGTTCCTCATCGACGATGACGAGGCCGAGGCGTTTGAATTCCAGACCCTTGGCCAGCAGCGCATGAGTGCCGACGACGATGTCGATCGTGCCGTCGGCAAGGCCCGCCTTGACGCTCTTGGCTTCCTTGTCGGGGACAAGGCGGGAGAGACGGCCGATATTGACGGGGAAGCCGCGAAAGCGCTCCTCAAATTGCATATGATGCTGGCGCGCGAGCAGGGTCGTCGGGCATATGACGACGACCTGCATCCCTGACATGGCGGCGACGAAGGCGGCGCGCAGGGCGACTTCGGTCTTGCCGAAGCCCACATCGCCGCAGACGAGGCGGTCCATCGGCTTGCCCGACGCCAGATCCTCTATCACGTCGCTGATCGCGCGGTCCTGATCGTCGGTTTCCTGATAGGGGAAGCGATCGACGAAGGCGGGATAGCCCGCGCTGTCGGGTTCGGCGATGGTGGCGGAACGCAGGGCGCGCACGGCGGCGGTCTTGAGCAGTTCACCCGCGATTTCGCGGATGCGCTCCTTCATCTTGGCCTTGCGCCGTTGCCATGCTTCGCCGCCCAGCCGGTCGAGCGACACGCCGTCGCTGTCGGAACCGTAGCGGGAGAGGACTTCGAGATTTTCGACCGGCACGAACAGCTTGTCGCCGCCCGCATAGCTGAGCGCGACGCAATCATGCGCGGTTTTGCTGACCGGGATCTGGGTCAGTCCTTCATAGCGGCCGATGCCATGGTCCATATGAACGACGAGGTCGCCGGGCGAGAGGGTCGCCAGTTCCTGTAGGAAGGCGTCGGCGCTTTTCTTGCGCTTGGCGCGGCGGACGAGGCGGTCGCCCAGCATATCCTGTTCGGTCAGCACCGCGACATCGGGCGCGGTAAAGCCATGGTCGAGCGGCAGGACGGTCAGCGTAACGCTGCCCCCCGCGGCGATGCCCAGCGCTTCCTGCCAGCCATCGGCAGCGGCGATGCGTTTGACGCCATGGTCGAGGAGCAGGCCCGACAGCCGTTCGCGCGCGCCGACCGAATAGCTGGCGATGACGATCTTTTTCTTCTTGGTGGCGAGCGAGGCCAGATGTTTGGCGACGGCTTCGTAGATATTGGCGTTCTGCGCGCGTTCGGGGGCGAAATCGCGGGGACCATCCACGGCGAAGTCCAGCACGGTCGCGCTTTCCGGCTCATGGAAGGGCGTGGCCGCGTGCATCGGCAGAGTGGCGACGGCGGCGTTCCATTCCGCTGCATCGAGATACAGCGATTCGGGCTTGAGCGGGCGATAGGCGCCGGGGTCGGACGATTTCGCCTGGATGCGGTTGGCGTGATAGTCGCGGATCGATTCGAACCGGCCGTTTGCTGCGCCAGCCACGCCGGGATCGCGGATGATGACGGCGGTGTCGCCCAGATGATCGGTCAGCGGAACCAGCTTCTCCTCGAACAAAGGGAGCCAATGTTCCATGCCGGCAAGGCGGCGGCCTTCGCTCACCGCCTGATAGAGCGGATCGCCGGTTGCGGTCGCGCCGAAGGTTTCGCGGTAGCGGCTGCGGAAACGCTTGATCGTGTCCTCGTCCAGCAGCGCTTCGGAGGCGGGGAGGAGGGTGAAGCCATCGACATTGCCGGTGGTCCGCTGGTCGGTGGGGTCGAAGCGGCGGACGGTTTCGATTTCATCGCCGAAAAAGTCGAGGCGGAACGGTTGATCCTCGCCACCGGGGAACAGATCGACAATGCCGCCGCGAATCGCGAACTCGCCCCGGTCATGCACGGTGTCGGTGCGGACATAGCCATTGGATTGCAGCATTTCGGCGAGGCGCGTGATGGCGATCCGTTCCTTGGGCGCGAGCCGGGCGACAAGCTGGCGGACGCGGAAGGGGGTGAGGGTGCGCTGGGTCAGGGCATTGAGGGTGGTGAGGACGAGTTGCGGGGCTTTGGGTGGTGCCTGCAACGCATGGAGGCCCGCGAGCCGGGCCGAGGCGGCGCGCAGCGACGGGCTGGCCCGGTCATAGGGCAGGCAATCCCAGGCGGGGATTTCAATGATCTCAATCTCTGGCGCGAAATAATGCGCCGTTTCCGCGACCGCGCGCATCAGTTGCTCGTCCGACGCGACGAACACAGCGCGGCCCGCGCCCGATCCATAGGCCGCGCGGGCAATGTCGGCCAGCAGCCAGGGCTGGAACCCGGCGGGGACGCCCGACAGGGTTAGCGGCGCTTTGGCGCGGAGGATTTTTTGGAGATCGGTCATGTTGTTTGCTCTTATATCCTCCCCTGCAAGGGGAGGGGGACCACGAAGTGGTGGAGGGGTGTCGTGCTATCGAGAGGGGGACACCCCTCCGTCAAGGCTGCGCCCTGCCACCTCCCCTTGCAGGGGAGGATGTGTCAGTTCTGGATTTTGACGAAATCGAGTTTTAGGAACTTGTCCATCATCGGGCCTTTCCATTCGTCCGGCACGGGGATGGTGCCGAGCGCCCAGCCGATGATGTCGGCGTCCTGTTCATCCATGAACCGTTCGAACCAGGCGATTTCCTGCGCGTCCCATTCCATATGATAGCGTTCGAAGAAACCGCCGACAGCATAATCCGATTCGCGCGTGCCACGGTGCCAGGCGCGGAATTTCAGGCGGCGCATCTGGGGATCATCGTTCACAATTTGTTCCTTTTGCGGGCGCGGCAAAAACGCGGATCGGGCATTTGTATGACCATCCGGCTTCAGGTAGAGCGCGTCAGATAGCCATGCGACCCGATATTCTCAATCCGCTCTTTGCCGAAATCTCTGTCCTTAAGGGCATTGGCCCGGCGATGGCCCGTCCGCTGGAGCGGCTGGGGCTGGCGCGGGCTGTCGATATTGCCTTTCACCTGCCGGTCAGTTGGGTCGATCGCAAGCTGACCGACGAACTGGACATGGCCGATGCCGGGCGGGTGATCGGCATCGAACTGACGCCGGTGGATTATCGCGCCAGCGGGAGCGCGCGCGCGCCGTTTCGCGTCCATGCGACGGACCGGCATGGCAATCCGGTATCGCTGACCTATTTCGGCAAGAACAGCGCGTGGCCGCGCAAGTTGCTGCCGCTGGGCGAGACGAAATTCGTGTCGGGCAAGCTGGAAGCCTATGGCGACAATTTGCAGATGGTCCATCCCGACTATGTGCTGCCGCCCGAAGAAGCCGCGACGATCCCTGCGCGCGAAAGCGTCTATGGCCTGTCGGAGGGGCTGACCAACAACCGGATGCGCGATCTGGTGAACCAGGCGATGATGCGCGCGCCGGACCTGCCCGAATGGATCGAGCCGAGTTTGCTGGCGCAGCGGGGCTGGCCGACATGGCGGGAGGCGCTGGGGCGAGTTCATGCCGATCCGGGGGACGCGCAGGCGCGCGAGCGGCTGGCCTATGATGAGATATTCGCCGGGCAGTTGGCGCTGATGCTGGTGCGGCAATCGTCGCGGCGGCGGCGGGGCGTGCCGATACAGGGCGACGGTCGGTTGCGCGACAGGCTCAAGCTGCCGTTCGCGCCGACGGGCGCGCAGCGTCGGGCGAGCGCGGAGATTGAAGGCGACATGGCGCAGGGGACGCCGATGCTGCGCCTGCTGCAAGGCGATGTGGGGTCGGGCAAGACGCTGGTGGCATTGATGGCGTTGCTCAACACGGTCGAGGCCGGGATGCAGGGGGCGATGCTGGCCCCGACCGAGATATTGGCGCGGCAACATTATGAGACGCTGCGCAAAATGGCGTCGGGCCTGCCGGTGGAGATTGCCATTCTGACCGGGCGGGAGAAGGGCAAGGTCCGCGAAGCCACGCTGATGGGGCTGGCCGATGGCAGCATCGACATATTGGTCGGCACCCATGCGATTTTTCAGGAAGCGGTGCAGTATAGGGCGCTGGGGCTGGCCGTGATCGACGAGCAGCATCGGTTCGGCGTGGCGCAGCGGATGTTGCTGGCGTCCAAGGCGGAACGCGCGCCGCACCTGCTGGTGATGACGGCGACGCCGATCCCGCGCACGCTGACGCTGACCTATTATGGCGAAATGGAAGTGTCCAAGCTGGACGAGATGCCGCCGGGGCGACAGCCGATCCAGACGGTGGTGATGGCCGCCAGTCGGCTGGACGAGGTGGTCGACGCGCTGGCGCGGCATGTCGAGGGTGGGGGGCAGGCCTATTGGGTATGTCCGCTGGTCGAGGAAAGCGAGACGAGCGATCAGGCGGCGGCGGAGGCACGGGCGGAATCCTTGCGCGGCCGGTTCGGGGATCGGGTGGGGCTGGTCCATGGCCGGATGAAGGGCGTGGACAAGGATGCGGCGATGGAAGCATTCGCCGCCAACCGCACCCAGATATTGGTGGCGACGACGGTGATCGAAGTGGGCGTCGACGTGCCTAACAGCAGCCTGATCATCATCGAGGGGGCCGAACGGTTCGGGCTGGCGCAGTTGCACCAGTTGCGGGGGCGGGTGGGGCGGGGTGACAAGCCGTCGGTCTGCCTGCTGCTGCGCGGCAATGCGCTGGGCGAGACGTCGCGGGCGCGGCTGGCGCTGATGCGGGAAACCAATGATGGTTTCCGCATTGCAGAGGAGGATTTGAAGCTGCGCGGGGCTGGCGAAGTGCTTGGCACGCGGCAGTCGGGCGAGGCGCAGTTGAAGCTGGCGACGCCGGAGCATGTGGCGGCGCTGATCGACCCGGCGCGGGATGACGCGCATCTGCTGATCGACCGGGATGGCGGGTTGGACAGTGCGCGCGGGCAGGCGGCGCGGGTGTGCCTGTATCTGTTCGAGCGGGATGCGGCGGTGGGATTGCTGCGCGGGGGGTAGGGCTGTCCGTTTCTGGGGACGACCAAAAGAGGACATCGAAGCCGGAAGTCTTGACGCCCGATAGCAGATATCCGCTATACTGTACGCGATGTTGATACGAGACGAGCAAGAGGGCGATCACACCGCCATCGCCAATGTGACGGCACGGGCCTTTGAAGGCGCGGCACACAGTGACCAAAGCGAACCTGCAATAATCGAGAGGCTGCGAGCGGCCAACGCTCTCACAATCTCGTTGGTAGCGGTCGAGGATGCGGCGTTGGTAGGGCATATCGCCTTTTCACCTGTCACCATTGATGGCACGCAGAGCAAATGGTTTGGTCTGGGGCCGGTATCGGTCGAACCCGCGCATCAGTCGTCGGGCATGGGTTCGGCCTTGATACGCAAGGGGCTGGAACAACTCCGTTTGCAAGGCGCCGCTGGCTGCGTGGTTCTTGGCGATCCGGCCTATTATAGCCGCTTCGGATTCGAGCGAGACGATGCCTTGCGGTATGAAGGAGCGCCGCCCGAATATTTCATGCGGCTAAACCTGACCATCGAAAAGACACCGACCGGGCGTGTGGATTATGCCCCCGCTTTTACCGGGTAAGCAGCGTCCGCTTTTGCGTGTCATTCGTCAAAAGCGGACAGTCCGCCATCCACCCTTTCCCGTCATCCCCGCCTTCGCGGGGATGACGATGGGGAGGTGGGGCGTAGTGCGCTGCGCCAGTTCATTCCCTGAAACCTACCGCACCTGCGAAACAAATCCTCACGTCGTCGCGTTGCCCCCGCATGACCGACATCAGTCTGACCCATATCACATCGACCGCTGCGTTCTCGATCATCGCGGCAGTCGTCACCGCGTTCCTGATACACTGGGCGCTCTATGCCATTGTGCTGCGGGTCGTGCGGCGGCGGATGGACCCGGTGTTGTTGCCCGCGATCTTTCAGCCGACGCGCTGGCTGGTGGTGTTGCTGGCGCTGGGGGCGGGGTTGCAGCCGCTCGACATGGGGCCGCGCGTCGCATCGCTGTGGTCGATCGGGTCGAAGATGGTCTTTGCCCTGCTGGTCGGCTGGCTGATGTTGCGGCTGATGCGGGCGATGCGCGTGATGATCGAGCGCGGTGCGGACATCAGCGCGGAAGATAATCTCAAAGCGCGCAAGCGGCATACGCGGGTGCGCATCCTTTATCGTATCGCGCAGAGCATCGTTGCGGTGCTGGTGATCGCGATGATGCTGATGGCGATACCGGGGGTCCGCACGATCGGCGTGACGCTGGCGGCGTCGGCAGGGCTGGTGGGCCTGGCGGTGGGTGCGGCGGCACAGCCTGCGCTCAAGAATCTGATCGCGGGCATCCAGATGGCATTTTCCGAACCGATCCGGCTGGACGATGTGGTGATCGTGGAGGGCGAATGGGGGCGGATAGAGGATATCACGTTGACCTATGTCGTCGTGCGCATCTGGGACGACCGGCGGATGGTGGTGCCGGTATCCTATTTTCTGGAAAAGCCCTTTCAGAACTGGACGACCAAGACGTCCGACCTGCTCGGCACCGTATTTCTCTATGTCGATCCGACCGCCGATGTGGCGCGCATTCGCGAGAAGCTGGTCGCGGTAACGCAGGCGAATAATCGGTGGGATGGGCGCGTGGTGTTGTTGCAGGTGACGGAGCATCGCGCCGATGCGCTGGAACTGCGCTGCCTGCTATCGGCGCGCAATGCAGGGGTTGCATTCGACCTGCGGTGCGATGTGCGCGAAGCGATGCTGGATTTCCTGCGCACGGACATGCCCGAAGCGCTGGTGCGCCATCGTCAACGGATCGAACGGACCGAAGCGCTTACCATGCCGTCTGGCGCGGCGGGATGAGCGCCATCAGCGCGTCATAGATGCGCGGCTTTATCGGCTCGAAAAATTCCATGCCGACGCGGCCATCTTCGCTCCAGCGGATTTCGGCGGGATGGTCTTTCAGGATCGGTAGCCATATCGTCACCCGTTCCCCCATCAGCAATTCGCCGTCGCTGCGGCACATCAAACCCTGTGGTGAAAGGTTGATGATGCGCACACCATGGGTGCGTCCGCGCGCCGTGGCATGGCTGACCATGTCGACAAGGTCGCGTGGCGCCCGCCGTTGTTCGACGGACGGGTCGCGCGAGCGCATGACATGGTTGAGATTGGCAAAAACCGAGGACATGAGCGGCAGCCTGCCCGCCCGGCCGTAAATGAAATGTCAGGAAAGCTGGTTAATGCTTTCCTGACTTATTTTTGTTGCGTCAGGCGGTGGCCAGACCGTGTTTTTTTGCGCCGAAACTCAGCTTGTCGCCCACTTTCAATAGGGTAGCCGGGTCCGAAACGACTTCGCCGTTCAAACGGATTGCGCCCTCCGCCAGTTTGCGGCGGACTTCCTTGTTGGATGTGGCAAAGCCCAGGGCAGTCGTCGCCTGCACCACGGTCAGGCCATCCGCGCCCAGGCTGACGGTCGGCAGGTTGGAGTCGGATGCGCCTTCCTCGAACGTGCGTCGTGCGGTTTCGGCGGCGGCGGCGGCGGCGTCTGCGCCATGGGCCATCGTGGTTGCGGCGTCGGCCAGAAGCTTCTTGGCATGGTTGATGTCCGACCCGTCCAGCTTTTCCAGCTGCGCGATCTCTTCGAGCGGCAGGTCGGTGAACAGGCGCATGAAGCGGCCGACATCGGCATCCTGCGTGTTGCGCCAGAATTGCCAATAATCGTAGGGGGAGAGTGCGTCGGCGTTCAGCCAGACCGCGCCCTTGGCGGTCTTGCCCATCTTGCCGCCGTCCGCCGTCGTGATGAGCGGGGAGGTGAGGCCGAAAACCTGCGTGCCATCGACCCGGCGGGCCAGTTCGATGCCGTTGACGATGTTGCCCCACTGGTCCGACCCGCCCATCTGGAGACGGCAGGCCGCGCGCCGCGACAATTCCAGAAAGTCGTAGGCTTGCAGGATCATATAGTTAAATTCGAGGAAGCTGAGCGACTGTTCCCGGTCCAGACGCAGCTTGACCGAATCGAAGCTGAGCATCCGGTTGACCGAGAAATGCTGGCCGATGTCGCGCAGGAACGGAATATATTCGAGGGCATCGAGCCAGTCGGCATTGTCGACCATGACGGCATCTGTGGGGCCATCGCCGAATGTCAGGAAGCGTTCGAACACCCGTTTGATGCTGGCGACATTTTCCGCGATTTTTTCGTTGGTCAGCAGCGAGCGGGCTTCATCGCGCAAGGAAGGGTCGCCGATCTTGCCAGTGCCGCCGCCCATCAGGACGATGGGCTTATGCCCGGCCTGCTGCATCCGCCGCAACATCATGATCTGCACCAGGCTGCCAACATGGAGCGAGGGTGCCGTCGGATCGAAGCCGATATAGCCCGGCACCACCTGTTTGGCGGCCATGGCGTCGAGGCCCGCCGCGTCGGTCAGCTGGTGGATGTAGCCGCGTGCTTCGAGCAGGCGGAGGAGATCGGACTGATAGTTGCTCATGGCGCGCGCCTGTAGCATTGGCGAGATAGGGATTAAAGAGGCGGAGTCGTTTCATATGCTGGCAATCGGCCTGATGTCCGGCACGTCGCGCGATGGAATCGACGCGGCGTTGATCGAAACCGATGGGGAAGGTGCGGTGAAGCCAGTCGCTTTTCACGCCATGCCCTATGATGAGGGGTTCCGGGTGCGGCTGGCCGAAAGCTGCGCGCGGGCGATGGCGATGGACGCGCCGGGGTTTGAGCCGCTGATTGCGTCGGTGGAGGCAGAGCTTACCGAACGGCATGTCGAGGCGGTGGCCGACCTGCTGGGGCGCAGCGGGCATATTGCGCAAGATGTCGGCGTGATCGGCTTTCACGGCCATACCGTGGCGCACCGGCCCGAACGACGCTGGACCTGGCAGATTGGCGATGGCGCGGCGCTGGCGGGCGTATTCGGCATAACGGTGGTCGCAGACCTGCGCAGCGCGGACGTGGCGGCAGGCGGGCAGGGTGCGCCGCTGATGCCGGTCTATCATCGCGCGTTGGCCGCCGGGCTGGACAAGCCGGTGGCGGTGTTGAACCTGGGCGGGGTGGCCAATATCACCGCGATCGGCAGCGATGGCGCGCTGGTCGCGTTCGACACGGGCATGGCGAGCGGGCTGATCGACAATTGGATGCAGGCGCAGGGCGATGCGGCCTATGATGCGGGCGGAGCCTGTGCGGCGCGGGGCGCGGTGGATGAGGCGCGGCTGGCGGCGATGATGGCCGATCCCTGGTTTGCCCTGCCCCCGCCCAAGAGCATCGACCGGGAGGCGTTCACGATTGATGCAGTGCGTGGCATGACGCTGGAAGATGGTGCAGCGACGCTGACGGCTTTTTCCGCAGCGGCGGTAGCGCGGGCCGTGGCGCATTTGCCGGAGCGTCCGCGCTGCATCCATGTCGCGGGCGGCGGGCGGCATAATGCGACGCTGATGGCCATGCTGGCGCAGCGGACGGGCGTTGACGTGCGGGCGGTCGACGCGCTGGGATGGGATGGCGACGCGCTGGAGGCGGAGGGTTTTGCCTATATGGCGGTGCGGCGGCTGGCCGGGTTGCCGATCAGTTTTCCGGGGACGACTGGCGTGCCGGTGCCGATGACGGGCGGGGTTCTGTTTCCGGCGGCCTGATGGGGGATACCAGCGATACCAGAACAAAACTGACGATCATCAACAGATACCAGGCGCCCATTTTCATCGGTGATACCATGTGCCAACCACTCGCCTGATCGGGATAGGTCCAGGCGTTGGCGAAGGTGCCGATATTTTCGGCAAACCAGATGAACAGGGCGACGAGCAGCCAGCCGAGCAGCAGCGGCATGGCGCGGTGACGGTGGAGGGGGCGGAACCAGATATGGCAGCGCCCGAACAGGAGCGCGATAATGACGAACAGCGCGATGCGAATGTCTGGCAGCCAGTGGTGCGCGAAGAAATTGATGTAGATGGCAGCGGCAAGGGCGAAGCTGGTCCAGCGCGGGGGATAGGCGGTGAAGCGGAAATCGAAGATGCGCCAGACGCGCGCGATATAGCTGCCCACGGCGGCATACATGAAGCCGGAAAAGAGCGGCACCGGGCCGATATGGAGCAGGCTGGATTCGGGATAGATCCATGATCCCGCCGCTGTCTTGAACAATTCCATCACTGTGCCAACGATGTGGAAGATGGCGATGACCGCGACTTCGCGCCATGTTTCCAGCCGCAGCACGATCATGCCAATCTGGATCACCAGCGCGCAGAGCGTCAGGAAATCATAGCGGTGCAGTGGCGCTGTGGCAGGATAGAAAAGATGCGTGCCAAGCAGCAGCGCGAGCATCAGGCCGCCGAACAGGCAGGCCCAGCCCTGTTTGAAACCGAACATCGCAAATTCAAACGCATGGCCGCGCCAGCCCGGCGCGACGGCGGCCTGTTCCAGCGCGTGTCGGATGCGGGCGAAACGGGTCTGTTCGTACATTCAGGCGGATGCTTCGTGCTGGCCAAAGCCGTCAGGGGTTTCGGACGGGCGTTGCCGGATCCAGCGGCTGGCGACCCGTTTCGTGCCGGATCGCACGGGCATACCGGCATGTTCGGTCAGGGGGTTCGGGCGGCCATCGGCCAGGCAGTTGGCGAACAGAAGGCCATCGCCCTTGCGCCCGCGATAGGTGATGTCGAGGCGCCTGAAACGGGTTTCGCCGCCGTCATACTCATCGTTGAGATAGACGAGCAGCGTTAGGCTGCGTTGGTTCGCCAGACCGGGAACGGCGTCGAGATGGGCGCGATATTGCTGGCCGGGGCGGTAGCGCAGGATTTGCAGCACTTCGCCCTGTTCGACCTGTGTGCCACTCGCGGCCGCCAGGCGCCGGTTGATGGCGTGGATGGCGGGCCATTCGGACACGATGGGAAAGCCCGCCGCATCGGAATCGCGGATCGGATCGGCAACGAAGCGCCCTTGTCCTTCATGGAAGATGAGGGCGGGGCGCAGGCGGTGGTCCGAAAGGTCAGTGAGCAGATCACATTCCGGCGCGCTTAGCAGGCCGGGGAAGGCGTGGATGGGCGGTGTTTCGTGCAGGGAGTGCGGGGTGGGGATGTGCAGTGGGTCGCCCGCCGCGTCGATGGCCATCGCAGCGATCAATGTCCTTTGCCGTGTAGCCAATATGTCCCGATCCACCCATGCGTCGAGCAGGGCCAGCGCCCCTGCCCAGTCGCGCGCGCCGCCGGTGCCGGTGGCCAGAAACCCGCCCAGCATCCGGGCAGCGCCGACATTTCCGGCCTGTGTCGCGGCGTTCAGGTCCGCGCGGGCGGCAGAAAGGTCGCGGGGCATAAGCCGACCTTCGACCTGCCAGAGCGCACGCATCGCCAGCGCTTCGCCGTCGGCCTGTGCGCAGGCGGTTTCGACCAGCGCCATCGCCGACGCGCCATCGCCGCGACGGAGCAACGCCAGCGCCTCTGCCGCAATCGAAGCCATCAGCGTTTGCGGGTGAGTTCGCGCATTGCCGCGTCGATCCCCTCGATCGTCAACGGATACATGCGGTCGTTCATCAGGTCGCGGATGATGCGAGTCGACTGGCTATAGCCCCAATGCGCCTGCGCCGCTGGATTGAGCCACACGGTCGCAGGATAGGTATGGGCGACCCGTTGGAGCCAGACCGCGCCTGCTTCCTCGTTCATATGTTCGACCGATCCGCTGGGGTGCGTGATTTCATAGGGACTCATCGCGGCGTCGCCGACGAAAATCACTTTATAGTCATGGGCATATTTGTGGAGGATGTCCCATGTCGGGGTGCGTTCGGCAAAGCGGCGGCGATTATCCTTCCACACGCCTTCATAGAGGCAATTGTGGAAGTAGAAAAATTCCATATTCTTGAATTCGCCGGTCGCGGCGGAGAAAAGTTCCTCGCACAGCTTGATGAACGGATCCATCGATCCGCCCACGTCCAGAAATAGCAGCAGCTTGACCGCATTATGCCGTTCGGGCCGCATCCTTATGTCGAGCCAGCCCTGCCGCGCGGTGCCACGGATGGTTTCGTCCAGATCCAGTTCCTCGGCCGATCCTTCGCGGGCGAAACGGCGCAGGCGGCGCAGCGCCACCTTGATGTTGCGGGTTCCTAACTCTTTTGTGTTGTCGAGATTGGCGAAGTCGCGCTTTTCCCACACTTTGATCGCGCGCTTGTGCTTGCTTTCCCCGCCGATGCGGACGCCTTCGGGATTATAGCCGCCATGGCCGAAGGGGGACGTGCCGCCGGTGCCGATCCACTTGTTGCCGCCCTGATGCCGGCCCTGCTGTTCCTCCAGCCGCTTTTTGAGCGTCTCCATAATCTCGTCCCAATCGCCCAGGGACTTGATCTTCTCCATCTCTTCGGGGCTGAGATATTTTTCCGCGACCAGGCGCAGCCATTCCTCCGGTATTTCTGCCTCTACGCCTTCGTTGCCCAGTACGCCTTTGAAGACCTTGGCGAAAACCTGGTCGAAGCGGTCGAGCAGCCCTTCATCCTTCACATAGGTCGCGCGGGCGAGATAATAGAAATTATCCGGCGTCCGGTCGATGACGTCGCGATCCAGCGCTTCGAGCAGCAGGAGATGTTCCTTGATGCTGGCGGGGATGCCCGCTGCACGCAGGGCGTCGAGAAAGTTGAGGAGCATGAAGTTGCTTTTCGGCCAGCGCGCCGCGCGATGCAAGCCGGGGCTGCGATGGCCTGTCGCATTGGGAGGGCGGAATATTAAGTGTTGCAGCGCATGGTTAATCCGTCACACTCGATATGATCGAAAAGAGACGGGGCGCGCTTGGAAAACAGGGACTTGTTGGCCGACCTTGGGGAAAGATCGGGCGACATCGCATTGCAGTGCAGCGAGACGGCCGGGTATCTCAGCCGCCTGAACCGGCGCATCCAGCGCGATTCGACGCGCCTGTCGGATTTGCAGGCGAATATGGACATGCTGGCCGCCAGCCAGAATGAAAGCGTCGCTGCGGCACAGGAATTGAGCCTGACGGCGCGCCGCGCGGGGCGCATCATCGCGGACGGGCATGACGTCGTGACGCTGTCGCTGGGCGAGGTCGCGGGGCTGGTGGATCATGTCACGGGGCTGGAAGGGCATTTGCGCCAGTTTTTGACGGTGATCGGGGTGGTGGGGGATATTTCCGACCAGCTGGGCGCGATTGCGCGGCAGACCCGCCTGTTGGGCGTCAATGCCGCGATCGAGGCGGCACGGGGCGGCGAAGCGACGCAGGGCTTTGCGGTCGTGGCGGACGAGATACGGCGACTGGCCGGGCAAGCGGGCGAATCGGCCGCGTCGGTGGGTGACAAGCTGGGCCAGCTGGACCGGGACGCCCGCGCGTTGATCGGCGGCGTGGAAGCCAATATCGTGCGGGGGCGCGACGTTGGCGGGCATATCGACAGGTTGCGGATGACCATGGCGGAAATCGCATCGCTGGTAAGCCAGTTTGGCGAGCGGTCCGGAGCCATCGTGACCTGCACCGATGCCGCCGATGGCGATGTATCGGCGTTGCGCCAGGGACTGGCCGCGTTCAGCCAGTCGGCTGGCGAAAGCGCGGTGCGAGTCGACATGGCGCGCGGGCAGCTTGAAGCGCTGGAAGGCATGGCCAACGACATGCTCAATACCGCCGCCCATGGGCCGCAACGCACGCGCAACAGCCGCTACATCGCGCTGGCGGAGGAAGGCGCAGAGGAAGTGACCGAGCGGATCGAACGGGCCATCGCCGACGGCGCGCTGCATCTGTCCGACCTGTTCGACAATGATTATCGCATGATCGAAGGGTCCGATCCGCCGCAATATGCCACGCGGCTGGCGGATTTCGCCGATACGGCGCTACGCCCGATGCTGGACCGGCAAACGGGTGAGGACAGCGCGATCGTGGGGTGTTGCCTGATCGACATGAACGGTTGGCTGCCCACGCATATCAGCGCGCGCAGCCAGCCGCAGCGACCAGGAGAGCGGGCATGGAATATGGAACATGCCCGCAACCGTCAGATGTTCATGGACAGCCAGACGCGCCGGGCGCTGGACGGAGAGGGCGACTTTTTCCTGTTCACCTATCGCCAGGATCTGGGCGAGGGGCGTTATCGGGCGCTGCGCAGTGCGTTCGTGCCGCTGATCTTCGCAGGGAAGCGCTGGGGACTATATGAGGTGGGTTACCTGATCTGACATCATTGACGCAGCCGCTCGATCGCCTGCGCCAGAGCGACATAGAGCTTACCCATGTCGGACGAGAGAATGGCGACGCCCAGAGCATTGCCGTCGCGGGCCGACAAAATGATCCGCAGCATCCCTTCGAAATCATGGATGTAGCGGTTCACATGGTCGCGGAATTCGGCGTCATTGTCATAATGGAGCGCGATTTCACGGGATTCTCCGGCGTCCAGCAGCTTGACCGCGCGCCGCGTGAACACACCGCGATCCCCCTTCAGATAGGCGGACCAGGCGGAATCGGTAACGTCGTTGGACAAAATCTTGGCCACGTCGATCGCCGTGCTGTTGAGCGATTCGATCAGCAACGCCGAACGGCGGGCGAAATGGTCGCGGTCGCGGGTTTCGGATGCGCGTTCGGCTTCCTCGATCCGCTGTTCCACACTGGCGCTGGTGTCCGCTATCGTCAGTAGCTGACGGGTGAGGCGTTCGGACGCCTGATGCGCGGCCTTGACCGCTTCTTCGGCCACGCGGGCGACCTGTTCGATCTGCGCGGTCACTCTGTCGCCCAGCGCATCCTGCATCGCCTGTTCGCTGGCGTCGGCCAGTGCCTGCGCCGCTTCGGGAATGGCGCGGCCCAGCGCCTGACGCGCGCGTTCGGCGGCCTGATCGGCTGTGTCCTTGACCCGGAGCAGGGCGGTGATGAGGAGTGGCCCGGCGCCTTCGGTAATCCGTGTCGCGTCCTGATGCGCGCCGTCAAGCGCGATGCGCAGCCGGTCGACCAGATCGCGATTGGCCTCCAGCCCGCCCTGCGTGCTTTCCAGCCATTCGGTCAGGCGGCTGCCCTGGCCGCGCAGCAGTTCTTCGGCTTCCTCGGCACGGCCGACCAGCGCCTGCGAAATGGCTTCCAGACGCTCCATTTCGGGTGTCGTATTGCCCAGCAGCGCGCGGCTCTGTTCTAGCCGGGCGTCGAAGCGGTCGAGTGTGCCGGGATAGGTTTCGTCCAGTTCACGCACGCTGGAATCCAGCGCCACGAGCAGGTTTTCGGCGCAGCCGATCAACCGTTCGGCATTCAGCCCACCTGCCGCGAGCGCGCCGTCGATCCGCTGGGTTTCTGCCGTCAGCCGGACCAGCGCATCGGTCAGCCGCTGGCTCCGCGCCAGCGCGCTGTCCTCCAGCGTGGCGAAGCGGCTTTCGGTTGCTTCGATCGTGTCGTGCAGATTGGCGTGCAGGCCGGACATCAGCGTCCGTTGCCCTTCGACCATGTGGTTGATGTGATGCAGGCGGCTTTCGACGTCGCCGATCGTGTCGGCAAGGCCCGCAACGGTGTCCCGCCCGATGGCGTCGAGCGTGTCGTGCGAGCGGGCGATCAGGCCGTCGAGCGTGGCGGATTGCCCGGTCAGGCTGGCGTCTGTCAGGGCAAGAGTCGATTGCGCCCGCGTGAGCGTGGCGTCCAGCCGCGCGCGCAGGTCGATCTCTATCGCGTTCATGTCACGGCTCAGAGTGTCGAGGGCGCTCTGGCTGGCGCTGCCTATGCCCGCCTGCGCGGCGGCGACCAGCGCTTCGAGCGCTTCGGCGCGGCGTGACAGGCCATCGTCAGTGGAACCAAGCGTCGCGCGCACATTTTGCAGCGCGACTTCCATGCGTTCGCGCATGTCCGCCTGCGCGCTGTCCAGATCGCGGGCGAGCGTTGCGCGGATGCTTTTGCTGGTGTCGGCGACCCCGGCCTGCGCCGTGCCGATCAGGCCGGTCAGGGCGGAGGATTGGGTTTCCAGTAGCTGGCGGCTGTTTTCCATCGCGTGCCGCGCGCTCTGGCTCGTCGCTTCGATGCGGTTGGTGGCAATGTCGGCCAGGCCAGTGACTTCCTCGCTCGCGGCGCGAGTCGATTCCTGCAACTGAGTGAGTTGGCTCGACAGGCTCTTGGTCGCGGACAGGGTGCGGGCGCGCGCGTCGTCCGACAATTCGGCCAGCGCGTGCAGGCGCGTTTCGAGCGTGTCGATCCGTTCGGCCAATGCATGGCCATTGTCCATGATCTGCGCCGCCATGCGGCCAGTGCGATCTTCCAGTTCGGGAATCGAGCCGATCAGCATGTCCATGCGCGCGATCAGCGCGGTGCCGGCGCGTTCGGCGGCATCGGCGCGTTCGGCCGTGGTTTGTGCGCGCGAGGCGATCAGTTCGGCCGATGCTTCCATATTGCTGCTGGCGGCGGCGCCATAGCTGTCGAGCAGTTCGGCCTGATCCTGCATCGTCTGCCGCGCCGATTCGAGCTGGGTCGCGATGCGGGCTATGCGCAGTTCGAGCAGATCGGTTTCGGTGCGCAGGGCGCGCGCGGTATCAAGGTAACGCCGCGATTCGGAGCGGCTGTTGCGGATGAGCAGCAGATAGGCGAGCGCGAGCAGGATGAGCGGCGCGACCAAAGTGGCGACAGCACCTGCCCAGAGCGACGGGCCAGCGGCAAGATCCCCCGAACTGATGATCGCCCAGCCGGCAAAACCGACCCAGCCAAGGCCCAGCAGCGACAGGGCGATGCGCACCCGCCCCGTCCGCCTGTCGCTGTCCTGACCGTCTGAATCGGGGTCTTCCAAATAGGGTTCATCCAGGTCCAGAACGCTTTGATCCAAAAGGAGGATGTCATCCGCCTTTGCCTGCGTTCCTGTCGCGGTCGATGGATCGCGCCAGAATTCGACGATTGTGCTGCCCCCTGTCATATTGCCATCCTAGCATCTTTTCCGCGCGCGGAAATGCCCTGTTACCAAAACTTAACGCAATCCCGGTAGCGTCTGTCGCATGTCTTATGATCCCGGCGCCCTTCATGCAGCCCTTTCCGCGGCCGTCGGCGACGACAGCGCCCTGATCGCCGACCTGCGCGTCGCGTTCATGGAGAGCGCGGAACGGCAGGTCGACCTGCTGAGCCGGGCGCGGTGCGACGCGAACTGGCAGTTGGCGGCATGGCGGTTGAAAGGTCTGGCCGCGAGTTTCGGCGTTACGGCGCTGATGGTGCTGGCCGACGAAGCGGCGGAGGCTGCACCGGGGGATCCGCGCGCGTTGCGGCGCGTGCGCGCGGCGCTGGCGACGCTGCAACAGGACTGAATCTGCGTTCCTGCACGGCTTTGCTTGCGCGAAGCGTTCCACCTTGCGAAAAGGTCGGCTGAACAACAATCGGGTCGACTAATTCAGCATATGGGTTTTGCCGCTATTTTGAGCGCCAGTCGGGCGTGTGCCGATTCGGCCGCAGGGTTGCGGGCGAGCTTGCATTTTGCCGGTCAGACGCTGGTGGAATATCAGGCGCGACAGGCCGCGCAGGCGGGGGCGGACCGCATCATGATATTGGTCAGCGTCATCACGCCTGCCCTGTCGCAGGCAGTCGATCGGCTGAGCGCGGACGGAATCGCGGTCGCTTTGGTGCGGGACATGGTGTCGCTGGTGCGTGATGCGCCGCGCGACGCCGACATATTGCTGGTCGCCGATGGCGCGATCGTATCGCAGGCCCATGTCGAGGCGATGGGTGCGATGGAGGGCAATGCCCTGTTAGTGACGGACGACAGCCGGGCCAGCACGCCGTTCGAGCGGATCGACGCGGGGCAACGCTGGGCGGGGCTGGCGCGGATCGGCCCGGCGTTGCTGTTCGGCACGATCGATATGATCGGGGATTGGGATTTATCGCTGACGCTGGTGCGTGCGGCGGTGCAGAAAGGCGCGCGGCGCGTCACCGTGCCACAGGATGATCTGATGGAGGGGCGCGTGGCGCTGGTCGACAGCCAGCAGCAGGCGGACCTGGTGGCGCAGGCAGTGACGGCGGCGGGCGTTACCAACGGGCGGTCACGGGGAGGGGTGGAACATTATGTCCTTTCCCCCCTGGCGCGGATGATCGGCCCCGCGCTGATGCGGATGCAGGTGCCAGCCATGCAGGTGCGGGTCGCGGCCATTGCGCTGGGCGCAATCGCGCTGGTGCCGATCCAGCTCTTATGGACGCTGACCGGATTTTGCCTGCTGCTGCTATCCCTGCTGTTGGCGGAAGTGGCGGATCGGCTGGACGAACTGGCGCTGCGGTCGCCGCCCACCAACGGGCTGGCCTTTGCCGCGCCGGTGCTGGCGCTGTTAGGCATGGTGCTGGCAGGGGGCAGCACGATGGCGGCGGACCTTGCGCTGTTGCTGGGCATCATGCTGGTGGCGGACCGATGGCGGCGGACCGGCCATGCGCGGCCATGGATGATCGTGACGCCCGGCACGGTGCTGCCCCTGCTGATTATCGCTGGCCTGTTCGGGATGTTGGCGCAGGGGTTTCGGGTAGCGATGCTGGCGCTGATCGCTTCGGCAGGGGCCATCATCCTGCGTTCGCGCGACTGACGATTTTTAGCTGTCAGGGTTTAGTGCATTTTAAGGACGTGGGATTATGGTCGCCCCCATGAGCGCCTATTCGTCCCTTACCGGAGCGGCCATGATGGACAGCTGGCCGATGGCGCGGGTCATGGCCGGCATGTCCGCCGTGCCTGTCGACCATGCCATCGACCTGGCGTTTTTCTTTCCGATGGAAGATCGCGTCCGCCACGATGCGCTGATCGCGGAGACGCGGCGGCATCTGGGCGGATGCCTGACGACGATCGAACTGGCGTTGCGGGCCGCGATCGACGCAGAGCCTGTAGTTGCGGCGGCGCTGGATCGCTGGCCGGACCCTTTATGCTGGCGCAGCGTGCGGATGCAGCCGACCCTGATCAGCCCTTCCCTGCTGGCGCATATGCAGATGCGGGCGGGCGTCAGTTTGATGTTGCGCCAGTCGGGGCAGCCCGATGGCGAAGGCGATCCGGGCGGAATGGCCGACGAGTTGCTGCGCGTCGATGATCCCGACCATGGCGACGCGGTGATCGCGCTGGCGCTGGCGCAGGGACGATGGATCGCGCGCGGCGGTGAGGATCAGCCGATGCGGGCGGATGTTCCCGCCGAATATTTTGCCGAACTGGTGTGGACGGCGGCGGCCTGCCTGGCCGCAGTCATGCAGCGCAGCGTGCCGGATGCCGATGACGCGCTGATCGGCCTGTTCGAAAAGGCTGGCTGGGCATTGCTGGCCGATCATGATGAAGGGGCCAGTCCGCTGGCGCAGGCCGACCGGCTCGTCCGGCAACTGGGCGACCGGGCCGATGCGCCCGAATTGCTGGGCGGGGCGCTGGGGCAAAGGCAGTTTCTGCTGTTTGCCGGGCTGGCCGCACGCCGCGTGCGCATGACGATTGCTCAGGTGACGGATATTCTGGTTGTCGGACCTGTGGCGCAGGTGGCGACGCTGTGCCGCGTGCTGGGCGGATCGGACGCCGATTATCGCCACTTGCTGCTGGCGTTGCGGCCGGTGCGGCCTTCACTGTCGGACGCAGCGATCGTGCGGGAAGCCGAAGCTTATCAACAGTTGAGCGAAGGGCAGGCGGATGCCGCTGCCACGGGCCTGCGGGCGCCCGTCGCGTTCCGCGCGAAGCTGGACCATCTGCGCCGCATCGCTGGCGAAGGCGGGGCCGGGGTCGGGGTCGGGCGCTGGTGAACATGCCGTCCCATCCGACCATCATTCGTGCATCGGTATCGGCTCAAGGCGTACTGACCAGCGCCGACGCGCCTTTGCTGGCGTTGCAGCGCGAAGCGGGGGGCGACATCGGCGTGGCGCTGGCCATTCCGCAACTGGCCGCGATCGCGCGGCTTTCGATGCGGTTGCGCATTACCGTGTCCCGTCCGGTCATCGCCGCGACGGACCGATGCGATATCGACATGTGGGTGCGGGCGCGGCCGGAGGGCGAGGGTGTAGCGCTGTCGATCATCGACTGGCACGAGCGGCCCGTCGTCACCGCGCCGATGAGTGGACGCGACAGCGATATTGCCGCGCTGTCCGAAGGCTGGACCTGGCAGGTCGATACGCAATTGCAGTTCCAGATGATTATGGAGGGGCGCGATCCGGCGGGGGTGCCGCCGTCCGATCCGCCGGTGCCGGGCAGCCGTTTTTCCAGCTATTTCCAGCTTCAGGCCGATGAGGATGGCGATATGGCGTTGCTGCGCGGCTTTGCCCAGCGGCGTGCCTTTCGCGATCAGGAAGCGGCGCTGGCCAGCGATCCGTCGCGGCTGTTCCGGTTGTCCGCCTATCCCCTGTTCGACCTTGGCGGGCAGTTGGTCGGTTATCGCGGCACCGCCTTTCCGGTCGAGCGCGGCGTTACTGCGCCGATGGCGCAGGACGCGCCGATCACGCTGTATCCGGCCGAGTTTGGCAAGCGGCTCGACCGTTCGCTGCGCCAGCCGCTGGGGCGGATCATCGCCAACGCCGATACGATCAGCGCGCAGATGGATGGGCCGTTGCGGCCCGACTATGCAGGCTATGCGCAGGATATTGCGTCGGCGGGGCGGCATTTGATGGCGCTGGTCGACGATCTGGCGGATTTGCAGGCAATCGACCGGCCCGATTTCAGCGTGATGACCGAGGACGTGGACCTGGCCGATCTGGGCCGTCGTGCCGCCGGGCTGCTGGCGGTCAAGGCGATCGACCGGCAGATTGCGATCACGGCCCCCGCGCCGGACGCAATGGTCATGGCGAGCGGCGAATTTCGCCGCGTGTTGCAGATATTGGTGAACCTGATCGGCAACGCCATCCGCTACGCGCCCGAAGGCAGCATGGTGCAGGTCATGGCCGAGCAAAGCGACGGAACGAGCCGGATCATGGTGGTCGATCAGGGGGCGGGCGTCGCCATCGCGGATCGAGAGCGGATATTCGAGAAGTTCGAGCGGCTGGGCCGCGACGATGCAGGCGGCAGTGGCCTCGGCCTCTACATCTCCCGCCGTCTGGCCCGCGCGATGGGCGGCGACATCAGCATCGGCGGAGAGCCGGGCGAAGGCGCGCGCTTCATCCTGAGCCTGCCTGCGCTGCCCTGACAAGCGGCGGCAACGAAAAACGGCGCCCTGTTACCAAGGCGCCGTTCCTCTAAAAACGTCGATGCGCGTTTGGCTTAGCGCTTGTCGACCGCGACATAATCGCGCTGCGCCGGGCCAGTATAGAGCTGACGCGGGCGGCCGATCTTCTGCGCTGGATCGGAGATCATTTCGTTCCACTGCGCGACCCAGCCGACGGTGCGGGCGAGCGCGAACAGCACAGTGAACATTTCGGTCGGGAAGCCGATGGCCGACAGGATCACGCCCGAATAGAAGTCCACATTGGGGAACAGCTTCTTTTCGATGAAGTAGGGATCGCTGAGCGCCAGCTTTTCCAGTTCACGGGCCACGTCGAACACGGGATCGGTCACGCCCATGGTCTTGAGGACGTCTTCGGCCGTCTTTTGCATCACGGTCGCGCGCGGATCGTAATTTTTATAGACGCGGTGGCCAAAGCCCATCAGGCGGAACGGATCGTCCTTATTCTTGGCGCGGGCGATATATTCGGGGATGCGGTCGACCGTGCCGATTTCACGCAGCATGTTGAGCGCCGCTTCGTTCGCGCCGCCATGGGCCGGACCCCACAGGCAGGCAATGCCCGCCGCGATGCAGGCGAACGGATTGGCACCCGACGAACCGGCGAGGCGCACGGTCGACGTCGAGGCATTCTGTTCATGGTCGGCATGAAGGATGAAAATCTTGTCCATCGCGTCCACGATCACAGGATCGGGGATATAATCTTCCGCCGGGACCGAGAAGGTCATGCGCAGGAAGTTGGCGGTGTAGGAGAGGTCGTTGCGCGGATAGACGAAGGGCTGACCCACCGAATATTTATAGGCCATCGCCGCGATTGTCGGCATCTTGGCGATCAGGCGGTGGCTGGCGATCTTGCGCTGCACCGGATCGTTGATGTCGGTCGAATCATGGTAGAAGGCCGACAGCGCGCCGACCACGCCGACCAGGATCGCCATGGGATGCGCGTCGCGGCGGAAGCCACGGAAGAAAGCCGACAGCTGTTCATGCACCATGGTGTGGCGCGTGATGGTGCGGGTGAAATCGGCCAGTTCGTCGGCGGACGGCAATTCGCCGTTCAGCAGCAGATAGCAGACTTCCATGAAGCTGGATTCTTCGGCGAGCTGGCCGATGGGATAGCCGCGATGCAGCAGGATGCCTTCGTCGCCGTCGATATAGGTCAGGCCCGATTCGCAGCTGGCCGTCGAGGTGAAGCCCGGATCATAGGTGAACATGCCGGTATTGGCGTAGAGCTTGCGAACGTCGATGACCTGAGGACCGACCGTGCCGTCCATGACGGCGTAGTCCTTGGTTTCCCCTCCAACGGTCAAAGTGGCATTGTTATCCGACATATTTTTCTCCTTGAGTGCCATCAACTAGACCGATGCGTGCCCCACAGCGGTCAGTCGTTCCAAGCTCTCCTCTTTCCCCAAAAGGAAGAGGACATCGAAAATCCCCGGCGAGACTGTGCGTCCGGTAAGCGCCGCCCGAAGCGGTTGCGCCACCTTGCCCAGCCCCAGGCCGGCATCCTCCGCCACGCGGCGTATTACGTCTTCGATCGCTTCGACCGTCCAGGTCGGAACGGTCGATAGAGCGTCGGCTGTATTCGCCAGCAGCGCGCGCGCCGATTCGTCTAGCAGAGCCGATGCCTTTTCGTCAAAATCCAGCGGGCAATTTTTGAACAGAAATTCCGCGCCCTCCGCAATTTCGTTAACGGTCTTGGCCCTTGGCTTGAGCGAAGCCATCGCATCGCCCAAAAGTGGGAGACCGTTTTCAGGCAAGATGATGCCCAGACGCGCGGCGACCCGTGGCGCGACCAGCGCGGCGAGGCGGGCATCATCGGCTTCGCGCAGGTAATGGCCGTTGAGATTTTCCAGCTTCTTGATGTCGAAGCGCGATGGCGAGCGGCCGACGCCCGACACGTCGAACAGTTCGATGGCGCGAGCGAGCGGGATGAATTCTTCGTCCCCATGGCCCCAGCCAAGCCGCAGCAGATAGTTCAGCACCGCTTCGGGCAGCATCCCCATATCGTCGCGATAAACGTCCACCCCCAGCGCGCCATGACGCTTGGACAGTTTCGCGCCGTCCGACCCGTGGATCAGCGGGATATGGGCATAGACGGGTTCTTCCCACTGCATCGCCTTGATGATGCCAAGCTGGCGGAAGGCGTTGTTGAGATGATCGTCGCCGCGAATGACATGGGTGACGCCCATGTCGTTATCATCGACCACCACCGCCAGCATATAGGTAGGCGTGCCGTCCGACCGCAGCAGGATCATGTCGTCCAGTTCGGCATTCTGCACGACGACGCGGCCCTGCACCGCATCCTCGATCACCGTTTCGCCTTCGCGTGGTGCCTTCAGGCGGATGACATAGGGCGCGCCTGCGGGCGCTTCTTCCGGTGCGCGGTCGCGCCAGCGGCCATCATACCGCATCGGCTGCTTGGCGGCGCGCTGTTCTTCGCGCAGGGCGGCGAGTTCTTCGGGCGTGGCGTAGCAGCGATAGGCGTGGCCGCCTTCGAGCAGTTGATTGGCGACTTCCGCATGGCGCGGGGTCCGGGCGAACTGGAACACAGGTTCCTCGTCCCCGCCAAGGCCGAGCCAGTTCAGGCCGTCGAAAATGGCGGCAACCGCTTCGTCGGTGGAGCGGGCGCGATCGGTATCCTCGATCCGCAGCAGGAATTTGCCGCCATGATGGCGCGCGAACAGCCAGTTGAACAAAGCGGTGCGGGCGCCGCCGATATGCAGGAAACCTGTCGGGGAGGGGGCGAACCGCGTCACCACCGGCTTGTTCATTCCCGTTGCACTTGCCGTCATATTCCCTGACATTCGCCTTGCTGACCCATGGATGTGACGCCCCCTAGCATGGCTTTTGAGCCACGACAAACCTCCCTTGGTCGGGGGATCGGCGCGGGCGCGCGCGGCGGATTTGCGCGGGTGGAATGCTGGCTGGAAAATGAGCGGGAGCAAGTGCCGCTTTGGGTGCCGGTGGGACTGGGCGCGGGTATTTCCGCCTGGTTTCTGTTGCCCGATGCGCTGGGGTGGATGGCCTTTTGCTGCGTGGCGCTGGGGCTGGCCTGTGCCGGGCTGTTGCTGCCCGAAGGCGGGCGGTTGCGACGGATGATCGTGGCGGGCGGGATGCTGGCGTGCATCGGTTGCGCGCTGGTGTGGGGCAAGGCGATGCTGGTGGGGGAGCCGCCGCTGGCGCGCGCGTTGTTCGCGACGGTGACGGGGGAAGTGGTGTCGGTGCGCCCGGTGCCAGCGCAGCAGATGGTGCGGGCGATGCTGCGGCCCGTCGATGCGCCAGCGCTGCCGGGGATGATCCGGGTCAATATTGCGGAGGATGATGTACCGGCGGGGCTGGGTGAAGGGGCAGTGATCCGCTTTCGCGTGCGGTTGATGCCGCCCGCGCCGCCCGCCGTGCCGGGGGGTTATGATTTCGCCGCGCGCGCCTATTTTCAAGGGATCGGTGCGACCGGCAAGGCTTTGAAGCCAATCGCGTTGCTGCGTCCGGCCAGTGTCGCGCCGTCTTTACGGGCGCGTTTGTTCACGCACATAGCCGGGCAGGTCGATGGCCCGGCGCAGGGCATTGCGATTGCGCTGGCGACCGGGGATCAGGGCGCGAGTGCCGAGGCGGATGCCGAAGCGATGCGGCGCAGCGGGCTGGCGCATCTGCTGTCGATCAGCGGGCTGCATGTGACGGCGCTGATCGGGGCGGTGATTTTCCTGCTGATGCGGGTGATGGCGCTGAGCCGCCGGGCGGCGCTGGAGTGGCCGTTGATGCTGATCGCGGCAGGGGGCGGAGCGCTGGCCGGGATCGGATACACGCTGTTGACCGGAGCGGAAGTGCCGACGGTGCGGTCGTGCGTCGCGGCGTTGCTGGTGCTGGGCGGGCTGGCGATGGGGCGGGACGCGATTACGCTGCGGCTGGTGGCGTCGGGCGCGCTGGTCGTGCTGGCCTTCTGGCCCGAAGCGGTGGCGGGGCCGAGTTTTCAGATGAGCTTTGCCGCCGTGACGGCGCTGGTCGCGCTGGCGGAGCATCCGGGGTTTCGGGCCTTTGCGGCGGCGCGGGACGAGGGGGTGATGCGCAAGGGGATGCGGGTGCTGGCCGCGACGTTGATGACGGGGATCGCAGTCGAACTGGTGCTGATGCCGATCGCGCTGTTTCATTTTCACAAGGCCGGGATGCTGGGGGCGTTCGCCAATATCATCGCGATTCCGCTGACGACGTTCGTGGTGATGCCGCTGGAGGCGCTGGCTTTGCTGTTCGATCTGGCGGGGTTGGGCGCGCCATTCTGGTGGCTGACCGAACGGGCGCTGGGCCTGTTGCTGGTGCTGGCCCATGGCGTGGCGGCGCAGCCGATGGCGATGATGGTGACGCCGGCCATGCCGGGATGGACGTTCGGGGTAACGATCGGCGGGCTGTTGTGGTGCCTGTTGTGGCGCAGCGGGGGGCGGTGGCTGGGGCTTGGCGGGGTTGTGGTCGGTGTGGCGGCGATGCTGATGCAGTCGCCGCCTGACCTGCTGGTGACGGGCGATGGCCGCCATGTCGTGGTGCGGATGGCGACGGGGCGGATGGCGTTGCTGCGTGCCGGAGCGGGAGATTATGTGCGCGATACGCTGGCGGAGAGTGCGGGCTATGACGGGCCGCTGGATGCGCTGGCGGGTTTGCCGGAGGCGCGCTGTTCGGCGGATTTATGTGCGGCGCGGGTACGGGCGGGCGAGCGGACATGGGCGGTGTTGATGACTCGCAATTCCATGTTCGTGGAGCGGGTGCAGTTTGAGAAGGACTGCGCGGCGGCGGATATCGTGATCGCCGACCGGGGATTGCCGCGCTGGTGCAGGCCGCGCTGGTTGAAAATCGACCGCCGGTTGCTGGCGCGGACGGGTGGCGTCGCCATCAACCTGGCCAATGGTTCGGTCAGGACGGTGCGGCAGCCGGGCGACGCGCATCCGTGGATCGCGCGCCCAGCACCGCGCCGTAACTTGGCCCGTCCTCAGTTATAGCGGCGCAGCAGTCCGGCCAGCTTGCCCTGAATCCGCACCTGATTGGAATCATAAAGTTGCGGTTCATAGGCGCTGTTGGCCGGGTCGAGCCGGACCCGTGGCCCTTCGCGGCGGAAAAATTTGAGCGTGGCTTCATGCTCGTCGATCAGGGCGACGACGATCTGCCCTTCGCGGGCGCTTTCGGTGCGCTGGATCAGGGCGAAGTCGCCGTCCAATATGCCCGCTTCGATCATCGAATCGCCGGAGACTTCGAGCGCATAATGATCGCCCGCGCCGAGCAGGGCGGCGGGGACGGAGAGCATATTCTGTCCTTCCATCGCTTCGATCGGAACACCTGCCGCGATGCGGCCGTGCAGGGGAATTTCGATGACGTCATTGGCCGCCGTGGGCAGCATCGGCAGGCTGGGCGCGGCTTTGGGTTTTGCCGGGGCAGCGGGCGTGCGGTGCATGGCGTCGGGCAGTTTCAACACTTCGAGCGCGCGGGCGCGGTTGGGCAGGCGGCGAATGAAGCCGCGTTCTTCCAGCGCGTTGATGAGCCGGTGGATGCCGGATTTGGAACGCAGGTCGAGCGCGTCCTTCATCTCCTCGAACGAGGGGGACACGCCGCCTTCATCCAGCCGGGTTTGAATGAAGCTGAGCAATTCCTGCTGCTTGAGCGTCAACATGACTGCGGTCCTTCCGTGGAACGTATGAAGAACAGTTAGTAAACGGAACGGGGCAAGTCAAGCGCCGCTGCAACCCGTCGCATTTGCGGGAACGAGATGGGGGCAAGGGGGTTTTGCGATCATGCTGCCGACAAAAGAGACAGCAAGATGGACATAGAGAGTGATGATGCCCCAAATTCCTTACCCTGCTAACGATCGGCACCGGACAGACCATGACGCCAATCGTCGGCGTTGGGGAAATGGCGTGCGATTTCAGGAAGGTGAGCGGCAATTTGGCGATCGCGACCATCGCGAGGATATGGTCGGAGAAAGACAGCATTGCTGACATATATTTGTGGCTAAAGCGGGATTATCGTGACGCTTTCGCCTTGCGCGGCGGTTGGTGATCCGGCGGGGCGGTGGATGAGGCAATCGGCCATGGCGAGGGCGGCAGTGGCGGCGCTGTCCTGTGACGTTACCGTAACGATTCCATCCTTGCCCTGACGTGCGCGCAGATAATCGTCGCGTTCGGCGGTTTGCGGCAGGGGGGAAGCGAGGCGCGCTTCGAGCGTTGGCGGCAGCGGATCGTGCGCGCCCGACAGGTGGCGGACGAGGGGCAGCAGGAATAAAGTTGCGGTGACGAAGGCCGATACGGGGTTGCCTGGCAGGCCCAGGAACAGCGCGCTGTCCAGCCGACCGGCCATCAGTGGCTTGCCCGGACGCATGGCGATCTTCCAGAAATCGAGCGTGCCGCCAGCCTGAGCGAAGGCGGGGCGGACCAGATCATGATCGCCGACCGATGCGCCGCCAGTCGAAACGATGATGTCGGCCTGCTTTGCGCGGGCGAGAGCGGCGACCATAGCGTCCAGATCGTCCGGCACGATGCCCAGATCCATCACATCGCAGGGTAGCGCGGCCAGCAGGGCGGCGAGCATCGGCGCGTTGGAGGAGGGCAGGCGGCCCGGTGGGGTTGGTGCGCCGGCCGGGACGAGTTCGTCGCCGGTCGAGATCAGCGCGATGCAGGGGCGGCGGCGGACGGGGAGCTGGCCATGACCGCCCAGTGCCGCCAGCGCGATCTGTGCCGGGCCGAGCCGTGCGCCTGCTTCGAGCAGGGGCGCACCATTCCCGAAATCGGATGCGGCGGGGCGGACGTGGCGGCCCGTGGCCAGCGTGCCGTCGATGGCGCGAAGCAGGTCGGCTTCGACGGCGGCATTTTCCTGAATCAGGATGGCGTCGGCACCCGGCGGCAGAGGCGCGCCGGTGAAGATGCGGCAGGCTTCGCCGGGGCCAAGCGATGCGGGGGGCGGGCCACCGGCGCTGCTGGTTGCAGTGATGCGCCAAGGGCCGGGTTCTTCGGCCGCGCGCACGGCATAGCCGTCCATCGCGGACAGAGCGGCCCATGGCTGGTCGCGCAAGGCGATTATGGACTGCGCCAGCCAGCGGCCGGTGCAGGCGACGAGCGGAGTTTGCTCTGCTGGCAAGAGCGTTGCCAGCGCGAACAGGCGGGCCTGGGCTTCGGCTACCGGCAGCAGGCTCATGGGGTGCGGCGCCAGTCGCCCGATTTGCCGCCGGTCTTTGCGATCAGGCCGATATTGCCGATCATCATGCCCTTATCGAGCGCTTTGGCCATGTCATAGACAGTGAGCAGCGCGACCGATGCGGCGGTCAGCGCCTCCATTTCCACGCCCGTCTGCCCGGCGGTGCGGGCAGTGGCGGTGACGGTGACGCCCGTGGCGTCGAGGGCGAAATCCACGGTGACGGCGCTGAGCGCGATCGGGTGGCAGAGCGGGATGAGGTCGGCGGTGCGCTTGGCCGCCATGATGCCCGCGACCCGCGCGACCGCCAGCACGTCGCCCTTCTTGACGAGGCCCGCCGCGATAGCGCTGGCAGCGTCGGCGATCATGTCGATCCGCCCGGATGCGACGGCTTCGCGCGCGGTTACGGCCTTGGCAGAGACATCGACCATGCGGGCCGCGCCGTCTTCGTCCAGATGGGTGAGGCCGGTCATGCGCCGGTGAGGAGATTGAGCGTTGCGGCCTCCACGTCGGGCTGGCGCATCAGTGTTTCACCGACAAGGAAACAGCGCACGCCATGGTCGGCCATGGCGGTGAGGTCGGCATGGGAGGTCAGGCCGCTTTCGGCGATGAAAGTGCAGCCTTCCGGTGCCTTCCCCACCAGTTCGTAGGTGCGGGCGAAATCGACGGTGAAGTCGCGCAGGTCGCGATTGTTGACCCCAATGAGGCGCGAGCGCAGTTTCAGCGCGCGCTCCAGTTCGGCTTCGTCATGCACTTCGATCAATGCGTCCATGCCGAGGCCGAGCGCGGTATCCTCTATGTCCTTCATCTGCGCATCGTCCAGCGCCGCGACGATGATGAGGATGGCGTCCGCGCCGAGCGCGCGGCTTTCGAGGATCTGCCAGGGATCGACGATGAAATCCTTGCGCAGGACGGGCAGCGCACAGGCGGAGCGGGCGGCCATGAGATAATCGTCATGGCCCTGAAAATAGGGTTCGTCCGTCAGCACCGACAGACAGGCCGCGCCGCCCGCCGCATAGGCGATGGCATGGGCTGGCGGATCGAAATCGGCGCGGATCAGGCCTTTTGAGGGGCTGGCTTTCTTGATTTCCGCGATCAGGCCGAAGCCGGACAGGGCGGCATCGTCCAGCGCCTTGCGAAAGCCGCGCGGGGGCGTCTGTTCCGCTGCGCGGGCGTAGAGCGACGAAACGGTGGTAGCGGCCTTGCGATGGGCGACATCCTCCCGCTTGAAATCGCAAATCTCGATCAGCTTGTTGGTCATGAATAGGCAATCCAGCAATTGAGCAGAGCGTTGGCAAGGCCACGGTCGATGGTTTCGGCCGCTTCCTCGACGCCTTCCTTCAGATCGGCAACCGCGTCGGCCACGACAAGGGCGGCGGCGGCGTTGAGCAGCACGGCGTCCCGATATGGCCCCGGTTCGCCTTGCAACAGGGCGCGCAGGGCGGCGGCATTATGGGTGGCGTCGCCGCCCCGGATCGCTTCGACCGGATGAGTGGACAGGCCAAGATCGGCTGCGGACAGGCGGCGCATGGCGATGAGGCCGTCGCCGGTCACTTCGGCCAGGTCATTGCCTCCGGCGAGCGAGAGTTCGTCCAGCCCTTCGTCGCCCGACACGATCATGGCGCGGTCCACGCCCAGGTCGCTCAATGCCTGCGCATAGATGGGGACATAGGCGGGGCGGGCGATGCCGACGAGCTGGCGACGGACGCGCGCGGGATTGGCGAGCGGTCCCATGAGATTGAAGATAGTGCGCTCGCCAATGGCGCGGCGGATGGGGCCGAGGCGCTTGAGCGCGGGGTGGTAATTTTGCGCGAACAGGAAGCAGATGCCGAGGTCGGCGAGGGTTGCTTGCGCCGTAGCGGCGGCGCGATCGAGGTCGAGGCCGAGGGCTTCGAGCGTGTCGGCGGCTCCGGCCTTGGACGATGCGGCGCGATTGCCATGTTTGGCGACCGGCACGCCGGACGCGGCGACGACCAGCGACACGGCGGTCGAGACGTTGAGGGTGTGATGGCCATCGCCCCCGGTGCCGCAAACGTCGATCGCGCCCGGTGGCGCAGTGACCGGGATCATGCGGGCGCGCATGGCACGGGCGGCGGCGGCGATTTCGGTCGCAGTTTCGCCACGCCGGGCCATGGTGACGAGGAAGGCGGCGATGTCCTGTTCGGCCAAGTCCGCGTCAAACAGCAGGTCGAAGGCGCGGGCGGCGGTCAGCGCGTCGAGCGGCGCGGCAGGATCGGGCAGGCTGGTCATCGCGATTGGCCTTAATCGCGGCGGGGCGGATGAGTCGAGGGGGTATGCAGTTTTCCCCGGCGCACGCGGGCGGTTTGTTACGCCGCTTCGCGCGCCCGCACCGGGATGCCGGCGATTTTCAGGAAGTTGGCCAGCATGTCATGGCCATGTTCGGTGGCGATGCTTTCGGGGTGGAATTGCACCGAATGGATCGGCAGCGTGGCGTGACGGAAGCCCATGACCGATCCGTCTTCGCTGGTGGCGTTGACGACCAGTGTTTCGGGAATCTGCTCCACGATCAGCGAGTGATAGCGGGTTGCCGTGAAGGGCGAGGGGAGGCCCGCGAACAGGCCGGTGCCGTCATGGGTGACGGGCGACGTCTTGCCGTGCATCAGGCCGCCGCGCACCACTTTGCCCCCGAAATGCTGGCCGATCGCCTGATGGCCAAGGCATACGCCCAGCAGGGGCGCGCCCGCGTCGGCGCAGGCGGCGACGAGATCCAGGCTGACGCCCGCTTCATTGGGAGTGCAGGGGCCGGGCGAAAGCAGGAACGCCTTCGCGCCGCTGGACAAGGCTTGTCCGGCGGAAATGGCGTCGTTGCGGACGACTTCGACCCGCGCGCCCAGTTCCATCAGATAATGGACCAGGTTCCAGGTAAAGCTGTCATAATTGTCGATGACGAGGATCATGGGATCGCTTTAGCGTGCGATTGCGCCGGGGGGAAGCGGAAGTCGATCAGGGTGTCGCCGGTGGCGTGGCCGGTAGCGTCGAAGCGGCGTTCGATGATCTGGCCCTGTCCGGCGGTGTCGATGGCGACGATGGTGCTGCACCGCGTGCCGTAGAGGGAATCGCGGATGAAGATGGGGGAGGTTTCGTCGCCTGCCTGCGTGGCAGGCAGGGTTTCGGTGCGGAGGGGATCGAACAGGGATTGCGGGGTGTCGGGGTTGGTCGTCAGCCATTCGGCAAGCGCGGCTTTGAGCGCCAGCGTCTTGGGCCAGGGGGCGTCGAGCGTGGCGTTGGACAGGCCATAGAGGCCGGGGGGCAGGTGCGTTCGGCGCGGGGCGGGATGGTTGGTCAGGAAATGGGCGGTCTGGTCGTCGATCAGAATGAGGTTGAAGGGGTTGAAATCGTCCAGCGCGGATGGTGGCGCATCGGCATAGGAACCGTCGCCCGCCAGCAGGTCGGCGACCAGTGCGCCGCGCGAGGCGCGATCGGGCGAGCGATCGCCATGGCCGCGCAGATTGGTGACGATGGCGACACGCCCGGCCGTCGATACGCCCAGCCAGGTGCCACCCGATTGCAGGTCGCGTCCGGCGATGACGCCCGGCCGGTCGGGCCAGGGGGCAAGCGGTGCGGCGGGGCGGGCGTGATATTCGTCCCGATTGCCGATCAGCAGCAGTTGCCAGCGCGGATGAGCGGCCCATGCCATGGCCATGATGCACATGTCGTTTGCTCCCTTTTGCGCGAGTGACTTGATAAATGGCCCGCGCGGTTCCATATAGGTCGGGCCGGGTTCGCCCGGCTATGGTGATAAATTGTGTCGTATAATAGACGCAGCGGACCCGGGGGCAGTACCCGGCGTCTCCACCACATGCCCCGCTTTGAGCGGGGTGTCTGACGGGGGCGAACTAGGATCGACGTGTGTTCAAAGGCGATATTTTTACCCGGCCCGTGTAAGCCGTTAAACTGTGCAAAACTCACAAGTGCCAACGATAACGAAGCACTCGCCATTGCAGCGTGAATGAGGGCCTAACGGCCTGACTTCATTCTAAAATAGCGCGGTTGAACCCACCGGGCAACAGAAGGGAATTCAGCGGCTTCCGGGAGGGCCGGGCAACAGAACCTCCCGGACCTGTCTTTTTTGTCGGTTTAACGCGCAACGGCGTCGCATCAGCGGTCGCCGCCTTTTGGCATGTCCGGCGCGAATCGAATCGATGGATTCGACCTGTCATTTCAATTACATATTTATGACAGTATGAAGAAAAAATCATAAGACGTTGATTAGACTGTGATATAAATCCTTTTTCTCCCTTCCCGGCGCTATTGCCCAACTGTCATCACAGTGAAATAATAGAGACTATAGTAAGAAGTTTTTTTGGAGAAAAATCATGTCGAAGGTCGCTCTCATATTGGGTGTTGCGCTGGTTTCGCTCGCGCCTGCGAGCGCCTTCGCATCGGAACGGCTGGTCGAGGTCGGGCTGCCCGATGGTCGCCTTGCCTCGGCGGCGCTGAAAGCCGGCGAGTTTGATCGGGCCGCGACAAGGCTGACCGTGGTGCGCCCCGATGCCGCCAATGATCCGGCCCGCCTCATCAACCTGGGCAATGCCTATGTCGGGCTGGGCCGTATGGCCGATGCGCGCGCCGCCTATCAGAGCGCGCGTTATGCCCCCGATATCATGCTGGTAACTGCCGATGGCGGCGAAGCATCGTCGCGTGACATTGCGCGCCGTGCGCTCAGTCGTCTGGAAATGCGCTACGCCGCACGCTGAACGGGTCGCACCGGGTCAGAGACAAAGGGCATCGTCCATCCGGGCGATGCCCTTTGTCATATATGTGCAACCAATGTCATATTATTGTCATTTATAAGTCGTCGTTTCGTCATGAAAACGGCACGGCCATGTCATTGGAGGCTCCTATCTGCCGCTCCTGAGGGCGACAGGGGGCGTTGTCCGAGTCGGTTTCCCCTGCGCTTCGCACTGCAACAAACCCGGTGTTGACCGGAGCGGAGACGACATGGCCGAGAATAACCGTATTCACACGATCCTGATGGCGGGCTGCGCCTGCGCGGCGCTGAGCGCTTGCGGCGCGGACGATATCGCGTCGCCGGGCGAAGGCACCATCGTCATTCCCGCGCCGACGCCAACCCCCACGCCTACGCCGACCCCCACGCCGACCCCGACCCCCACGTCGGTAACCCCGGCCGCCAGCTGCCCCACTATTTCGGGCGCTGACCAGCTGACCGACCTTGGCACCATTTCGGATGGCACCAACACCTGGCGCAACTGCGCCTTCCCGGCGCGTTTCAACAGCACCACGGCGATCGCCAAGGTGGCTGGCGTCATCTATTCGATGCCCGGTCGCGTCGATGTCGGCACCGATCAGGGCGCGGCAAGCACGAACAATGTCGTGACGCTGACGATCGATCCGGGCGTGAACATCTTTGCCGGCACCGGCAACACGTTCCTGGCCGTCAATCGCGGCAATCGCATCAATGCTGTCGGAACCGCGACTCAGCCGATCGTCTTCACCAGCCGCGAAAACGTGCTTGGCACCGCGACCGACCAGTCGTCGGGCCAGTGGGGCGGCATCGTGCTGCTGGGCCGTGGCCGGATCACCGATTGCCAGGCACCTGCCGCAGCGCCCGGCACCACGGCGTGCGAGCGTGACACCGAAGGCGCGAGCAACGCCCTTTATGGTGGCGCGAACGACGCCGACAATTCGGGCCGCATGTCCTATGTGCAGATCCGCTATTCCGGCTTCGTCCTGTCGGGTTCGAGCGAATTGCAGGGTCTGACCCCGTCGGGCGTCGGCACCGGCACCACGCTGGACCATATCCAGGTCCATAACAGTTCGGACGATGCCATCGAAATCTTCGGTGGTTCGGTTCACCCGCGCTACATCGTGACCACGGGCGTCGAGGACGACAATCTGGACACCGACGTCGGCTATCGCGGCACGATCCAATATGTCATCAGCGCCCATCGTTCGGGCAACGACATTGGCGACAGTTTCATGGAAACCGACTCCAACGGTGGGTCGGCTGCCAATAACGGCGTCGACGCCCTGCCGCGTCAGTTCGTCAAGGTCGCCAACTTCACCTTCATCGGTCGTTCGACCACCGGCAGCAACGGCGCTTCGATGCTGCTGCGCGGCGGTGCGGACCTGACGCTGGTGAACGGCCTGATCGTCAGCCCGACCCAGAGCTGCCTGCGCATCGACGCCGCCGCCACCGTGCGCGACGCCGACACCGCGTTGCAGGACGCTGGCAAGCCACGCTACATCTCGGTCGCGATGCAGTGCAGCGCCACGCCCTATAAGGGCAACACCGGCGTGACCGCCGATGTGGTGAAGTCGATCTTCGAAGCTGGCCCGAACGCCACGATCACCTACACCCCGTCGCTGACGTCGCTGTTCATCAACGGTGCTACCGAAACCGCGCTGGTTGCGACCGACCCCAAGACGGTCGACAGCAACTTCACCACGACCAACTATGTCGGCGCGGTCAAGGACAGCAGCGACACCTGGTATGCTGGCTGGACCTGCAACTCGGTGACCGCCAGCTTTGGCACCACCAGCAAGAATTGCACGGCGATCCCGACGACCTGATCGGACCCACGACCTCAACAGGGGCGGGGGAGCGTAGTTATTCGCTCCCCCGCCTTCTTTGCACTGAATTTCCCAAAGGGGGACACCTAGCATGTCGAAGCCGCTCAGCCTGGCGCGCCTGCTCCTGATTTCCACCGCCCTGGTCGCACCTGTCGCCATGGCGCAATCCAATCCCGGCACCTCGACAGGTGACGCGGGCATGACCACGACCCCCAGCGCCGCCGACGAGGCCGCTGCGCAAGAGGGCAATGTCGACGTGTCGATCCCCGGCGCGGACATCATCGTCACCGGCCGCCGCACGACCAACGTGTCGCAGTCCGCGCCCGAAGTCGTCAACGTCCTGTCCGCCGCCGACATCAAGCGCACGGGCGAAGGCGACATTGCAGGGTCGCTCCAGCGCGTGACCGGCCTGTCGGTCGTGTCGGGCGGGTTCGTCTATGTCCGTGGCCTTGGCGATCGTTACTCGCTCGCGCTGCTGAACGGTTCGCCGCTGCCCAGCCCTGAGCCGTTGAAGCGCGTCGTGCCGCTGGACCTGTTCCCGACCAGCGTGATTGCTTCGACGCTGGTGCAAAAGAGCTTTTCCGCCAACTTCCCCGGTGAATTTGGCGGCGGCGTCATCAACCTGACGACCAAGGCGATTCCGACCGAGAGCTATCTGGAAGTCGGCTTCGGCAGCTCTGCCAACACCGAAACGTCGGGCCAGCTGGGCTATACCCATTATGGCAGCAAGTCCGACTGGACCGGCTTTGACGATGGTTCGCGCGATGTGCCGCCGCTGCTGCAAAACGCGATCGACAGCGGGACGCCCTTCCCTAACATGGCGCGCGCGGACCTGCGCAACATCGCCATGCAGTTCCTCAATTCCGACACGTCGGTGGTGCAGCGCACCAACAGCCTGCCGTTCAATTTTTCCGGTTCGATCAATGCAGGCACGGCGACCGACATCGGCAGCGACGGACGTTTGGGCGTCATCGCCACGGCGTCCTACAGCAACAAGTGGCGCACCCGCGACACGTTGCAGCAGGCGTCGCTGGACGTGGCGGCAGGGGCCGGCAAGAATACGCAGCAGATCAGCACCGACAATGAAATGACGGTCAACGGCCTGCTGGGCGTGGGCCTTGAGCTGGGCGACCAGAAGCTGCGCTGGACCAACCTGTATATCCGCGACACGCTGAAGCGCAGCGCGCTGTCGATCGGGCAGAATGACGGCCAGATTCAGGGCGCGGACTATATGACGCAAAATACCGCCTGGTATGAGCGTCAGTTGATCGACACCCAGCTGGTCGGCGAGTTCAAGCTGAACGATGCGCTGAGCCTGGACCTGCGCGGTGCCTATGCCAAGTCGCAGCGTGAAGCGCCCTACGAGCGCGATTTCGTCTATGTCCGCACCAACCGCGCACTGGCCGAAGATCCGGTCGGCGATCGCTTCATCAACGCCCTTAATCGCCAGCGCGGCGATGCGTCGGTGACGTTCAGCGACCTGAACGAAGACCTGTGGTCGTCGGGCATCGACCTCAGCTACAAGATCGCACCGGCCTTCACCGTGACGGCAGGCTATGCCTTCACCGACACGAAGCGGACATCGTCGCGTTACGAGCTGCATTTCGATGCGACCAACCTGCCGATCCCGGTGCAGCAGTTGCGCCCCGACTATCTGTTGTCGGATGCGTCGGTGCAGCTGTACGACATCAGCCTGCTGGAATTTTCGGGCAATTATCCAGTTTATGATGCGGCTCTGCGGGTCCATGCGGGCTATGGCCAGGTGCAGGCGGAATTGTTCCCCGGCCTGTCGTTCAATGCTGGCGTGCGCTACGAAAAGGGTGTGCAGTCAGTTACCGGCGTGGATGTTTACAGCACGGGCGTGACCCCGTTCAACGAAATCCGCAAGGATTACTGGCTGCCCGCCGTCACGTTGACGTTCGAAGCGGCCAAGGGCGTGCAGTTCCGCGCCAGCGCGTCCAAGACGATTGCTCGCCCGCAGTTCCGCGAGCTGATTGCCCAGCCCTATCTCGACACCGATTCCAACCGTTTCTATCGCGGCAACCCCTATTTGCAGGATAGCCAGCTGTGGAACGCGGAGGTCCGCGCCGAATGGTATATGGGCAAGGATGAGCGGCTGATCGCGGCAGGTTTCTACAAGAAGATCGAAAATCCGATCGAAACCTATACCACGATCACCGACACCTATGCCGTGACGACCAGCTTTGCCAATGCGCCCGAAGCGACGCTCTATGGTTTCGAGCTGGAAGCGCAGAAATATGTGCCGCTTTACGGGCTGGGCGATGAACCGTTCTTCGAGAACCGCCGCATCGCGCTGATCGGCAACTATACCTATACCCAGTCCAAGCTGAAGGTGCAGGCAGGCGACACGACCACGCCCTATACCTACACCACCGGCGACCTGCCTGCCGCATCCGACTATTTCCTGAACGGCGTGCCGTTGACGGGCCAGTCGGACCATCTGCTCAATCTGCAACTGGGGTTGGAAGATACCGATCGCCTGTCGCAGCAGACATTGTTGCTGACCTATGCCAGCGACCGGGTGACCAGTCGTGGGCCAAACCTGCAACCCGACATCAAGGAAAAGCCGGGCGTGCAACTGGACTTCGTGGCGCGTCAGGCGGTCAAGCTGCCCGGCGGGATCAACAGCGAAGTGAAGCTTGAAGCGCGCAACATTCTGGGCCGCAAGTTCCAGGAGTTCCAGCAGGCGGGCGATAACAAGGTGTTCTATAACCGCTACAAGATCGGCACGACCATCGCTGCGTCGATGACCGTAGCCTTCTGATGCCAATGGGGCCGCGTTCGCGCGGTCCCGTTGATGGCGTAACAAGACCGGGCCGTTTCGTGCGGGCCGGTCTTTTTTTCGTTCTCGCCGTTGCGGAAGAAGAAAGGGGGATCCCAGCCTTCGCTGGGATGACGGGGTGTGGGGATGACGGGGTGGTGAAAGTGCTGGCCTAGCCCCAGGGGCGTTCGCGATACCATTTGGTGATGACATGCTTGACGCCGCTGCGCACCTTCATGCCGTGGTGCAGGCTGGCGGGGTTGGGCTGGCCATCTGTGTTGCGGTTGTTCCAGGCGAGCAGCTTGCCGCTTTGCGGCTGCACCGTCTTGCCGATTTTGGGGAAGCGAGTGGCGCCGCCTGCCGCCGGTTCGTTCAGATAGACCATGAGCGTCCAGGTGCGGTTGCCCGCGACTTCGCAATATTTGGCAAAGTCTGCGCCCTTGGGGTCGAAATAGTCCGTGTGCGCCTTGAATTCCTGACCCACATCATAGCGCTGGCCCTGGATCGGTTCGCCATGCAGCGGGGCGATGCCAGCGAAGGTGGCGAGGCGGGCGTCGATTGCCGCCACGAACGGATCGTCATGGTCGAGGTCGCAGGTTTCGCTGGTGCGGAAATAGCCGTCGCCATTGGCGTCCGCGATGGTCGAGGGGCGGCGGTGTGCGTCGATCCGTTCGATCAGCGCGGCACATTCGTCCGCCGACAGGAAATCGCGCTGGATGAACAGGGTGAGGTCGCGGCTCGGCACGCGCTGAATGCGCGGATGCGTGCCGATCCATGCGGGGTCGCCATCGGATGCGACGGGGGGATTTTGCGCCGTCATGATGGGCCGTTGCTATCGCCCGGCCCGGCAAATGCAAGTGGGACGCGCGTGATAAAGGCGGTGTAATATATCGGTCACATAAGTGTCATTTTTGAGTAAGACAAAATCCCTAGCAGACGACTGGAACAGTCGGGGGCTTGGGTCATATCATGCGGGTGCCGTTTGGGCAGATTATGCGCGGCAGGGGCAACCGCAAGGGCGCGTTCGACGCGCTGCGCCTGGCTGAACACGGACTGCTCGCTGTGCTGGCGCTGCAACTGGTGCGGCTGATGTGGGTGATTGTCGCGCCCGTGGGCAGCTTTGGCCCGTGGGAAGGACGGCAGGCGCAAATCCTGTCGCCGACTGCGCGACAGGCCTTGTTTGCCAGTTTCGATCCCTTTTTCCGCAGCGGCGCGCCCGCCCAGCCGGGCAATGCCGTCGTCACATCGCTGGCGCTGACGCTTTATGGCATCCGCCTGAACGAAGGATCCGGGCAGGGCAGCGCGATCATCGCGTCGCCTGACGGGGTGCAGAACAGCTTTGCCGTGGGGGATGAAATCCTGCCCGGAGTGGTGCTGAAATCGGTGGCGTTCGATCATGTGACGATCGACCGGGGCGGGGCCGAGGAGCAGATTTTCATCGACCAGTCGACGCCCGCGCCCGACGCTGCGCCAGCGCCCGCCGACAATGCCGGATGGCAGAGCGCTGCGCCGCCGCCGCCCGCTGCGCCCGGTGGCGGGACTGGCCCGACCGCCGACAGCCTGAAACGCGACATCGGCTTTGCGCCCCGGATGCAGAATGGCCGGGTCACGGGCCTGGTCGTCAGCGCGAAGGGACCGGGATTTGCCAGCGCGGGCTTTCGCCCCGGCGACATCGTGACGCAGGTGAACGGCCAGCCGCTGGGCGACCTGCAAGCATTGCAAAACCAGATCGCGCCCGGAGCGCGCCTGTCCCTGACCGTGGAGCGTGGCGCTGCCGTCGCCTCCGTCAACCTGATCGTGCAAGGCCAATGACCAGACATTTCCTCCATCTTTCCGCTGCGCTTGCTCTTGTGCTGGCGGTTCCCGTTCATGCGCAACAGACGCTCAACGTGCGGGACGCGGACATTCGCGCCTTCATTCAGGATGCGGCGCGGGTGACGGGGCGCACCTTCATCATCGACAACAAGGTGCAGGGGAAAGTGTCGGTCGTGACCGACCGGCCGCTGTCGCGATCCGAATATTTCGAGATCGTGCTGTCCACCCTGCGCGCCAACGGGCTGGTCGCGGTGCCGGCGCCGGGCGGCGCCTATCGCATCCAGCCCGCCGATGGTGCGGCGGGGCAGCCAAGCGCGGTGGGCCGGGCGAGCAATCGCAACAGTTTCGTGACGGAGGTGTTCCGCTTGCGGTCGATCGATGCGGCGAGCGCGCTGGAAACGCTGCGGCCTTTGGTCAGCAAGGAAGGGTCGGTCACGGCCAACCGCGCGGGCAACAGTGTGGTGGTGGCGGACTATGCCGACAATATAGCACGCATTCGTCAGGTGATTGCGCGGATCGACCGGGACACGTCGGCGACGCAGATGGTGATGCTGAAAAATGCGGGCGCGCGGGAAATTGCGACGTCGTTGCAGGCATTGGTCGCGGGCGGGGGCGCAGGGGAAAATGCTTCGCCGTCCGCCGCGACGGTGGTGCCGATCGACAGCAGCAATGCGGTGGCGATCCGGGGCGATGGGGCAACCGTCGCGCGTCTGGTGGCGATGGCGCGGCAGTTGGACCAACAGGCGGCGAGCGGCACCGAAATACGGGTTTACTGGCTGGAACATGCGGACGCGGAAAAATTGCTGCCGGTGTTGCAGCAACTGGTCGGGCAATCGACCAGCCAGCCGGTGAGCGCATCCACGCCAGCGGCGGGCGGTGCGGCTCCAGCGAGCGCGGCGGCGGCCCCGGTTGCGGCGGTGTCATCCTCCTCCGGTGGCAGCGGCATTTCGACGCGCGGCCCGGCGATCGTCACCCGTTATGAGGGCGCGAACGCGATCATCGTGGCGGCTAATAATGATGTGCAGCGGATGCTGGGCGAAACGATCCGCCAGATCGACACGCGGCGCGAACAGGTGCTGGTCGAAGCGATCATCGTGGAAATCAGCGATGCGGCGGCCAAGAAGCTGGGCGTGCAATTCCTGCTGGGCAGCACGTCGACTGGCTTTGCCGCGACCAATTATTCCAACGCTTCGCCCAATCTGCTGACGCTTGCGGGTGCCTATGGTGCGACTCAGCTTGGCACGACCAAGACGACGGTGGTGGCGGCGGACGGCAGCACGACGACGACCGAGACGCAGACCAATGGCGAGTTGGCCAGCACATTGCAGCAGGCCGCGATCAGCAGCCTGACCAGCGCGACCGGGATCATCGGCGGGCTGGGGACGCAGATCGGCAAGAACGGGATTTTCGGGGCGATCATCAATGCCGTGAAATCCGACACGGAAAGCAATTTGCTGTCCACGCCGTCGGTGATGACGCTGGATAACCAGAAGGCGTCGATATTGGTGGGCCAGCAGGTGCCGGTTACGACGGGCGAGGCGCTGAGCCAGAATTTCGACAATCAGTTTCGCACGGTCCAGCGGCAGGACGTTGGCATCAAGCTGGAGGTGAAGCCGCAGATCAACACTGGCGGCGCAATCAAGCTGTTCCTGCGGCAGGAAGTGTCGAGCGTGGCCGGGCCGGTGAGCAATAGCAGCAGCGACCTCATCATCAACAAGCGCGAGATCGAAACGACGGTCACGGTGGACGATGGCGAGATTTTGGCGCTGGGCGGATTGCTGGACGATAATGAGCGCAAGACGATCGAGCGGATACCGTTGTTGAGCGATATTCCTGGGCTGGGCGAATTGTTCAAATCGCGCAGCCGCAGCCGGACCAAGACCAACCTGATGGTGTTCATCCGCCCGACGATATTGCGGTCGAAGGAAGATGCGCAGCGGTTGACGCAGCAGCGCTATGGCTATGTCCGCGACATGCAGTTGCAGCGCAATCCCGACATGGAGCCGACCATCGACGAGTTGGTCCGCGACTATATGGGCGCAACCCCGCCGGTCGCGGCGCAACCCAGCGATACGGTGGTGCAGCCGGGTGTCCGACAGGTGATCGAGCCGGTGGTGCGTCAGTCGAGCCGTGTGGTGCGGCCAGTGGATGTGCCGCCCAGTGGAGAGCGCAAGTGAGCGACGAAACACTGGCGGTTCCCGCCCCCCCTCGCCCCATCGACATACCCTATGGCTTCGCGCGCAAGCATGGCGTGGTGATGCTCCCGATCGAGGGCGAGCGGTTGACGATTGCGGTGCGCGAGGGGAGCGATCCGCGCGTGTTGCTGGAAGTGCGGCGGCATCTGGCGCGCAGTTTCGATGTGCTGTTCGTGGAACCGACGCAGTTCGACCGGCATCTGTCGAACCATTATGCGATGGAGGGCAGCGCGGCTGCGATGGCGGGATCGCTCGAAGTGGGCGCGGACGAGCTGGATATTCTTGCCGCCGATATTCCGACTGCCGACGATCTGCTCGACAGTGCGGACGATGCGCCTGCGATCCGCCTGATCAACGGCATCATCGCCGAAGCGGCGCGGCAGGGCGTGTCTGACATCCATATCGAACCCTATGAGACGGGTCTGGTCGTGCGGATGCGGATCGACGGCGTGCTGCGCGAAACGCTGCGGATGCCGCCGCATGTCGCGCCGGTGGTGGTCAGCCGAGTCAAGGTGATGGCGCGGCTGGACATTGCCGAACGGCGCGTGCCGCAGGACGGGCGCATCGGCCTGACGTTGGGGGGCAAGCTGCTCGACGTGCGTGTTTCCACTCTGCCCAGCCGGGCGGGGGAGCGGGTAGTGCTGCGTATCCTGGACAAGGAAAATGCGGGCATCACGCTCGACCTGTTGGGGATGACCGGCGTGCCGGACCGGATTTTCCGCGAGGGCTTAAGCGAACCCAATGGCATCATTCTGGTCACCGGGCCGACCGGATCGGGCAAGACGACGACGCTTTATGCGGGCCTGCGGCAGTTGAACGACGGGTCGCGCAACATACTGACGGTCGAGGATCCGGTCGAATATGCGATGGAGGGTGTGGGCCAGACGCAGGTCAATGCCAAGGTCGGGCTGACCTTTGCGGCGGGGCTGCGCGCGATATTGCGGCAGGATCCCGACGTGGTGATGATCGGCGAAATTCGCGATCGCGAGACGGCGGAAATTGCGGTGCAGGCGTCGCTGACCGGGCATCTGGTGCTGTCCACGGTGCATACCAATGATGCGGTGGGCGCGATCACGCGGATGCGCGACATGCGGGTCGAGCCGTTCCTGCTGGCGTCCACATTGCGCGCGGTGATCGCGCAGCGGCTGGTGCGGCGGCTCTGCCAGAGTTGCCGCGAGCCGGTGCAGGCGGACAAGTCGGCCAGTGCGCTGCTGGGCTTCGACCCCGGCACGATCATCTACCGCGCGCGCGGGTGCGATGCGTGCAGTGGCACGGGATATAAGGGGCGGATCGGCGTGTTCGAGGCGATCCGGGTCGATGATACCATCCGCCGCCTGATCAACGATGGTGGCGACGAATCGCTGATTGCGCGGCACGCTTTCCTCAATGCGCCCAATCTGGGTTCTGCCGCCCGCGCGCTGGTGCGGGACGGGCAGACGACGGCGGAAGAAGCGATCCGGGTGTCGCGGCGCGATTCAGTCGAGGCGGAAACGATCGCCGATGGCTGATTTCGATTATGTCGCGATCGACCCGGCGGGCAAGGAGCGCACGGGTCGGGTCAAGGCGGACGCAATAGAGGATGCGCGGACGAAGCTGGACGCGCGCAAGCTGTTCATCGTCGCGCTGACGCCGGGCGCGGTGGAAAGCGCGCGCAAGCGGGCGGGCATGGCGCTGCGTTCGCCCCGCCTCAGCCCCAAGGAATTGACGCTGTTCACGCGGCAACTGGCGACGCTGACGCAGGTCAGTCCGCTGGAGGAATCGTTGCGGACCATTGGGCGGCAGAGCGAGCAGGATCATGTCCGTGCCATCGTCGGCACGGTGCATTCAGGCGTGATGGAAGGGCGGCGGCTGGCCGATGCGCTGGGCGCGGAGCCGAAAAGCTTTCCGCCGCTCTATCGCGCGATGATTTCGGCGGGTGAGAGTTCGGGCAGCCTGCCCACGATCATGGAGCGCCTGTCCGACCTGATGGAGCGGCAGGCGATCATGCGATCGAAGGTGCTGACGGCGATTGCCTATCCATCGGTGCTGGCGACATTCGCGGTGTTCGTGGTCGCGGCGCTGATGATCTTCGTCGTGCCAAAGGTGGTCGAGCAGTTCGATACGGTGGGGCAGGCATTGCCGTTGCTGACGCGGATCGTGATGGGCGTGTCGGCCTTTCTGGCGGCTTACTGGTGGTTGCTGTTGATCCTTATCGTGCTGGGCGGGGTCGGCTTCTGGCGGGCGATGAAGAATGAGCGGTTCCGCTATCGCTTCGACGCGACGCTGCTGGGCCTGCCGGTGCTGGGCAAGCTGATCCGCGACCTGCACGCGGCGCGGATGGCGCGGACGCTATCGACCATGGTGGCCAGCCGCCTGCCATTGATGGAGGGGCTGACGCTGACCGCCAATACGGTTCACAACCGGGTGCTGCGCCGGGCGTCGGACGAGATTGTCGAGGCGATTCGGGGCGGAGGCAGCCTGTCGGCAGCGCTGCGCCGGGCGGGCGTGTTTCCGCCGCTGCTGGTCTATCTGGCGGCCAGCGGGGAAAGTGCCGGGCGGCTCGACACCATGCTGGAGCGGGCGGCGGATTATCTGGAGCGGGAGTTCGACGCCTTCACCTCCACCGCGCTCGCCATGCTGGAACCGATCATCATCATACTGATGGGCGGCATCGTTGCCGTCATCATCCTGTCCATCCTGCTGCCCATTTTGCAGCTGCAAAGCCTGACCGGGGCTTGAAGGAGTTGAATATGAAGCATTTCCTTGGCCGTCATCCCAGCGAAAGCTGGGATCTCACTGTTCTGCTCCATCCTGTGGCGCTGCTGAAGAAGAAGCGGGATCCCCGCTTTCGCGGAGATGACGAGTGTGGGGAGAGGCGTTCCGCCGAACACGGCTTCACGCTGGTCGAACTGATGGTCGTCATCGTCATCATCGGCCTGCTGGCGACGATCGTGGCGATCAATGTCATTCCCGCGACCGATACGGCGCGGGTGGAGAAGGCCAAGGCCGACATTGCGACGATCGAACAGGCGCTGGAGCAATATCGGCTCGACAATCTGACCTATCCGGCCGGGTCCGATGGCTTGCTGGCGCTGCTCAATCCGCCTGCATCGTTGGCGCAGCCGCAGCGTTACCGGCGTGGCGGCTATGTCAAGAAGCTGCCCGACGATCCGTGGGGCCGGGCCTATGTCTACACCGTGCCGGGGCGCAAGGGCGCGTTCGACATCAGTTCGCTGGGCGCGGACGGCCAGCCGGGCGGGGAAGCGGAAAATGCGGATATATTCTCCAGCGAGATTTGATCCTGCGTCGCAAGCGGGATTCACGTCTTTGGGGCGTTCCGCCGAACACGGCTTCACGCTTATTGAACTGATGGTCGTGCTGACGATCATCGGTTTCATTTCGGCTGCCGTGGTGCTGGCTATCCCCGATCCGCGCGGGCGCGTGATCGAGGATGCCGACCGCTTTGCCGCGCGCGTGGCCGCCGCGCGCGACGAAGCGGTCGTGACCGCCGCGCCGATGGGGCTGTGGGTGTCCGCATCGGGCTATGGCTTTCAGCGGCGCGAGAGTGGGCAATGGGTGCCGCTTGAGGACAAGCCGTTCGTCACCGCCAACTGGAAGGGTGGCACCCGCGCGCTGGTGGGCAAGGATGGGCGGCAACAGATCGCCTTCGACGGCACTGGCCTGCCGACCGATCCGCTGACCGTGACACTGGCGCGCGAGGGCGAGCGGGTGTCGGTGCGCGTCGACATGGCGGGGAAGGTCATGGTCGGTGGGTAGGAAGCGGGTTCAGTGTGGTCCCGCGCAGGCGGGCAAGTCGATGCCCGAACTGGACTGGGTTCCCGCCTGCGCGGGAACACGGTGTGGTGTAAATGAGCGCGGCTTCACGTCTTTGGGGCGTTCCGCCGAACACGGCTTCACTTTGCTCGAAATGCTGGTCGCGCTGGCGGTGTTCAGCCTGGCGGCGTTGGCGCTGGTGCGGTTGCAGGGGGTGACGTTGCGGACCGCCGCCGACCTGAACAGCAAGGCGCTGGGCCAGATCGTCGCGCGCAATTTGATGGTGGAGGTGCAGAGCGATCCGTTGCCGCCGTCCGCCGGGCAGGAAGATGGCGAAGTGGACAATGGCGGGCGGCGCTGGCGATGGCATCGCGTGGTGAAGTCGACCGACGACCAGCGTCTGTTGCAGGTGGACCTGACCGTCGATGGCCAGCCGGGCGCGTCGCCGGTGGTGCTGAGTTTCGTGCGGGTGGTGGCGTGATGCGTGACGAGCGCGGCTTCACGCCTTTGGAGCGTTCCGCCCAACAGGGCTTCACGCTGATCGAACTGCTCGTCGCGCTGATGATCTTTGCGATGCTGGCGGGGGCGGGGGTGTTGTTGCTGGGCAATAGCGTGTCGGCGCAGGCGCAGGTCAAGGCGCGGCTGAATGATATGGCTGCGATCCAGCGGGCAGGCGGCGCGATCGGTGGCGATCTGGGGCAGGCGGTGGCGCGGATCACGCGCACCGAAAGCGGCACGCTGGCCCCGGCCTTCTGGGCCGATCCGCAGGGCGAGGGCCAGCCGGTGATGCAGTTGGTGCGCGGGGGATGGGACAATCTGGGCGATTTGCCGCGTCCTTCGCTGCAAAAAATCGAATATTGGGTGCGGCAGGGGCGGTTGGAGCGGCGCAGCTATGCGCAGTTGGACGGTGCAGCGGGCGAGGAACCCGCCGCGCTGCTGGAACATGTCGAGGCTGTGACGCTGCGCTTTCGCGATGCAGAGGGGAAGTGGCGGGAAGCATGGACGCCGAGCCAGCCCGACCTGCTGCCCCGCGCCGTCGAAATGACACTGACCCGCACGGGCGAACCGCCGGTGATGCTGCGCTTTCTGGTCGCGCCAGGGCCGGTCGAAAAGCCGATCGTCGAAGGGGCGCCCGATGCCTGATCCACGCAAAAAGGGTGAATGCGGGGCCGCGTTGCTGACCGTATTGCTGCTGGTGGCGGTGATGGCGGTGGTGGCCGCGACGGCGCTGGAGCGGGTGGCGCTGGCCACGCGGATGACCGGCAATGGCGGCGCGATCGACCAGGCGCGCGCCTATGCGGACGCTGCGACGCAGGTGGCGCGGTTGCGGATCGGCGATCTGGTGGCGGCCAATCCGGCGCGCATCACGCTGGCGGGCGGATGGCTGGGCGCGCCGCAGAGCATCCCGGTGCCGGGCGGGGTTGCGACCGCGAGGGTGATCGACGGGGGCAATTGTTTCAATTTGAACAGCGTGGTCAGCGGGGAAAGCGAGGCCAGCCTGAAGGTGCGCCCGGCAGGTGTCGCGCAGTTTCAGGGATTGTTGCAGGCGCTGGGCGTCGATGCGCGCGCGGCGCAGGGGGCTTCCGCTGGGCTGGCCGACTGGGTCGACAGCGACGCCGTGCCGCAGCCGGGTGGGGCGGAGGATGAAACTTATGCGCAGGCGCAGCGGCCCTATCGCGCGGCCAACCGGATGATGGTGGATGCGTCGGAGTTGCGCGCGGTCAATGGCATTACACCGGCCATCTATGATCTGGCGCGGCCATGGGTGTGCGCGTTGCCGGTGACTGACCTGTCGCCGATCAACATCAACACATTGCTGCCCGATCAGGCACCCTTGTTCGCCATGCTGTTGCCGGGGCAATTGAGCGTGGCGCAGGCGCGGCAATTGCTGGCGCAGCGGCCGACGGACGGCTACGGCAGCACGGTGCAATTCTGGGCGCTGCCCTCGCTGGCCGGCCTGTCGCCGATGGCGGAGGTGGCCGAACAGGTCAAATTGACGACAGGATTTTTCGAAGTGGACGTGTTGGTGAATGTCGGGGGAACGCAGCTGGTGGAGCGCGCGCTGATCGATGCGCGGGAGGCACCGGCCAAGCTGGTGCGGCGCAGTTGGGGGGCGGGCGCATGAGCAGTCGCGATGCCCTGATCGTATTTTTATCGCAGGAGGGCGATGGGCCGCCACGCTGGATGCGGGTGGTGGATGGTGCGCTGACGCAGGCGGGCGAAGGCGCGAACTGGCTGGCGGCGTGCGGGCTTGCGGCCTTGCCCGATGCGGCGCGGGTGATGATCGTGCCACCCGCTGCGCAAGTGGCGCTGCACTGGATCGCGCATCCTGACCTGCCCGTGCGGCAGGGGCGGGCGGCGGCGCGGCTGGCGGTGCTGGCGGGCGGGATTGCCCTGTCGGATCAGTTGTTTGCCGTGACGGACGAGAATGACGATCCGGCCCGACCCCATGTGGTGGCTCTGACGGCGCGGACCGACATGCAGCAATGGTTGTTATGGGCGCAGCATCATGGGCTGGACCCGGACCTGATCGTGCCTGCGCCATTGTTGTTGCCACAACCGGAGAGCGGTTTTGCGCGTGGCGTCATCGGCGATGGCGTGGTGCTGCGCGGCGTGGACATGGCGTTGAGCGGCGACATGGCGTTGCCCGTGCTGATCGGTGACGCGGCAGTCGCGGACGTGCAGACGGGCGTGATCGAGGGGCGGGCGATCGCTGCGCTCGATGCGCCGCCGATCGACCTGCGGCAGGGGGATTTCGCCAAGCGGGTGCGCCGCGCGATCGACCAGCGTGCGCTGGGCCGGATCGCGGTTTGGAGTGGTTTGATCCTGCTGGTGGGTTTGCTGGTTTCGCTGGTCGGCATCGGCAAAAACCATGCCGAGGCCAGCCGTCTGGATACGCAAAGCCTGATGCTGGCGCAACAGGTGCTGCCGGGCGCGAGCGATGCGGCGCAGGCGCTGGGCGAGATGGAGGGGCAGTTGGCGGCGCGGGGCGCCGGCGGACGGGCCTTTACCGCGCCGGTTGCAGCCGTGATGGCGGCGATGCAGGATGCGCCGGGGGTGGCGCTGACGTCCTTGTCGCGCGACCCGGACGGGATGTTGCGCGCGACGCTGGCGGCGGCGAAGGCGGATGACATCAATGCGGTGCTGCTGGCGTTGCAGGCGGCGGGCTTCACGATCACGGCCACGCCATCGCAGGATGCGGGCGGGCGGACGCTGGCAGATATTACGGTGCGGTCATGATGGAACGGATGAAAGCGGCCTGGGCGGAGCGATCCAGCCGCGAACAGTGGATGCTGGGCGTGATGTTCGCATTGTTGGGCGCGGTCGTGCTGTGGTTCGGCATCGTCGTGCCGATCGACCGGGCGCAACGCGCGTCGCGGGACGATCTGATCGCCGCGACCGATCGCAATGCGGCGGTGCGCGCGGCGGTGAAGCAGCTCAAGAATCTGCCGCGCAATGGCGCCAGCGCTGGTCCCGTCACGCCGATCGACCAGTTTGTCGGCCAGAGCGCGGGCGAGGCCGGGCTGACGCTGGAACGGGCGCAGGCGCAGGGCAGTGACCGGATGGACGTGGCGATAGCGTCGGTGCGCCCGGTGGCGTTGTTTTCATGGATCGCGGCATTGGAGGGGCAGGGTGTGCGCGTCGAAACGATGAGCGCGCGGCCCGCTGCGACGGCGGGCAGCCTGTCGGTGCAGGCGGTGCTGGTGCGGGGAAACCAGCCATGATGGGGCTTATTCTTTCGCGCCGGGCGCGGATTGCGTTGCTGGTGGTGCTGTTGCTGGGCTTCATTCTGTTCCTGCCGATGTGTGTGGCGCTGGGGCTGGTCGGGCTGGAGCGTTTGGGCGTGGCGGCGCGCGATGTGCGCGGCACGGTGTGGAGTGGGCGGATCGACCAGTTGATGCTGGGCGACATGCCGATGGGCAGCGTGCGGGCGGGGCTATCCCCCGTTTCGCTACTCATGGCGCGGGCGCGGTTCGACATTGCGCGCAAGGCGGGGCTGGCCGACGACATTAGCGGGGCGCTGACCGTCGGGTTCGGGCGGATCGGCGTGGACGATGTGACCGGAGCGGTGCCGCTGGGCCGCAGCTTCGCGCCGTTGCCGATCGCCAGTCTGGACATGGAGGATGTGACGGCCTGGTTCGCCAGCGACCATTGCGGCCATGGCGAAGGGCGGGTCCGGGCGCGGATGGCGGGGCAGTTTCCGGGGCTGAACCTGGCGCAGGGATTGTCCGGCACCGTGGCGTGCGATGGCGATGCGATATTGCTGCTGCTGGTGAGCCAGTCGGGCATGGAGAAGATCGCGCTGCGCCTGTGGCGATCGGGCCGGTATAGCGCGGAAATGCGCGTGGAAACAGCTGACCCGACCCTGGCGGCAGCGCTGGGCCGGTCGGGCTTTGCGACCGTCGGCAATGCGCAGGTTCTCAAGGTCGAAGGCACGTTGTGATTCAGCCTGTGATGGTGCTGCTCGGCGGGGTTGCGGGCGCGATTCTGGGCAGTTTTCTCGCTACGCTGATCCTGCGCTGGCCACAGGGGCGCGGTGTGGCGCGGGGCCGGTCCGCCTGTGACGGATGCGGGCGGGTGCTGGGTGCGCGCGCCCTCATCCCTTTGTTCAGCGCGCTAGTGCAGCGCGGCCGATGCCGGACCTGCGGCGCGGCGATCGACCCGCTGCATGGCCGGGTGGAAGCGGGTTGCGCACTGATCGGCGCGCTGGCGATCGGGGGGATGCCCGATCTGGGCGGGATCGGATGGGCGGTGCTGGGCTGGATGCTGCTGACGCTGGCAGTGCTGGACTGGCGCCATTTCTGGTTGCCCGATGCGCTGACTCTGCCGCTGGCCTTTCTAGGCCTGACGTTGGGCATGTGGGCGACCGATGTCGTGCTGATCGACCGGATCGTCGGGGCGGCGGTGGGTTATGGCGCGTTGCTGGCGATTGCGATCGGCTATCGTGCGCTGCGCGGGCGTGACGGGCTGGGGCTGGGCGACGCGAAGTTGCTGGGCGCGCTTGGGGCGTGGTGCGGGTGGCAGGCGCTGCCGTTCATCTTGCTGATTGCGGCAGTTGCGGGGTTGATCGTCATGCTGGTGACGGGCCGGGTCAGGGACCGGATGGCGCGTGTACCGCTCGGCACGTTCCTGGCGCTGGCGGCGGTGCCGGGATGGATGGCTGTGGTGCGCATCATTTGAAGGAAGTGGTCGGGGAGACAGGAGCAGAATTGCCTAAATCTCTTGACTAAGGATTTCTGCTGAGTCGTTGATATTACGTCCTTTTTTGTTCTCCTAAGTCAATTTCACTGTCAATTTCGCTGTCAATTTCGACCCATTTAGGGTATGGTTTTCGTCATGAAATCATCCCGCAAAACACCCTACCTTTGGGAACGTCCGAACACTGATTGCTTCTGGTTCAGTCGCGCGGTGCCAAAGCGATTGCATGAGATGGAGGGACAGAAGCTTGTCCAGTTCAGCTTAGGGACCACGGATCGGGAACAGGCGAAGGCATTGGCGCGACACCACGCCAACCAACTTGATGTAAAATGGGGGCTGCTCTTGCCAACGCTGCGCGTGCCCTCAATCAACGATATCGAATCGGCGGCGGTCGCCGTGGGATATGACAGCATTCTTGCATATGAGGATGATCGGCGCAGGTCATTGGCAAGCGGGGATGCTGCCGCCTATCGTCGCCATCTCCGCCGCACCCAATTTAACGTGGAAGCGCACGCGCTCAATACAATCACCGGCGAGTTTGGCCCAGTGCGGGGGCTTGCGGACGCGGCGATTGAGGCGATGGGCTTCGATCTGCCGACCGATAGCCCAGGCTACGCGACATTATGCGAACGCCTTGCCGTCGCCCAGGTTGCGGCAAGCAGGGTAGCAAAGGAGCGGTTAAGCGGTGACCTTGAAGCGGAAACAGATAGCAAACTGGTTTCCCGCGTCCGTAAGCACGCATCTGACAAGGCTGCCCCCGGTGAAACTTTGCTTGAGTTGTTCGAGCGTTGGGCGACAGAAGCCATGGCGAAAGGGGAAAAGAACCTCGATACCGCTACGCAAAATCGGAAAACGATCCAACAGTTCGCCGAATTTGTCGGTGCTGACCGTTCCATTCGCAGCATCACCCCGGTTGAGGTTGCCGCCTTTCGGGACACCAAGCGCGATCTGCCGCCCAAATGGATGAGCAACAAGCAACTGAAACATTTGCCCATGCGAGAGGCTGCCAAGCGGGCGCGCGAATTGGGACTGCCTCAAACGGCGTTCACGTCCATTAACAACGCGCTCAGCACGATATCGCCCCTGTATGCCTGGTTAGCCAGGCAACCAGCTTGGGCAGGCTTGAGCAATCCCTGTGCGGGCTTGTTCTATGATAAGGTAAAGGGCAAGAACCGCCGCCCGCCGTTCTCGACCGAGCAATTAAACAAGATGCTCCATTCGCCGCTGTTCACTGGTTTCCTTGGTGAAGGCCGTGAGCATTTGAAGGGCAACCAACAAGCTGATGATTGGCGGAAATGGATACCGCTTATCTGCATGTTTTCCGGCGCGCGTATCGGTGAAATAGCCCAGCTTCGTGTCGGCGACGTTCGGCAGGATCGCGGCGTCTGGTTTATCCATATCTGCCACGATGACAGTGAAGGCTTGGCGACCAAGAACCGCAAAAGCCGCCCGGCGGCAGTCCATCCCATGTTGGAGCGCATCGGCTTCCTAGCGTTCCATGCGCGCATGATGGAACAGATGGGCAACAATTTGGCCGCGCCGCTTTTCCCCGAACTTGAGGCAAATTCGCGCGGTCATATCGGTGCCACGCCGTCGCGATGGTGGCGTGAATATTTGACTGATGTTGACATAAAGGATGGCAACGACGGCTTTGGCTCTCATAGTTTCCGCCATACGCTTGCTGATCGCTTGCGTAGCGAAGCCGAACTTCTCGACGATCAGATTGAGGTTTGCCTCGGTCACAACCAAAAGACGACGACAAGTGGCTATGGCCAGTTGAGCCAAGGCACCGTTTCGATGTTCAGCGGTTGGATGGAAGCAGTGCGGTTTGATGGCGTAGATTTCAGTCATTTGATCGTTCAAGCCTGAAAATCCTAATTGCCCGTAAACCGGGTCTAGAGCGCCGCCGCGTATGTTTGGCTGTGTGTGTTAGGTGAGGCAAGTTTTCGCGCTGTGCGGTGCCTCTACGGGCAAAATAGAGGCTATTTAGGCACACCGATGCCAAAATATCACCACGCGGCCCCCTTAGCTTGCCAAAACCGGCTTGCCCATGCGGAAGCCCCACCCCGCAGGTTTTTAACTCCGGTCGGTTTCTGCACTCCGCTGGTGTCTGGTTTCGCTTCAAACGATATAGGTCAGCATTATTGACCTTTGACAAAAAAGAGCGATGCGAAGCGTCGCTCGGTTATCTGAACGAAGTGAAGATAACCAATTCAATGAGTATGAATCTGATTCAAAATATGAATCTAAGAATCTTATATATTATTGTTAGGTTTAAGACGCGCGGCGCGCACGCATACGCGTATACGCGAGCGCATAATGCACGCACACGTATACGCGAGCACGCGCTAGGGGGTTCGACGTTGCAACTGAAACGCGCCGGTGGGGAGGTTTGCGGGTGGTCTTTGAGCGCTGACCAAGCAGAAGGCTATTCACTTTCTGTTCCAAAGCTGTTATCATCGTCGGCGTGGTCTTGGTGACCGTAAACCCCTCCTTCGCAGATGGAGGCTAAAATCTGCCAGCGTCCGGCGAGTTATACCGCACGGCGTTTGAGGCGATCACGTTAGCGCGCTCACAATGGGCCACTAGCCGCGTAGCGGCATCGGGCAGCGATTACTAAGGGCCACCTGTGGCCCAGTCCGAAATGGGCCTCCCAAGCCGGGTGCGATTAGGCTGATCCTGCTGAACAAGCGGCGTCCCCAATCTCTCGCTGGTATTACCTTTGTCGCGCCATTCGCCTGTATCAAATCTTGCCGCATCCATTTCGTCCTGGCGCGAAGGCTCCGAGGGCTTTTTCCAGTTCTTGGCCGATGTTCAGCCGCGCGTGCCATCTGGCAGCGGGGGCTATATCCCGTTCGTGTTGGATGATCGCATCCGCGCAGAGGTGGCCAAGGCGCTGGACAATCCAGACGTGTCGGTCGCGGTGTTTAGTTTCCCTAGGCGACACGGCAAAACGGTCCTTGCGGCGATGCTCATAGCGTGGCGCTTCATGTCGCGTCCGTCCGAGAATATCGCGGTCCTGGCAAACTCCGAAAAGCAAGTAGCGTCAACGGCATTCAGGACAATCAGGCAGGCGTTTGAGAACACGCCACTGCTCAAGAGGCTTGTCGCGGCAGGCACGGTCAAGATCGGTGCCGACCGGATCGAAATGCCTTCAACGGGCAGTGTGATCCAAGCCTATTCGAGCAATCCCGCTGCCCTGTGGGGTATGAAACTAACCGCTGCCCAGATTTCCGAAATCCACGCGGCGAGAAATGGCGGTGATGATGTTTACGAAGCGCTTGCCGGTTCGCTGCTCGATACCAATGGCTCGCTGCTCATCATTGATTCCACGGTCGCGCCGCGATCATCCAAATTGTGGGAACTCTGGCAGAGCGCCAATCATCCTACCGACCCTGACACGTCGATAGCATTTGCCCATATCGAATATGCTGATTTAGACGAAGCCTGTCGCCAATCGCCGCCCTGGATCGCGCCTAATAAGCTACGTTCGTTGTCGCGGCAGATGTTGCCCCATAAGTTCGCCCTTCTGCATCTTAACCGCTGGGGTGATGCCGCTAACGCCCTGTTCCCAAAATCTGTGCTGGACTCCTGCACCGAGGAGTATCCGCTCGACGTGAAGGCTTTAGCAGCGGGGTCGGCGTTTGCCGTGGGGGCAGGATTAGATCGCGCCTTTGGCGGCTCGCGCCATGGTGATGCCACGGTGACGGCTTGCATTGCCAAGATCGTCCTAGACGATGAGGAGCATATATTCGTCATGGATGCCGACACGGTGTTCCTGGGCCGATTGGGCGGCATCAAAAAGCGGTTTGAAACCTATCACCATGCTTACGGCATGTCGCGCGTTACGCTGGAGAGCTACGGCGCGCAGGACGTTGCCGACTGGTGTGCTGCGCAACCCTACGGCGGCGGGTCGGAAGTCATCCACCCTTCACGCGCCACGAAATACGCTGCATTCACCGCGCTATATCAGGCCGCAGCGGAAGGGCGGTTGCATATCCATCCGGCATTCAAAGATTTGCTGGCTGAAATGGCGATTTTTGAGGTGGTGGAGGATGGCAAGGCCACGGACGGGTTGGCCGCAGTTCCGAAATTCACGCACCCACGCGGCGCGCATGATGATTATGTCCATGCCCTAGCCTGGGCGGTTTACAGCCTTCGGACTGTTACCCTTTGCGCCTACGAAATTGAGGGAATCCATTGCAATGGCAGGGGAGCGAGCATCGCACACTGCGCGCTTAATGGCGGCGGTATCATCCCACCATGCGCCGATGGCTGCCGATCAATGGTGGAAGTGCGCAAATTGTATTCAGCATACCGCGAACGCGGTCCGCTCAATATCATTGAACTACCAGCATTCATCGAAAGCAAAATCAAAAATATCGGTGCGCACACTCTACCAAGATAAAATACATTTCCAATTATTGTAAATATAGGCTATACTGCCAACGTGCTTTAATGCTGTGAGAATTTGTGATTAAGTTTCTTTCATCTTCATCTGATGTTGTTAAATTAGCATCTTCTTCGCGTCAACGAAAAGATGATTGCGCGCGGCGTCTGCGATACTATTGGGACAATAGCCACGATGACGCCTACCACTTGATTGCACGGCGTTTCAGCCGCCCAGACCAGTTTCGGATATTCAGCGTCAATCTTGTTCGCGCGATCGTTGACAAGCGTGCCAGCACCTACCGCTTGCCACCCCGCCGCGTTTTCAACGGCTTCGATCAATCTACGGGTGACACACTCTATCGGGCGATGAACGCCGACGCGGTGCTGAAAAAGGCAAGCCGCTACCTTGAGGTGTGCAAAACTGTTGCGCTGCAAGTTGGTTGGGATGAGGAATCCGGCACGCCCACCCTGAACGTCCATACGCCCAACACGCTGGACGTGATCTATACCAACCCCGAACGTCCTGGCCGGATCATTGTGACCTACCCCGGCGATAGGGTCGAAGATACGACATATGCAGATTGGACGCCGACCGGCTTTCGCAGGCTTGATTATCGCGGCGCTGCTAAGGCCATCCCAGGGAATCCTGATAACGGCAATCCTTATGGTATCTTGCCTTTCGTCCCCTGGTTTGACCGTTTGCCTGACGATCAATTCTGGTTGCCCGGCGGCGCGGACCTTTACGCTGCCCAGGACGCGGTGAATGTTGGCCTAGCGAACCTTTGGCGTGCAGTTGAGCATCAAGCACACGGGCAAGCCTGGGCTTCTGGCATAAGTGCCAACGAAGTCCTGCAATTCGGCCCCGACCGTGTTGTGGCTCTGCCTGCCAATGGCCAGTTTGGCTTTGCTGCACCTAACGCCCCTATCGGCTCGATCCTGTCGGCGATTGAATTTGTGCTGCGCGAAATGGCTGCAACCTACGGCGTTGGCGCTGACCTATTCGACCTGTCCAAGGTTGCGGAGTCTGGTAGCGCCAAGCACGCGGGCCGCTTGGACCTGAAAGAGGTTCGGCAGGATCAGATTGCCCAAGCGCGCGCCATGGAAGCCCGCCTGTTTCATGTCGTGAAGACCGTGGTCAATGCCCACGCCCCCGGCACTATCCCCGACGATGCGTCTGTAGGCGTCGATTTTGCTGAACAGCAAGATCAGCTTTCGGAAACGGAACAATTGACGAACGCGCAAGCCAAAACTGACCTGGGCATTTGGTCGCCAGTCGATGCCCTCATGGCCGCCAATCCCGATGGCTTCCCAGACCGACAGACCGCTTTCCAAGAACTTCAACGCCGTCGCGACGAGTCCGCGCAACTGGCCATACCCCTTTAATTCGTGAGGATAACATGAGCGACGAAACGCCTTCCGGCACACAAACCGACACAAGCGGCGATGAACTTGCCGCAATCAAGGCGCAGCTTGCCGATACTGCTAAAACGGTCTTGGCCGGTGTTCCCGACCATCTGCGCGGGCTTATCCCTGTAAGCCTGTCGCCTGCCGATCAAATTGCCTGGTTCAATCAGGCAAAGGCTACCGGCGCTTTCGACAAGCCTGTCGTGCTGCCCACTGATGGCGGCGCAAAGCCTGCCATCACGCCCAGGGCTACCGATACCACGTCCATGCCGGTCTATGCGCGGCTTGCGGCTGGTTACAGCAAATAACGCGTAGAAAAAATTAGAGGAAATCTGAAAATGCTGACCCAAACCGAATGGGCCAAACTCAATCCCGACGCATTGCAGTCCGGCGTGGTCGAAATTTTCGCCAGCACCAATGCTATCATGCAGTATATGCCATATCAGAACATTGCAGGTGCGGCATATGTCTATAACCGCGAGCAGACGCTGCCGGGGATCGCCTTCCGTGGGATCAATGAATCCTATGACGACAGCACCGGCGTCATCAATCAGCTTTCCGACCCGCTGAAAATCATCGGCGGCGACCTGGACGTTGACGCCGCGCTGATCGCCTGGGCAACCAGCGCGAACGACACCCGCGCCATCCACGACGCTATGAAGGTCAAGGCGCTTTCCCTTTCGCACCTCAAAACGGTGTTCGATGGCGATAGCACGACGAACCCCAAGGAGTTCGATGGCCTGAATACGCGCCTCACCGGCAATCAGGTCATCACCGCAGGCACGAACGGCGCGGTGCTGACCATGCAGATGCTTGATGACCTTGTGGACGCCGTCAACGGCTCGCCCACGCTGCTGCTGATGAACAAAAAAATGCGGCAGACCATCCGGCAGATGGCTCGCAGCCTTAACGCTTTGACCATCGCCAAGGATGACCTGGGGCGCGAAGTCGATATGTATTACGGCGTTCCGTTCGGCATCATCGAAGATGACAATGAAGGCAACGCAATTTTGGGCTTCGATGAAACCCAAGGGACAGCGAACAACACCGCTTCTATTTATGCGGTATCGTTCGGTCCCGGTGCCATGTTCGGCGCGCAGTCGGCCCCGATTAGCGTTCGTGACCTGGGCGAACTTCAGTCCAAACCGGCATTCCGCACGCGGGTAGAACACTACAGCACGATTGTGTTGGAGCATCCCAAGTGCGCGGCCCGGTTGAAGGGCGTGAAACTGGCCTAACAGATTCAGCGCCCCGTGCTTGCACGGGGAAGCAGAGGCCCGCTTGCGGGGCGGCCAATTCGGTGAGTGGCTGCGCAAAATAACCCCGAAAGCCGGTGGTTCGTCATGTCTCCCTATCCTGGGCGAACGCGACCGGCACTCATTTAACACTCAGGTTTTCCGTATGCTGTCCGATGTTCGATCTTTGATGACTGATACTGTGGAGCATTGGCTGCCCCCGGCGCGCAACATCACAGGCACCGAAACCAAAGCGGGCAGCACGATCCATGCTGCCCGCGTCACATACTCTCCCGGCCGCATTGTCGGCCCCGCATCCCGCGAAAAAGCCAGCGATGCGGCCGCAACAATATGGCTTCTCAATCATCCCCGTGCCGCCGGTGTTGGCGATACCTTCACGCTTCCCAACGGCGAAACCCTGAAAGCCGTCCGGGTTGAGCATCGCAGCACTGGCGCCGACACCATCACGAAAGTCTATCTGTCATGACCGACACCGCACCGGCGTTGATCGTCGGAACCAATAGTTACACCACGCTTGCCCAGGCCAATGAGGTTGCGACTTCCCGATTGTTCGCTGCGCCTTGGCACGCTGCAAACGACGCCACCCGCGCGAAGGCGATCATCACGGCAACTGCAATCCTCGACAACATGCGTTGGCAGGGCCGCAAGCTTGCACCCACTCAGCCGTTGGCATGGCCGCGCGTTCCATCGCGCGCAGTGCTGGGCTATCCCCTGGCTGTCGACATCGTTCCGTCTGTTGTCGGGGCGACCGTTGACCTCGCTATCCACCTTCTCGCTTCCGGCGGCCCAGGCGGCGGCCCCGCAATCATGCAGCGTATGCTGGGTGACTCTATGGTCATGTATTACGCCAGCACGCCGGACGAATTGCCAAAGCACGTTCGCCGCCAGATTGAGCCATATCTCTACATGCCGTCCGCCCACAATGCGGAGGTGCAATTCTAATGGCCGCGCCGGACCACATAGAAGCCTTGGCCCTCTCGTATGAACGCGATCTTGCCGCTTTGCTCAGCCGCGTTCATTCCGCCGCGTTCGATGAAATCAATGCTGACCTAATCGCGGCAATCCTTGACGATATCGACGCCGATCATATCCGTGCGCAACTCGTGATGACGCTGGACCTAGCAGACGACAATCTGTTGCCCACTATCGCAGAAGGCAACGCTGACCTTCTGTTTATGCTTGTCGGCTTGGTTGCAGCCGCCGCCGCCCACGCCACTGCCCAGGTCGGTCATTCGATCAATCCACGCGATGCTGGGCTTACTCCTCCCAACGTCGCAGCCCAGCGCCTATTGGCACGTTTCAATGCCGATAGCGCGCTGGCATTCGCGGCTGCCATTGAAACCGCCATCTACGGGCCTGGCAAACCCTATTCGCGAGCTTTGCAACTCCGGCGGTCCATCGGCTTGACGGTGAAACAAGCCGCCATGCTGGAAACTATGCGCATGACGCTGCACCAATATCTGGCAGCTCCGCAAAAGGTCATTCCCGCCCGCGTCGGTCCAAACGGGGTGCGTGTCCCGATCATGGTGGTCCGCAATATCGACACGCGCCGGCTACTCGCTGCTACTCGCGGCCATGTTTCCGCCGCCCAGCGCCAGATGCTCAAAAAGGCGCTGAACAATCCTAAGCTGACCATGGCCCAGGCTGAAACCATCCTTGACGATCATGCCAAGGAATTGCGCGCCTACCGTGCGCGTGCCGTTGCGGGCGAAGTCATCCACACTCTAATTGAAACCGCCAAGCTGGCAGGCTGGCGCATCGCCCAACGTGCAGGGGCATTGGCTGCCGATCAGCGCCGCTATTGGAAAACCGCCGGTGATGAGCGCGTGCGCCATACTCATGCCCAGGTGCCAGCGATGAATCCGAAAGGCGTCCCGCTCGATCAGCCATTTGTAACTCCATTGGGCGACCATTTCACGCCACCACTTGAATATGGTTGCCGATGCAAAGCGGTGCTGGCCAAATCATGACAAACCATATTCGCGCCGCCGATGAAACCAAGGGATATGAACAGCCGGAAAAGCGCCTAGCCATGGCGATCATTATCAACGCAATCAGCGAAGCCATGGGAAATGGCGCTGTCAACGAACGGACGTCGGGCGGGCGCGAAAAATGCCGCGAAAGCGCCCTGCGCTGGTTTGTTGAAGCCGATGCTGATTTCCAAGCGATATGCGATTGGGCCGATCTTGACCCCAATGCTGTCAGGAGCGCGGCCCTGGCACATATTCAGACCGGCGTTCGTATGCCACGCCGTCAGGCAATCGACAGCCAATCTAACAGCAAGCGCCGCAAAGATATTACCATTGCTCGCATCGCCGCACATGCCGGTGTTTCAGCAACGTCCGTTCGCAACGCCCTGGACGGCAGGGCTTCTCATGTAATGCAGGCGCGGGTCCAATCGGCAATCAAGACCATGGGAAAACCAGCCAATGACCGATGACGCCTTGATGGTTGGTGGTCGCAAGGTCGATGGCCGCACCCTGGAAGCACGCCGGTTCAAAGCGATAGCCGGTGATCTCATCATTCAGCTTGGTCGCGGCCCGACAGCCAGCGAACGCGCGTTGCTCTATGCCGCTGCTACCTTCGCTATGCTATGCGAGCGCGACACCGAAAGCCTGTTGGCAGGGCAGGGGATCGACCAAGAGAACTACCGCCGGAACGTAGCGATGCTGGGGCAGCAATTGGTCAAGCTGGGCATGGCGAAGAAAAGCCGCGACGTGACCAAACGAGACCATATCGGCATGGATGATTTTGGCGCTGCGCTGATTGAGGCGAATAAAATCTGACTACGGTGCTTTAAAAGAGCCGAGTGTGGCAGCATTCTGAATGTCAGTTTTATATGATCTCATAAGTTGTATAATTGTGTCCGCTAGATCTTTCCATTCAATTGCGTTAATATCAAGATATTCTCCATGAGCTACCTTGTTTCTTCTTTTTAACAAGCTTTCATCGATCAAATTATAATATGAAGAATATCCGCTTGTATCAATTCCTATCGATCCAGATATGTTTTCAAAAACAGATGAACTTAAATTTGATTCTGTGTTTATTGCATTCGAAAGATTAAATATTGCATTTTCACTTAGCTTTGATTGAACGAAGTGTAAAGCCTCTACCGAAGGCGCATTTTTTCTATTAACAGCTAGTAGTTCTAGTCTTCCTCTGAGGCCGAGAACAATAAAACATGGCTTCAAATCTTCAAATTTTAGTCCACGAGTTGAAACATATTCTGCATATGAAAGAGAGGCACTTTTAATAAAACCTTCCCAATGCGCGTATAAAAGGGCAATTCCAGCTCTGATGAGAGTGGATTGAGCTAAAGATTTTGTGCCAGAAATACTCATCTTGAGATTTAGGACTTCCTTAATCCGCCACCCAAGTTCGCCATCTAGAGTATCTTGTAGTTGGTCTAATGAGCGTATTTTTGCCATATCTAGCTCGCTTAGGGCTTCAAGAACTCTTCAGCCATCGGCAAAAGATTTACTAGGCGTGTGGTGCCGCGGGTTCCTCCACCTGAGTTTGCCTTGAAGGTTTCATTGTTCCAAAGTTCCTTCGCTTTGCTTACTAGAAATGATTTGCGCTCCGCCGCATCCATCGCATCAAGCGCGACGATATTTTTCGACACGCCAAAAGCTAGAACTTCGAAAACCGAAATGAGAAATTTCCCTTTGAAGCTGTTTCCATCCCAGCGGCGGAATGCGCTATCTCCCAGAGCAGCATTCAAATAATCAAACGTCTTAGTGAAATCGCTTTCTTCGACGATCTCGTCAAAGCCTTCATCAGAGGCCATCGTCAAAAGCGCATTGGTCAGATATTCGTGCACATCGAGTCCACGCTCGTATGCAACATTGCGAAAGGCAAGAAAGCGAAGAGCCAACTCAACTCCTGCCTGTGCTTCAATAGCGGTTTCGGTTTGCGCAGTAGTCGTGACAAAATCAAAGTTGTTCGATAATCGAATAAGAAGATCAAAAAGTTGCTTGTTTACCATAACGGCAATACAATTCCTAACTTCCTGTTCAGTAAGGCCTGCGCCACCTGTATTGAGCCGCTGAAATAGCTCATACTTGGCCTTTGCATCACTTTCCATTTTTAGGATTTCTACGCGAACTCGCGCACGTTTAATCTGTAACTGCTGCAACGATCCGATGCCATCTCCAATGCCCCTATCTGAATCCTCCCAACGCTTGCCGGACAGACTTGGCAAAAATTGTGTTCCTTCAAGCGTGAGGCCATTCGCGTCGCCTTTCAAAATCCCGGTGAATTGAAAGACTGTAGAAAGGCGTTGCAAACCATCGATAAGCTCCCACACACCTTTTTCATCCTGGAATACGAAAATAGGCGGGATTGGGATTCCTAACAGCAGAGATTCTATGAAGCGTGTCTTCCGGGTTTCATCCCACCGGAAAAGCCGTTGAAAAGCTGGATCAATCTTTAGCTCGTTATCTCGATAAAGGTTCATCACTTCACCGATCGACATATCGTATCCGTCTGACACTATCTCCGTTCGAGCCGCCTTTACTTCATCTTCCAGCGCCATACGACCTCCCGCTCTATTCAATGGACGTTGCTACCATGTGCGAAGCGTGAAGCAAGCGATTGAATCCCGGCGGAGAACAACCCTACGAACCAGCCGCGGCTGCTCCATAACGATTGCCCTGCCGTGCAACTTTTTCATACCGTGAATAATCTAAGCGATGTTGCCAATAATAAGAGTATCGCAGCCTTTCCGCCTCAAAAGTTGTAGGTTTTGGACAGCCCAAAAACCAGCAAGATAGCGCCTCAAAAGATACCATATTGACTAATGATACAGGCTCGATAGTAAAGGGTATCTTTTGAGACTCGGAGGCATCCCTTGAACCGCATCGCATATTATCGTGTTAGCACTGGTGGGCAGAGCATCGAAGCCCAGCGGCAAGTGCTTGGTGATGGCTTTGATAAAGAGTTTGCGGACGAAGGCATAAGCGGTGCCACGATGGCGGCAGATCGCCCAGGCTTCGGGAAACTGCTGTCATATGTGCGTGAAGGCGATACCCTTTATGTGGCTGCACTAGATCGCCTGGGCCGCGATGCCCTGGACGTTCAGGCAACAGTGCGCCGGTTGCTGGATATGGGCGTGACGCTGGATGTTCGTGGGCTAGGGGCAATCGGTCGCGGCGTTGGCGAGTTGATTGTCGCGGTCCTTGCCCAGATTGCAGACATGGAACGCTCTAGAATCAAGGAACGGTGCGATGCTGGGCGAGAAGCTGCCAAGGTGGCGCTACAGGCTACAGGGCGCACACACCGGGGTAAGGAGGGGCTAGGCAGGCCCAAGGCCGGTGATGCTGCCCAGGTGGCCGCATGGCGTAAGGAGAACGCGGCGAGCATTTCTCAGACGATGGCGCAATTCGGTATTAGCCGTGCGACGGTGGCCCGCTACTGCGCGGGGTAGCCCCCCCCCTAGGGGGGGTAACGATCAGCAAATGTTTGAATTAAAAATATTTTTCAAGTTGTTCGATCAAGTTCGTTTGAAGCGATCGACATAAGCGGCTTAATCCACGTGCGGGAAGGCTTGGCCGCTTGCAGCGTCGGCTGGTATGGCCATTGGCGCACGTTCATACCTGTAGATGGCAAAAACTGCGCGGGGTGGGCGGCTGGTTAGCGCGCGCGCGCAATGAATGCTCAGCATCGCCAGTATGGTGCGTCGGCGCGCGGTGACCGCCGCCCAACTAATTAATGACGGTTTGCCAAACGGCATGTCCACGCATTCCATCGGAATGCGTGGCGCGCGTGTTCGTGCTTGATGATGCCCATGATGTTGGGTGGCGCATTTGAAATCAAATCATATATTTAGATATTCAACGCCAAAATTTTATCGGTGATTGTCAAGGTGTGCGACCTCAATTTCATGTCAAGCACGAGCCTCGCCCCCGTCACTTCGGAAACAGATCGCGCTCTTGATTACGAAAATATATGAAATCGAAGGTTAATTTAGCGACTAACCCAGTATTTTCTTTTTTGTTGCGTGTGATCATATGTTACTGTTCATGCGCATTACGAAATTCGCTGATTGATGCCAATGCTCCGAAAAATACCGACTTTGGTGCTTTACCGATCATCAGTTCTGCTTCAGTGATGTCCCAGTCTGGCACCGTCTCTGCGATAAATGTTTCAGCTAAAAGGGCGGCTCCTACAGCTTGCTGAGGTGTCGCAAAATCACTCCAGTAGCCAGCACTCAAACAATTCCAAATGAACCGTGCAACTATTTCAAATGTATCCTGTTTGCTAGCTGACCTTTTTATAGTATGCTGACGCAAGAACATAGCAGATTTTCTAAATTGACCCCATTTTTTCGGATGTATAAAAAAATCAGAATCATCTATATCTTTAGATAATTTGATATCGTCAATAAACATTTTATCTTCTAGTTTGAATGTTGAAATATTATCTAATTTGAATGACCTAATTCCACCACGCAACCAGCATTCTGCATCAATGTAAAATGACTTATTAAACTTATATGCACATTTTATGTCAATTTCTCGTCTATTTATTTGCCCATCGTAATCGCGATAATTTACCTCCATCGTCTTTGATTTTGGGAATGCTGTGTTGCCCATGATTTGATGAATCTCAAAAAGTATTTTTGAATCTAAATCAATGTCAAAGCCATCTCTCTCAACAGCGAACGACCGCACGCCATGTGTGGCAGAAAGGGCGGCTAAAATTGGAAATGCCTGCGCTGAAAATACTTGATCCAACGTCAATTCATTTCTCCAGACGATATGCAGGGTGTGATACTGACATCTTGTATAGTCACCAATGTGGATAGCGGTAAATAGATCACCGATGTGACCTGCATAGCAACAGGTATTGGGGTCTGGTGGTCCTAATCGTGAAGTGCAGAGCCTACGGTGGCATCTGACCAAGCAAGCGGCCCGCGTCCGTGCCAAGGCGTGCCCTGTGGAGCTACCGCCGGAGTTCGTGCGGAAAGTTCTCGACGCTGCTGATGAGCGCGCACGCTGCATCGCGCCCCATCTTTGGCGACAGAGTGACCATTTCAAAGCTGGCAGTTTGGAACGGGTTGCAGCGTTCCTGGGCGACGTGTGGGCGGCTAGAACTTTGCTTGAAAGGCAGTTTGGGCTAGGAAAGGCGACACCTACCAAGATCGCGCGATGGCTTAGCGAAAACGAGCGGGCGCATGGTTATGCGCCCGGCTCACTCCGTCCTATGGTTTACCGCGCCTTGGCGCGGATTGCGCTGCTAGAGAACACAAGCAACTGGCAGCGCCCCGATGAGCCTTACTCGCTGCCTTTTGACCCTAGCGACTAGGCAGAGAAGGCTGCCGCCCATTCTGAACAGTCGGAGGCCGCTGCGGCCTCCGACTGTTCGATCTTGTAGAACAATTCGTCTGCCGCGCGATCCCATCCGGCGTGCAGAAGAAACATCGCCCAGGCTTCAAGGGCATCGGTAACAGGACGTTCGTATGTCATGGCTTGCTCCCCGCCGGGTATCGGCGTGGAAGCCCTATAAGAGCGTGGCCTATTGTGGTGTCCATAACAAAATGCGCGCGCTCAGTGACACACGCCCTTGCAATCGCGTTCTTGATATGTTCTCATTCCACCATGAGACACGAACTTTCCCCACCGCCTGTTCAAGATGCTGACCTGGCTAACGCCATCGCTGGTTGGGTGCAGTGCGCCCCGCGCCAGTTACTCGTGCATCTAGCCGATAGTGAGACCCGCGACGCTGCCGCGTTGGCGTTAGGGGAGTGGATTACAGCGGAAATGACGATGTCATTTCCTGAATTGGTCGAATCGAGCGCGCCGCCTTTGCCGTTCTAGCAATGGATATGCAGCGACTGTCGTTTGAGCTGTCAATTTTGCTGTCAATTTCCGACGCCAAAATCGGCGCAAGTTACTGAAATATAACGATAAATTGAAAATGGTCGGGGAGACAGGATTCGAACCTGCGACATCCTGCTCCCAAAGCAGGCGCGCTACCAGACTGCGCTACTCCCCGACGAGGGGCGGCTTTAGCGGGGAACCGCGCGTCGCGTCAATCACCGATCAGTGAAAGAACAGCCATAATAGCAGAATGATCGGAATCGGTACGCCGATCAGCCATAATAAGATGCCTTTGCCCATGATCGTCACTCCATTGTTCGATGATTTGCGAACGGATGGAGACGCGGGGATGTTCCGCGCGGCGTAGAGAGGCGGGATTCGCATGGGTCGCGCACAAACAAAAAGGGCGGGCCACATAGCGGCCCGCCCTTCGGAAATCTCGCTAATGCGAAGATTACATTGCGTTCGCGGCGTTGTTCGCAGCGTTCGCAGCGTTGTCAGCAGCGTTCGTTGCATTTTCAGCAGCGTTCACGGCGTTCTCAACAACGTTTTCCACGACGGCGTTCGAAGCGTTCGCGGTTTCGTTGGCCGGCTTCTCACCGCAAGCGGCGAGGGCCATCAGGCTGGCCGAAGCGAAAACAGCAGCGATCTTCTTCATTGTGTACGGCTCCCATAGCATTTTGCCGCGTCAGGCACTTTAAGTGTGACCCTACGCGAGCGACCCGCATTAACGTGTGCGATGCACAAATCAATGCTTTTCTGCGCCGGTGAAACGAAGGAATCACGCGACAAGGCGTTGTCTACTATAAAAGTTCAGTTAATGCCCAATGTTTCTGAAGCGTTGGCGACAAGGTTTAACGTGACGGCCCAAGCCGCGACATTCTGACGCAACTGCACCGGATCGACCTTGTCCAGCGTATCGTCGGGCGTGTGGTGCAGGTCGAAATAGCGCGTGCCATCCTGTTGCAGGTCGATGACAGGGACGCCTGCCTTCACCAGTGGAGCGATGTCCGCGCCGCCGCCCGCTTCCTGTCCGCTGGCCCCCACGCCCAGCGGCGCAAGCCCGGCGGCGATCTGCTTTGCCAATGCTTCATGCCCCTGCGGCAGTTTGAAATCCACGCGCCAAACCCGATCCGCGCCGAAATCCGATTCGATCGCCAGAGCGTGCTTTTCCGCCCCATGCGCCTTGAAATAGGCGCGCGCGCCGTCGCCGCCGACTTCTTCCGCGCCTGCCATCAGCACGCGAATGGTGCGGCGGGGGGTACCGCTCTTGGCCACCTGCAACGCGGAAGCCGCAGCGATGCCGCATCCTGTAGCATCGTCGATCGCGCCGGTCCCCTGATCCCAACTGTCGAGATGGCAGGCCGCCACGACTATGCCAGCCGCAGGATCGCTGCCGGGGATTTCGGCGAAGACATTGCCCGAAGGCTGGTCCTTGAGCATCTTCGACGTCAAGGTCAGGTGCAGCTTAACCGGCTGCCCCCGCCCAATCATGCGGACAAGCTGTTCGGCATCCGGCACGCTGAGCGCCGCTGCCGGGATAGGCGTCACGCCCGGCGCCCACATCTGCACGCCGGTATGCGGCACGCGATGATGATCGGTGCCGATGGATCGAATCAGGATGGCTATCGCGCCCTTTTTCGATGCGATGCTTGGTCCCTGCCGACGTGCCGCGCCGAAATAGCCATAAGAGGAGCCGTCCTGCGTCGCTTCCATGCCGTGGCTGACGAAGGCGATCTTGCCTTTCACGCTGGCGGCGGGCGCAGCTTCCAGATCGGCTATGGTCGGGAAATAGACGACTTCGCCCTCCAGCCCCTTGTCCGATGTCGATCCGCTATTGCCCAGCGCGGCCAGAACCAGATTTTGCGGGTAGGGGGACAGAATCTTCGCTTCATCACGCCCGCGCACCCAGACCGGCATGGTATAGGGTTCCGCGTGCACGTTGGAGAAGCCCAGCGCTTTGAGCTTCGCCACGGCCCAGTCGCGCGCGCGCGCTTCCTGCTGCGTGCCGGCGGGGCGCGGGCCGACTTCGGTAGTCAGACCTTCGGTAAAGTCCCACGCGACCATATCGGCCAGCGCCGCATCGCGAATCGCCATGCTGTCCGCTGGGGCGGCCATTGCAAATGTGGGGGTGAAAATGCTGCCAAGGAGGAGGGCGGCAAGCGGGCCTGATCGGATTTTCTGCATGGGTTGCAGCGTAGCGGGCCATCACCCATTTGCCAATGCGCCCCGCCTCCGCTAACTCCGCGCAAAATCCCCTTGTCCTGACCGTTGGAGCTGCCCGAACATGTCCGCCGCCTCGCAATATGCCTATGTCATGAAAAGCATGACAAAGACCTTCCCCGGCGCGGCCAAGCCGGTGTTGAGCAACATCAACCTGCAATTTTATCGCGGGTCCAAGATCGGCATCGTTGGTCCCAACGGTGCGGGTAAATCGACCCTGATCAAGATCATGGCCGGAATCGACACCGATTTTTCCGGTGAAGCATGGCCGGGCGAGAATATCACGGTCGGCTATCTGCCGCAGGAACCCCAGCTTGACCCCAACAAGAGCGTGTTGGAAAACGTCAAGGACGGCGCGCGCGATATTGCGGACAAGATGGACCGCTTCAACGAAATCAGCAACATCATGGGCGACCCGCCAGAGGACGTCGATTTCGACGCGCTGATGGAAGAAATGGGGACGTTGCAGGAGCAGATCGACGCGGTCGATGGCTGGTCGCTCGACAGCCAGCTGGAACTGGCGATGGAAGCGCTGCGCTGCCCGCCGTCGGACTGGTCGGTCGAAAGCCTGTCGGGCGGTGAAAAGCGCCGTATCGCGCTGACCCGCCTGCTGATCCAGAAGCCGGACATATTGCTGCTCGACGAACCGACCAACCATCTGGATGCCGAAAGCGTCACCTGGCTGGAAAATCATCTGAAGGAATATGCGGGCGCGGTGCTGATGATCACCCATGACCGCTATTTCCTCGACAATGTCGTGGGCTGGATCCTGGAACTCGATCGGGGGAAATATTTCCCCTATGAAGGCAATTACTCCACCTATCTGGAGAAGAAGTCCAAGCGTCTGGAACAGGAAGATCGGGAGGCCACGGGCCGCCAGAAGGCGATCAACGACGAGCTGGAATGGATCCGTCAGGGGACCAAGGGTCGCCAGACCAAGTCCAAGGCGCGCATCAAGAAGTTCGAGGAACTGGTCGCGGGTCAGAACAACCGTTCGCCCGGCAAGGCGCAGATCGTCATTCAGGTGCCAGAGCGTCTGGGCGGCAAGGTGATCGAGTTCAAGAACATCAGCAAAGCGTTTGGCGACAAGCTGTTGTTCGAGGATCTGTCCTTCCTGCTGCCGCCCGGTGGCATCGTCGGCGTGATTGGGCCGAACGGGGCGGGTAAATCCACGCTGTTCAAGCTGATTACGGGTCAGGAGACGGCCGATTCGGGCGAGATCGACATTGGTTCGACGGTGCGTCTGGGCTTTGTCGATCAGAGCCGCGACCATCTCGACGGGTCGAAGAATGTCTGGGAAGAAGTGTCCGACGGCCTCGATTATGTGAAGGTCAACGGCCATGACATGTCCACGCGGGCCTATGTCGGCGCCTTCAATTTCAAGGGGCAGGACCAGCAGAAGAATGTCGGCAAGCTGTCGGGCGGTGAACGCAATCGCGTCCACATCGCCAAGATGCTGAAAAAGGGCGGCAATGTACTGCTGCTCGATGAACCGACCAACGATCTGGACGTCGAAACGCTGGGCGCGCTGGAAGAAGCGATCGAAAACTTCGCGGGTTGCGCCGTGGTCATCAGCCATGATCGCTTCTTCCTCGATCGACTGGCCACCCATATATTGGCATTCGAAGGCAACAGCCATGTCGAATGGTTCGAAGGCAATTTCGAAGCCTATGAAGAAGATAAGCGCCGCCGCCTGGGCGATGCGGCCGATCGGCCTACCGCGCTGTCGTACAAGAAGCTGACGCGGTGATTTTTAGGAAACGGTGGACCGGTTGCAAAAATTGCAACTGCTCCTCCGCTTTTCGCATTTGCGGTGATACCGCTATCATTGCATAGAGAATGCGCCTTTCAGGCATCCTCTCCTAAAACTTTGCGGGCTGGTTCTTTATGGACCGGCCCTTTTTTTGGTCTTGAGAGATGAGGATAAATGAAGGGGCGATTCGTCGTTGACCGACCATTTTCGGATATGTTCCCCCTGCCGTTTACGGGAGGGGATCAGTGGGTGGGCATGACGTTGCGACAGCCCACCCCGCTGCGACTAATGCGCTTTGCGCACAAGTCTCGCTGCCCCTCCCGCAAGCGGGAGGGGAATGATCAGGCTTCGTCCCACCGCCGCCTCACTTGACCCGTTTGATCCAGGTCTGGCCGCCTTCGCGCACTTCGCTGATGAAGTTTGGGATGGCCGCGACCAGATCCGACAGGCGTTTATAACCATAGTTGCGCACGTCGAAGCTGGAGCGGTTGCCCACGCGCTGCCCCACCGGACCCAGCGCCACGAAACCGCGCTCATCGCGCTTGGCTTCGTCATAGGCGTCGATCAGCAGGCGGACGACTTCGGGATCGACGGCCTTGGCTGGGGTTGGCGCGGCAGGAGTGGGCGCGGGTTGGGGCGCGGCAGGCTTGACGGCCTGTGGCGCTGCCGCTTTGGCCGGGGCGGTGCTGGCGGCGGGCGCGGTTTTTGCCGGTGCCTTGGTCGCCACGGGCATGTCGGCGGCTTTCAGCGCCGCTACGTTGATGAAACGGCTGCAGGCGCGGCGGAAGCCTTCGGGTGTGTTGGCCGATCCGAAGCCATAGACGGGGATGCCCTGCTGGCGGATACGGGTGACCAGCGGGGTGAAATCGCTGTCGCTCGACATCAGGCCGAATCCATCGACGCGGCCGCTGGCCATCAGGTCCATGGCATCGATCGTCATCTTCATGTCGGTGGCGTTCTTGCCCTTGGTCAGGTCGAACTGCTGCTGCGGTTCGATCGCTTGCGCGACGGACAGGGCCGCCCAGGTCTTGAGCGTCGCCTTGCTCCAATTGCCATAGGCGCGGCGGATATTGACCGTGCCAAGCTCCGCCAGCACGGTCATGACCGGATCGAAATGGGCAGCGGACGCATTGTCGGCGTCTATCAGCAGGGCGATATTGCCGCTGCCATCGCGTGTGGACGCCATATCGTTCGGTCCTTTCAGGCGGGCGAAAATACGCCGCTTTGTTCGTCCATGACGTGCAATTGCCCGTCGGAAATCGCGAAGAAAGCGCCGACCAGCTTCAATTCGCCCTTACGTTCCTTGGACCGGACACAGGGGAAGGTGCGCAGATTGGCGAGGCTGACCTTGACCGCTTCCTGCTCCATCGCGCGTTCGACATCGCGGCTGCGGTCGTCACCATGCGCGGCGATCACCGTGTCGCGCGCACCGTCGAGCAACTGGATCCAGTTATGGATGAAGCCGCCTTCGCCCGGCGGCGCATCTTTCAGGTCATGACTGAGCGCTGCCTTGCAACCCCCGCATTTTCCATGACCCATGACGACGATCTCGCCGACTTTCAGCACCTGAACGGCAAATTCCAGCGCGGCCGAAACGCCATGATGGCCCGGCGCAGTTTCGAACGGCGGCACCAGCGCCGCGACATTGCGCACGACGAAAATCTCGCCGGGGCTGGTGTCGAAGATTTGGGTCGGGTCGACACGGCTGTCGGAACAGGCAATGACCATGACGCGCGGGCTTTGCCCTTCGGCCAGTTCGTCCCATCGCCCGCGCTGTTGCGCCCAGCCGGTTTCGCGGAAGCGGTGATAGCCTGTCAGCATGTCGGTAAAATCTGTCATGAAGGGGATGTGCCGCACAAACTCTGCACTGGCAAGAGTGGCCCGGCATCGCTATCTGGGGCGCATGAACGACATTACGCCCATTGCCGTCCCCGGCCAGCCCGAAGCCAAGCCGGAACGTGCGCGCAAGCCCGACTGGATCCGCGTCAAGGCACCGACCAGCCCCGCCTATCATGAGACGCGCAAGCTGATGCGGGAAAAGGGGCTGAATACGGTCTGCGAGGAAGCGGCCTGCCCGAATATTGGCGAATGTTGGACCAAGAAGCACGCCACGGTGATGATTTTGGGCGATGTCTGCACCCGCGCCTGCGCCTTTTGCAACGTCAAGACGGGGATGCCGCGCAAGGTCGATGTCAACGAACCGCAGAATCTAGCCGATGCGGCGGCGGAAATGGGCCTTGAACATATCGTCATCACCTCGGTCGACCGCGATGACCTGCCCGATGGCGGCGCGTCGCAATTCGTCAAGGTGATCGAAGCGCTGCGCCGCACGACGCCCCATACGACGATCGAAATCCTGACGCCGGACTTCCGCAACAAGCATGAGCGCGCGGTCGAGATGATCGTCGCGGCCCGGCCCGACGTGTATAATCATAATCTGGAAACGGTGCCGCGCCTTTACCCGACGATCCGCCCCGGTGCGCGCTATTATGCGTCGCTGCGGTTGCTGGAATCAGTCAAGCGGCTGGACCCGTCCATCTTCACCAAATCCGGCATCATGCTGGGGCTGGGCGAGGAACGGCTGGAAGTGCATCAGGTGATGGACGACATGCGGTCGGCCGATATCGATTTTCTGACGATGGGCCAATATCTGCAACCCACGCCCAAACATACCAAGGTGATCGATTTCGTCACTCCGGCGGCGTTCAACGCCTATGCCGGGATCGCGCGGGCCAAGGGCTTTCTGCAAGTCGCGTCATCGCCGCTGACCCGCTCCAGCTATCATGCGGGTGAGGATTTCGCGCAGATGCGCGCGGCGCGAGAGGCCAAGCTGGCCAGGACTGCGGCAAAGGCCTGAACGCGCGATGCCCAAGCATAGCGAAACCCGCGACCTGCCCTACACCCCGACCCAGATGTTCGATCTGGTGTCCAATGTAGAGGCCTATCCCGAATTTCTCCCCTGGATCAGCGCCATTCGTGTGCGGTCGGATGACGACAGTGAAATGGTCGCCGACATGATCGTGGGGTTCAAGGGGATCAAGGAAAGCTTCACGTCGCGCGTCCACAAGCATCGCCCGGATCATGTCCGGGTCGACTATCTCGACGGGCCGTTAAAGCATCTGCACAATGAATGGCGCTTCCGCGACGATGGGAAGGGCGGGGTGCTGGTCGATTTCGAGGTGGAGTTCGAATTCAAGAACCGGCTGTTCGAAATGCTGGCCGGACAGATGTTCGACAAGGCGCTGCGCAAGATGATCGGCGCGTTCGAAACCCGCGCGGCGCAGCTTTACGCGCCGGGCGAGTCGGGCAGCAACAGTTCGAGCGCGCATAACGCGGCCTGAAGCCGCACGCCGCCACGGCCATTATTTTCAAAATGCCGCATGTCGGCAACGACCTTGTCCGCGCCTGCGCCCCGTTCGGCGCGGGCGAATACGACTGTGCCGACCGGCTTTTGTTCCGACCCGCCGCCCGGACCCGCAATGCCGGTGATGGCGACGGCGACATGAGCATGGCTTTGCTTGAGCGCGCCCTGCGCCATGGCCCATGCCGTGGCAATCGATACGGCTCCGAACGTGTCCAGCACATCCTGAGATACTTTGAGAAGCTGTGCCTTCATATCGTTGGAATAGGTGATGAAACCGGCTTCGAACACGTCCGATGATCCGGCGATTTCCGTGAGCGCGGCCGACACCAGTCCGCCGGTGCAGCTTTCCGCCACCGCCACGGTGCGACCCGCACGGCGATTGGCGATGATGACTCGTTCGGCAAGGTCGACGAGGATGGGGGGGAGGATGCTGTCTGGCATGGCGTCAGGATAGCGCGGGAAGGGAGAGGGTGGCAATGGCCTGCGCCGCAATCCCTTCGCGCCGCCCGGCAAAGCCCAGCCGTTCGGTGGTGGTCGCCTTCACGCTGACCCGGTCGATGGCGATGTTCAATATCTGTGCGATCCGCGCGCGCATGGCGTCGCGGTGCGGGCCGATCTTGGGCGCTTCGCAGATGATGGTCAGGTCGACATGGTCGATTGAGCCGCCCCGCGCCGCCACCCGTTCCCGCGCATAGGCCAGGAAGCGGTCGGACGATGCGCCGCGCCATTGCGCGTCGGAGGGTGGAAAATGGCTACCAATGTCCCCTTCGGCCAGCGCGCCCAGCAGCGCATCGACGATGGCATGGAGCGCCACGTCCGCGTCGCTATGCCCCGCCAGCCCGCGATCATGCGGCACCAGTATGCCGCCCAGCCATAATTGTTCGTCCGGGGCGAGCCGGTGGACATCATAGCCCATGCCGACGCGGACGGTTCGTGCCGCCGCGAATTTGGCTTCGGCACGGGCGAAATCAGCTGGATAGGTCAATTTTTCCAATCCTTCATCGCCCGCAACCAACATGACGTCATGGCCCCGGCCTTTCAAAATCTGTGCGTCATCGGTCGCTTCGCGGGCATCGTCCCATGCCTGATGCGCGGCCAGGATCGTGTCGAAACGGAAAGCCTGCGGCGTCTGAACGCGATACAGATCGTCGCGCGCCACGCCGTCGCCCATCGCGCTTGCTGCACCGCGCACCAGCGTATCGACCACGGGCAGCACGGGAATTGCACCCTCTGCCCCGTCCAGCGCATCCAGCAGCCGATCGACCACCGCGCCGGGCAGGAAAGGCCGCGCCGCATCGTGGATCAGCACCCGATCCGCGCCGCCCGCCGCCGCAATCGCCTCCAGCCCCGCACGCACCGAGCCGCGCCGACTTTCCGCCCCCTCGACCAGAATCCTGTCGCCAAACAGCGCGCGAACCTGCGCTTCCTGTCCCGCTCCGATCACCACGACGATCGCGTCGATCGCCGGATGCGCGGCCAGTGCGTCGACTGCGTGGACGATCACGGGCTTGCCGCCGATGACGCGAAACTGTTTGGGAGTGTCGCCGCCCGCCCGGTTACCGCTGCCAGCGGCAACCAGCAGGGCGATGGTCCTGTGCCTGTTGGATGTCATGGCGCGGGGCATAGCCGCTTGCCCCAAAGCCCGCCAGACCCCTTCGCTTGCCCAAAGCGGCATTTCCCGCTAAGGACTGCCTGTTTTTTAGGCAGGTTCATTCTTCTATCATGCGCACACTCTCGCCCATCGCCATTGGTCCCATCACCATTGATATGCCAGTCGTGCTGGCCCCGATGACGGGCGTGACCGACATGCCGTTCCGCACGCTGGTGCGCCGCTATGGCTGCGGCCTCAATGTGACGGAAATGATCGCGACGGCAGCGATGATCCGTGAGACGCGCCAGTCGCTGCAAAAAGCGGCGTGGCATCCGCTGGAAGAACCCGTGTCGATGCAGTTGGCCGGTTGCTCGCCCACCGAAATGGCCGAAGCGGCGAAGCTGAATGCGGATCGCGGCGCGGCGATCATCGACATCAATATGGGTTGCCCGGTGAAGAAGGTCGTCAATGGCGACGCGGGCAGCGCATTGATGCGCGACCTGCCGCTGGCCGCTGCGCTCATCAAGGCGACGGTGGAGGCGGTGGACGTCCCGGTGACGGTCAAGATGCGGATGGGTTGGGACCATAGCAGCCTGAATGCGCCGGAACTGGCCCATATCGCTGAGGATCTGGGCGCGAAACTCATCACTGTCCATGGCCGCACCCGGTGCCAGATGTATAAGGGGTCCGCCGACTGGAGCTTCATCCGGTCGGTCAAGGATGCGGTCAAACTGCCGGTCATCGCCAATGGCGACATCTGTTCGATCGAGGACGCCGACATGGCGCTGGAACACAGCGGCGCGGATGGTGTGATGATCGGGCGGGGGGCTTATGGTCGGCCTTGGCTGATCAGTCAGGTCATGGCCTGGCTGGAACGGGGCGAGCGTTTGCCCGATCCGTCATTGGCGGAACAATATCGCGTGATCGTAGAGCATTACAACGCGATGCTCGATCATTATGACAATTATACCGGCGTCAATATGGCGCGCAAACATATCGGCTGGTATACGAAGGGGCTGACCGGATCGGCCGAATTCCGCCATGCCGTCAATCAGGAGCCGGACGCGGCAAAGGTGCTGGATATGCTGGCGGCTTTCTACGAACCGTTGATTGCGGCGGAAGCGGAGCCGGTGGACGCGCGCCAGGCGGCATGAACGGCCCCTTGTCGTCCATTCCCGCCCCGCTGCGGATGCAGCAGGACAGGCTGCGTATGCAGCAGGATGGCCCATCGCTGGCCGAACAGATGACGGCGCTGCCCGTCGCTACGCTGGTGGTGCGGCCCGACAATGCCATTGCCGAAGCCAATGTCCGCGCCGAAACCCTGCTCAATATGGCCCGATCCGCCATCATAGGCAGCGATATTGCGCGCACGATCCGCATTGCAGAAGCGGGCGCGCGCTTCGACATCTGGCACAGTAACAAGCCGATTGCGGCCTATGACATCAAGGTTCACGCCGGGCGCACCGCCGAAATGGAAGTGGACCTGATGATTTCGCCCATCGTCGATCATGATGGGTGGCGCGTGGTGTCGCTGCACGCGCAAAGCCAGGCGCGCAAGATCGGCCATCGCGGCACGTCCGGCGGGGCGCGGTCGGCCATGGGCGCGGCGGCAATATTGGCGCATGAGATCAAGAACCCGCTATCGGGCATACGCGGCGCGGCGCAATTGCTGGAAGGCGGGCAGGGCGGGCGCGACGCTGCGCTGACCCAGCTCATCTGTAACGAAGTCGATCGTATTGCCGCGCTGATCGACCGGATGCAGGATTTTACCACTGACCGGACGCTGGAATGTGCGCCTGGCAACATTTATCCGCTGATCGACCGTGCTGCGGACATTGCGGCGGCGGGCTTTGCCAGAAATGTGCGGATCATAAAGCGTTACGACCCATCGCTGCCATTTGCCAATATCAATGACGATGCGCTGGTGCAGGTGATGATCAACCTGCTCAAAAACGCGGCCGAAGCGCTGGAAGGTGTCGAAAAGCCCCGCATCCGCGTCGAAACCGCGTTTCGCCATGGCGTTTCCGTCATGGTCGGCGGGGGCAAGGGCAGCGCGGTGTTGCCGATCGAGATCGTGGTGGTCGACAATGGGCCGGGCGTTCCCGAACATATTCTTGACCATCTGTTCAATCCTTTCATCACCGGCAAGCGCGACGGGCAGGGGCTGGGGCTGGCGCTGGTCGACAAGCTGGTCCGCGACATGAGCGGGTTCGTTCAATATTCGCGCGATGCGGAGGCAGGCGAATCCACCTTCCGCATCCTGCTGCCGATGGGGATGGGGTGATGGCTGCGACGGGGACCGTTCTGGTCGTGGATGACGATCCTGCCATCTGCGTGGTGGTGGGCGAAGCGCTGCGGCGGCAGGGGCATAAGGTCAAGACGGCCGCGTCCATCCGCGAACGCACCGCCCTGATGGACAGCTTCACGCCCGACGTGCTGATTACCGACGTGATGCTGCCCGACGGTGACGGGTTGGAGGGGGTGGCGGACATCATTGCCGCGCGCCCGGACCTGAGCGTCATCATCCTGTCGGCGCAAAACACGCTCAACACCGCCATTCGCGCGACCGAAAAGGGCGCGTTCGAATATCTGCCCAAGCCCTTCGACCTCAACGAACTGACGCGCGCGGTATCCGACGCGCTTGGCACGCGGCAGGATGAGGGAGAGGAGCAGGGCGACGTTGGCCTGCCCCATGATGGCCTGCCACTGGTCGGTCGTTCGCCGGCGATGCAGGAAGTCTACCGCACCATTGCCCGTGTCCTGTCCAACGACCTGTCCATTCTGGTGCTGGGCGAATCGGGGACGGGCAAGGAACTGGTGGCCGAAGCGATCCACAGTCTGGGCCAGCGACGGACCAAGCCGTTCATCGCGATCAATATGGCGGCCATCCCGCGCGAGTTGATCGAAGCAGAATTGTTTGGTTATGAAAAGGGCGCGTTCACTGGCGCTCATGCCCGCACGGCGGGGAAATTCGAACAGGCACAGGGCGGCACTTTGTTTCTCGACGAAATCGGCGACATGCCGATGGAGGCGCAAACCCGCCTGCTGCGCGTATTGCAATCGGGCGAAGTCACTACGGTCGGCGGATCGAAGCCGGTGCGCGTCAACGTCCGCATCATTGCCGCGACCAACAAGCATCTGCCCCAGCTGATCGACGACAACCGCTTCCGACAGGATCTTTATTACCGCCTGAACGTCGTGCCGATCGCGCTGCCGCCGTTGCGTGAACGGCGGGAGGACGTCATCATGCTCGCTCGCCATTTCCTGGAAAAGGCCGCGCAGGAGGGGTTGCCGCGCAAGACGCTGGCTGACGATGCGACCCAGTTGCTGATGGCATGGCATTGGCCCGGCAATGTCCGCGAATTGCAGAATATGATGCAGCGCCTGGCTGTGTTGAGCCGTGAAAATGTCATCACCGCCGAGATATTACGCAACATGCTGCCGCTCGACGCGGTTCCGGCGGACTATGCCGCACCTGGCGACCATCTGGCCCATGCCATTCGCGACTGGGCCAAGCGCCAGTTGGGTGTGGGCCTGGGCCAGCCCAACCGCAGCCTGCATGACGACATGCTGGCGATGGTCGAACCGATATTGTTGCAGGAAGTGCTGGCCAGCGTCGATGGTAACCAGATCCGCGCCGCGGGTTTGCTGGGCATCAACCGCAATACGTTGCGCAAGAAGCTGACCGATTACGGGCTGGACCCGCTCCAGTTGCGCGTTGCCGATTGATCCATATCAGTTGCTTGGCGCAACCCACCGATGGGACGAACCGACGGGCTGCATCGACCAGCGGCATGACATACTACAAATACTGTGTTTGATCAGGCACGGGGTTGTTGTAACAAAGCCACTATGAGCGGCGCGACTACATTTTCCCGGCGGGCATCGGCATGGCGGCGCAAGTTGCCGCCCTTCCTGCGCAAAGGGCGGCTGGCCAGCCTGATCGAAATCACCGTTCTGGCGCTGTTCCTTGGCGTGGCGGGCCTGACCTGGCATCTGCTGTCGGGCGGCGGGCAATCCTACAGCCTGCTGACCCCGCCGATCGTGGCGTTGCTGCTGGTGGCGAATCTGGTTCCCGCGATCGCGCTGCTGATGCTGATGGGGCGGCGCGTCGCCAAACGACGCGCGGCACAATCCGCCATCGGCAGCGACGGGCAACTGCATGTCCGCCTCGTCGCGATCTTTTCGATCGCGGCCAGTGTGCCGATGCTGTTGGTCGTGATCTTCGCGTCGCTCCTGTTCCAATATGGCGTGCAATTCTGGGCATCGGACAGCGCGCGCGGAATGCTCCAGAATGCCAGCGATCTGGCGCGCGGCTATTATGAGCAGAATCTGCGCGAGGTCAGCGACGAAACCATCACCATGGCGGACGATCTGCGCGATTATCTGACGCAATCGCCCGTTTCCAGCCCGCGCTTTGCGGAGGGTTATCTCTATCAGGTCGTCACGCGCAAACTGAACCGTTCGGCCATCATCGAAGTGGGCAAGGACGGCATCGCGCGCACCGCCGCGACCGTGGACCCCGAAAACCGTCCCGCTTCCGCCATGCTCGACCCGGCGGTCATCAAGCGGCTGACCGATGGCGAAAATATCGTGGTGCAGGCGCGCGCGAACCAGATCGAGGCGGTGACGCTGCTCTACCCCGGTTCTAAAATCTACCTTTATGTTACCCGCAACGCCGGCAGTTCCTCGTTCAGCAATGTCGAACGCGCGCAAAAGGTGATCGGCGATTATGACGCTTTCGCCAACCAGTCGCGCGCGCTCCAGTTGCGGTTCAACGTCGCTTTGTTCGTGGGATCGCTGCTGCTGGTCGGGCTGGCCGTCTATATCGCGCTGGCCGTTGCCGACTGGATGGTGCGCCCGGTCAACGAACTGGTGACGGCAGCGCGGCGCATCACGGCGGGTGACCTGTCGGCGCGCGTCAGCAGCCCGCAGAGCCGCGACGAAATCGGCACGCTGGCCGCCGCCTTCAACCGCATGACCCAGCGGCTGGAGGCGCAGACCGGCGCGCTGGTCGGCGCAAACAGCCAACTGGACGAACGGCGCGCTTTTATCGAAGCGATCCTGTCGGGCGTGAGTGCAGGCGTGCTGTCGGTCGACAGACAGGGCGTGGTGCAATTGCTCAACCGATCGGCCGCCGCGATCCTGGTGGAAGAGGGCGACGATCCGGTCGGTCGCCCGTTGGCGCAGGTCGCCCCCGAACTGGCCGAACTGATCGCGTCGGAAGAAGATCATGGCATCGTGCAACTGCGCGCCCATGGCGACCTGCGCACGCTGGCGGTCAAGCTGTCGCATGACGCATCGCGCCATATCCTGACCTTCGACGACATTACCCAGCAATTGTCGGATCAGCGCCGCGCCGCATGGTCCGACGTGGCCCGCCGCATCGCGCATGAAATCAAGAACCCGCTGACCCCGATCCAACTCGCCGCCGAACGGCTCCAGCGCCGCTATGCCGAGGAAATCACCAGCGACCGGCCGACTTTCACGCGCCTGACCGGCACCATCGTGCGGCAGGTGGGCGATTTGCGCCGCATCGTGGACGAATTTTCCTCCTTTGCGCGGATGCCAAAGCCCGTGTTCCGGCGCGAAGCGGTCAGCGACATCGCGCGCCACGCCCTGTTCCTGCACGAAGTCGCCCATCCCGACATTCAGTTCGAATATCATGCCGACGACCCCGATCTGGATCTGGTGTGCGACCGCCGCCAATTGGGGCAGGCGCTTACCAACATCGTCAAAAATGGTGTCGAGGCCATTGAATCCAAACCCGTATCCGACGAAGGCGGGCCGCGTGGTCATGTTCGCATGGCGTTGTCGATGGACGGCGGCGACCTTGTCATCAACGTGCGCGACGATGGCATCGGCCTGCCGCCCGAACGGGATCGCATCCTGGAACCCTATATGACGACGCGCACCAAGGGGACGGGCCTGGGCCTGGCCATCGTCAAGAAGATTGTCGAGGAGCATCTGGGGGAAATTCGCTTCGACGATGCACCGGGCGGGGGGGCAAGCGTCACGTTGCGCTTCGCCGCAGCGGCGCTCGAAAAACTGGAAGAAGGGCAATTCATCGCCCTGCCAAAAGGAAAAGTGACGGCCAATGGCTCTTGATATTCTGATAGTCGACGATGAAGAGGATATTCGCGATCTGGTCGCCGGTGTGCTGGAGGATGAGGGGTTCACGACCCGCACCGCCGCCAACAGCGACAGCGCGATCGACGCCGTCGACGCGCGCCGCCCTTCGCTCGTTCTGCTCGACGTATGGTTGCAAGGGTCGCGCCTGGATGGCCTCGAACTGCTCGATGAGATCAAGCGGCGCGACCCGACCATCCCGGTGCTGATGATTTCGGGACATGGCAATATCGACACGGCCGTTGCCGCGATCCGTAAAGGCGCGGCTGACTTCATCGAAAAGCCGTTCGAGGCCGATCGCCTGATCCACCTGGTATCCCGCGCGACCGAAACGGAGCGGCTGCGGCGTGAAAATCAGGTGTTGCGCGCGCGTTTCGGGCAGGATGACGAACTGACCGGCACGTCCGCTGCCATCAATGGCGTGCGTGCGACGATCAAGAAAGTCGCCGCCACCGGCAGCCGCGTCCTCATTTCCGGCCCCGCCGGCGTGGGCAAGGAAGTCGCCGCGCGGATGCTCCACAGTTGGAGCGGGCGCGCCGATTCCCCGTTCATCATCGTCGCTGCCGCCCGCATGGAACCCGACCGGGTCGAGGAAGAATTGTTCGGGCTGGAGGATCAGAGTGGCCTGGTGCGCCCCGGCTATCTGGAGCAGGCGCATGGAGGCACGCTTTATATCGACGAAGTGGCCGACATGCCGGTCACTACGCAGGGCAAGATATTGCGGGTGCTGACCGATCAGAGCTTTACCCGCGTTGGCGGCCAGCGGCAGGTGAAAGTCGATGTGCGTGTCATATCCTCCACCGCGCTCAATCTGGCGGGGGAGATTGAGGAACGGCGTTTCCGCGAAGATCTGTTCTATCGCCTCAATGTCGTGCCGCTCGCCATCCCGCCGCTGTCCGAACGGCGCGACGATATACCGCCGCTGGTCGAACATTATCTTGCTCGCTTCGCCGCCGAACGGCGTGTGCCACCGCCAGACATGGCCAGCGACGCGATGGCCGCGTTGCAGGCCAATGAATGGCCAGGTAACGTCCGCCAGTTGCGCAACGTCATCGAACGCACGATGATCCTGGCGCCGGGCGACCGCATCGGTCGGATCGAACTCGACATGCTACCGTCCGAACTGACCAGCAGTGGTGGCGGGGAGGGGATGGGCCAGTCCGCCATCATGGGCGCGCCGTTGCGGGAAGCGCGCGAGAGTTTCGAGCGAGAATATCTGCGCATCCAGATCCGCCGTTTTTCCGGCAATATCTCGCGCACCGCGACGTTCATTGGCATGGAACGATCGGCCCTGCACCGCAAACTCAAGCTGCTCGGCATCACTGACGGGAAAGACTAGGCGGCAAGGAATAAGACATGTTCAGCCATCACTGAGCCATGGACGCCCCTTCGCAATTGCGATACGAATGGCCTGCTCCCGACACGCGGGGGCAGGCAAGACATCCTGCCCAGGGGTGCAAGAGCGGGTAACGTCCCGCCAAGAATAAGGACCGGCATCGACCATGGCCGACAAAGTGAACAATCTTCAGGACATCTTCCTGAACAGCCTGCGCAAGAGCAAGACCCCGGTGACCATGTTCCTGGTCAAGGGCGTGAAGCTGCAAGGCATCATTACCTGGTTCGACAATTTTTCCGTGCTGCTGCGCCGCGATGGCCAGTCGCAGCTTGTGTACAAGCACGCCATTTCCACGGTCATGCCCGCCCAGTCGATGGACCTGACCGACCTGCGCAAGGTCAGCGACAGCAACAGCGGCAAGGCCAGATTGTTGCAGGAAATTTTCCTGTCGGCCGTGCGTAAATCGGGCAGCCCGGTTACGATGTTTCTGGTCAACGGTGTGATGCTTCAGGGCGAAATCGCGGCTTTCGATCTGTTCTGCATGTTGCTGGAACGCGACGGCATGGTCCAGTTGGTCTACAAGCACGCTATCTCGACGGTTCAGCCGCTCCATTCGCTCGACTTGTCGGGCGAGAATGAACAGGACGATTGATCATCCCCGTTCCGTCCGGTCCGCCGACAGGTGGACCGGACGACCGGCAGATGCTCTAACCACCCATGGCCATATTCAACCGCGACTCCGATGACGAAGTGGCGCGCGGCGCGCGCGCCATCGTCGTCCATGCCGAAACCCACGGGCTAGATCGCCGCGACAGCGACGCAAGGCTGGAAGAGGCGGGCGGCCTTGCCCTCGCCATCGGTATTGACGTGCGCGCCGCCCAAGCCTTTCGCGTCCGCGACCGCAAGCCTGCGACTTTGTTCGGCAGCGGTCAGGTGGAGCAGATCGCCACGCTGGTGGTGCAGGAAGAAGCCGAACTGGTCATCGTCGACAATGCCCTGTCGCCGGTCCAGCAAAGCAATCTGGAAAAGGCCGTCGGGGCGAAAGTGATCGACCGCACCGGGCTTATCCTCGAAATCTTTGGTGAACGGGCTGCGACTAACGAGGGTCGGCTTCAGGTCGAACTCGCCCATCTCGATTATCAGGCGGGGCGGCTGGTGCGCAGTTGGACCCATCTGGAACGGCAGCGGGGCGGCTTTGGCTTTTTGGGCGGTCCGGGCGAAACCCAGATCGAAGCCGACAGGCGCATGATCCGCGACCGCATGGCCAAAATCCGCAAGGAACTGGATCAGGTCACGCGCACCCGTGGCCTGCACCGCGCCCGGCGGCAACGCGCGCCATGGCCGGTGATTGCGCTGGTCGGCTACACCAATGCGGGGAAATCCACGTTGTTCAATCGCCTGACCGGGGCGGACGTCATGGCGGAAGATTTACTGTTCGCCACGCTCGACCCGACCATGCGCCAGATTGTGCTGCCGGGCCTGGACAAGGCGATCCTGTCCGACACAGTCGGTTTCGTGTCGGACCTGCCCACGCAGTTGATCGCGGCGTTCCGTGCCACGCTGGAAGAAGTGCTGTCCGCCGACCTCATCATCCATGTTCGCGACATCGCCCATCCTGACAGTGACGCACAGCGTGACGACGTGCTGGACGTGCTGAGCGAACTGGGCGTCGCGGGCGAAGGCGCGGCCGATCGCGGGGAAGGGGAGCCGGACGCTCCGCCGATTATCGAAGCGTGGAACAAGCTCGACCTGCTCGACCCGGAAGCCGAAGCGCTGGCACGGGAAACCGCGTCGCGCCGGGACGATGTGGTCATCCTGTCCGCACTGACCGGCGCTGGTGTGCCGGACCTTCAGCGCGCGATCAGCGTGAAGATGACCGCAGGCGCGAAAGTCTATGGCCTGCGCGTATCGGCGGGCGACGGCGCAGCGCTCGCCTGGCTCCACGAACATGGCGAAGTCCTGACCACCGATCCGCAGGGCGACGAAACCCGGATCGAAGTGCGTCTGTCCGACGCCGCCTTTGCGCGCTTTGGCAAGCGCGCGAAGGGATAGCGCTGCTGGGCGTTACGCCAGCGCTTTTTCAACTACGCCGACAGCCTGTTCCAGCGCATTGGCACGGTCGCAACCATGCCCGCACTTTTCCTGCTGATAGCGCAATTTCCCCAGTATATTGCGGGCGGCGCTGACATTACCCAGCCGGATTTCCGCGATAGCCAGCCCCGACATCGCACCGGGATTACCATTGCGCCCCCGATACATGCTTTGTTCGAAATAGCGGCGGGCCGAAGCTTGGTCGCCCAATCCCAATTTCGTGACCCCTTTCAGAAAACGGGCCTGTCGATTTTCCGTCCTGCCGATCAGGGTCGCCAACACACTGTCCGCCTGGACATAATCGCCCGACGCAATCAGCCGCTGTGCCTGACGCATGGCTTGATATGCGTCTCCACCACCAGCGCCGAAATTGTCAGGACCAAAGCCAGTCACGGGACCGATGGTAGACACATTGCCTGTGCCGAAATGGATTCCTGAAATGCCTGTCCCATTCTGTTGGGCTTGGGCAGGCATCGCAACGGCGAAAATGAGCGGGAGAAGGATAGTCAAACGCATCGCATGTTCCTCCGTGACAGTGGAAGAAAATTATGACGTTTGCAGGCACTTGTCAAATATAGGTTTCAAGTCCGAACCTTGTCTGGATCATGTCTGGAAATGGATGAAGCCTTTGGCCTACAAATTCCGAAACATCACCAGCGCGTCGACAACTTCACCAGAAGGGTGGGCGAACGCACCGGGCAATCGCCCGACCACGGCAAAACCCATGGCCTGCCATAAGGCGACGGCTCGTTCGTTGGTCGATATCACAAAGTTGAACTGCATCGCGCGAAAGCCCAATTCTCGCGCCAGATCCATCGAGGCTGCGCACATGCGCCGGGCGAATCCGCGCCCGGTGGCGTCGTCCGCCACAACATAGCCGGCATTGGCGACATGCGCCCCGCCGCCGATCTGGTTCGCGCGGACATAGAATATTCCCATGACCGCGCCGTCCGCTTCCAGCACGCGCACCGTCCGGTCTGGCGACAACCAGAGGGCGAGGGCCGCCTCCCGCGCCATGTCGCGCGGCGTGGCAAGCGTTTCGCCTGCACGGATCACTGGCTCCAATATTGCCCATATGGCATCATGGTCGGCCGGAGCGACCGGGCGAATCACGCCTTCTTTTCCATGTCCTTGGCCCGCTGCCACAGTGCTTCCTTGTCATCGAGCGGAAGGGCGGCAAAGCCGTTTCCGGCGATATGCTCCATTGCGCGGAACCGCCGGTCGAACTTGCTGTTGCCCGCACGCAAAGCCGCTTCCGGGTCGACGTTCAGATGCCGTGCGAGGTTGACCACGGCGAACAGCAGGTCGCCCACTTCCTCCTCGCGCTCTGCCTGGGTCGCGGCGCGCTCCACCTCGTCCAGTTCCTCGATGATCTTGGCCGTCACGCCGACCATATCGGGCCAGTCGAAGCCGGTCCTTGCTGCGCGATTCTGCAACTTCTCGGCCCGCAGCAACGCGGGCAGGGTGATCGCTACGCCGGCAAGGGCGCTGGGATCCGGCTCCTTTTCGGCGCGCTCGGCGGCCTTGATCGTTTCCCATTGGGCATGGCCATCTTCACGCCGTGCGCCTTTTCCAAAGACATGCGGATGGCGACGGATCATTTTCTGCGTGATGGCGTCGATCACGTCCTGCAAACCGAAATGCCCGGCCTGTTCGGCAATCCGGCTGTGGAATGCGACCTGAAGCAGCAGGTCGCCCAATTCGTCGCGCAGGGCCGCCATGTCGTTGCGCTCGATCGCGTCGGCCACCTCATAGGCTTCCTCGATCGTGTAGGGCGCGATGCTGGCGAAATCCTGCTCGATGTCCCACGGGCAGCCCGTAAGAGGATCGCGCAACTGCGCCATCACGGTGGCAAGCGGCATGATGTCGGCTGGACTGGCTTGGGACATAGGCACCTTGGTCGATGAAGTGGCTGTTAAACGGGGGATAGAGGCTGACCCTATTGATGGCCAGATCATCCTTCATTGTTCCTGCTAATTAGAAAAGTCCCTATTTCCGCCAGATAGAAATGTCACTGCCTGATGCAGCAGGGGCTGCGCGGAACCCTTCCAGCTTGTGCAGCGTAGCCCCTGCTGGTGCGCTGATCTGGCGATGGCAGAGCCCCGGACCCGCTGCTCTGCAGTGGGCTCCGTCACACGGGCTCGAGCAAACGCTGCGCAGCTTCGATCGGGCTGAGCCGGGGAAGGGGGGGACGGCCCCGCTTGCGCTTGACCGGTGCGCCTTCCTGCGGCTGCGGGGGCGGGAACATGTGTGCGCCCTGGGATCTTCGGCACGGCTCGTTGTTGTTGCGCTTCCTCGGCGGCAACATCTCTTGCATCGCCTTGGCCATCGCCAGCGCCGCATCGAGATGCTTGTTCTCAACTATCGCCGCCTGATTTACCTGCCGGATCTTGTCGAACACCCGGTAGGGCAGGACGTGTTCCTCGTGACGTATCTCGAGCCGGCCGTCAGGATACTCGCAGACATCGACCCGCTTGCCCGCCAGCGGTCGGCTGACCTGCGTAGGTTCGAGGATGATCAGCGCCTTGTTGTAATGCAGCGTCAGCGCCTGCGTCACCGTACGCTGCTCGCGCCAGACCATCTCGGCCTTGAGATCGTCATGCGGGGCAAGGGGGCGATGCACATCGCGCGGATCGAACGGCGCCTTGGCGAACCGCTGGTTGTGGCGCGCCATATAGCCCGGCAGGAAGGCGTTGGCCTCGGCAATCGTCGATATGCCATCGAGCCGCATCGCCTTGACCAGGCGGTCTTGCAACGTCCCGTTGGCGCGCTCGACCCGGCCCTTGGCCTGCGGCGAGTTGGCGCAAATGATCTCAATGTTGAGCGCTTCCAGCGCCCGGCCGAAGTGCGTCATGCCATCGCCCTTGGCCGAGGCTGTGTTGTTCCGAAACACGCCGTGCTTGTCCGAGTAGATCGCCACCGGCTTGCCGTGTGCCTCGATATAAGCGGTCATTGCATCCATGTAGGCGAACGTGTTCTCGCTCTCGACCATCCTGAGGTGCATCAGCTCGCTGGTCGCATCGTCGATGAAAACCAGCAGCGTGCACTGCGGTCCGCGATTCTCGAACCACCAGTGCTTCGAGCCATCGACCTGGATCAGCTCGCCGCGACAATCGCGGCGGTAGCGGGGCTGATAGGGTCGCGGGCGACGAGCATCGCGATCCTTCCACAGACCAGCTTCAATCATCAGTTTGCGCAGCGTCTCGTGCGAAATGGTGATCTGGTGCCGCTCGGCCAGATACTCGGTCGCCAGGGTCGGTCCGAAATCGGCGTAGTGCTCACGCACCAAGGCAATGACCCGCTGACGAAAGGCGTCGCTGTGACGCCGGTTGCTGGGGCGACCACGCCGCCGGGAAACAAGACCTTCGGGGCCCTCGGCCCGCAAACGAAGGAGCAATCGGCCGACCTGACGACGCGTCAATCCCAGAAGCGTCGCCGCATCTTCGACCCGCAGTTCGCGGCGCGTCACCCGAAGCAGCGTATCATACCGCGAAAGCTCGCCACGGTTCATGGCCACCACCGTCATAAGCGCATCCTCCACAGCAGAGGATGACCATGCCACCACGGACCGCGACCACCCATTGCAATGGGACATCTCTATTTTGCGGGATGGGACATTTCTACTTTGCGCTTACATTCATTGTTCCTGCTAAATAGAGAAGTCACAATCTGTGCCATATAGAAATGTCACAGGTTGGGGAACAGCAGGGGCTGCGTGGAGCCATCGATACAGCGCAGCGCAGACCCTGCTGATGCGCTGACCTTGGGGTAGCGGACCCATGGACCCGCTGCCCTGCAGTGGGCCCGGTCATGTCCTCTACACGAAGCCGAGCGTGCGGCGTTCGCGCAACTCTGCATCGCTCAGCCTTGGGCCGCGCTTGAGCTTTGACCCACCCAGTTTGCGGCGGTCGATCTTTGGTGGCGGGTCTGGCTCGGGGAACAGATGCATGGGTTGGTCACGGCGGGCAGGGGCGTCGTTGTTGCGCTTACGGTGATGCGGCATAATCGCCTGCATCTGCCGGGCCAGCAGCAACGCTGCGTCCAGATGCTTGTTCTCGACAATGGCAGGCTGGTTCACCTGCCGCATCTTGTCGAACTGACGATAGGGCAGGACATGGCCCTCATGCTCGATCTCCAGTCGACCGTCGGGATATTCGCAGACCGTCACCCGCTTGCGCGCCAGCTTTTCGCTGACATCGTTCGGCTCCAGGATGAACATCGCCTTGTTGTAGTGCAGCGTCAGCGCTGCCGTCACCGTTCGCTGCTCCCGCCAGACCATGATCGAGCGCAGATCGTCATGCGGGGCAAGCGGGCGGTGCAGATCGCGGACATCGAAGGCAGGGCGGGCAAACCGCTCGTTGTGCCTGCCCATATAACTGTCGAGGAAAGCGTTTGCGTCCGCGATCGACGAGATACCCTCCAGTCGCATCGCTTTCACCAGGCGATCCTGCAAGGTGGCGTTGGCCCGCTCGACGCGGCCCTTGGCCTGTGGCGAGTTGGCGCAGATGATCTCGATGTTCAGAGCATCCAGCGCACGGCCAAAATGCGTCATCCCGTCGCCACGCGCGGCGCTGGCCCGCGCGTTCCGGAAAACACTGTGCTTGTCGGAATAAAAGGCCACCGGCTTGCCGTGCCGTTCGATATACGCGCGGGTCGCCTCCATGTAAGCGAAGGTGCTCTCGCTCTCGACCATCCTGAGGTGCATCAGTTCGCTGGTCGCGTCGTCGATATAGACCAGCAATGTGCATTGCGGGCCGCGGTCTTCGAACCACCAATGTTTTGAGCCGTCGATCTGGATCAGTTCGCCCCGACAATCCCGGCGGTAGCGCGGCTGATAGGGGCGAGGACGGCGAGCCTGACGATCCTTCCAAATCCCGGCCTCGATCATCATCTGCCGCAGCTTCTCACGCGAGATCCGGAGATCATGCCGTTCGGCCAAATACTCCGCAGCCAATGTAGGCCCAAAATCATGATAATGGGTCCGAACCAGTGCGACAATCTGATCTCTGATGGCATCATCCAAGCGCCGGTTACTTGGTCGACCACGGCGGCGCGACAAAAGCCCGGATGATCCATCGTCAAGGTAACGGGTCAGCAGTCGATGGGCGTGGCGGCGGCTGACGCTCATCAGCCTTGCGGCCTGGGTGACGGTCATGCGACCTGAAACCACATGCATCAGCGTCTCGACCCGCGAAAGCTCCTCGGTACTCATACGCAACACCGCCATGCTCAATACCTCCGAACAGCCGGAGGGCACGGTAGCCCAAGTGAGACATCTCTACTTTGCGCAACTGTGACATTTGAACGTTGCTGCTACATTCATTTTGTTCGATAATATATATTATGTTAAATAAAAGCCTATCGCACGCTCAATCTTCCTCGATCATGCTGTGCTTTGCGGTATCGCGCATCCGTACATAGACGGTCAGCGATATGGCGATCATCACCGTGACATAAATATAGAATACCTGCTCCATGCCCGCCTGCTTGAACCACAGCGCCACAAATTCCGCCGTTCCGCCAAACAGCGTATTGGCGAGCGCATAAGGCAACGCGACACCCAGCGCCCGGATATGCGCGGGAAACAGTTCGGCCTTCACCACGGCATTGATCGACGTATAGCCCGTCACGATGACCAGACCGACCATCACCAGCAGCCCGGCGACCAGCGGGTCTTTCGTCACGGCCAGCGTGGCGAAAATCGGATAGGTGCAAAGCACGCCCATCACGCCGAAGCCGATCATCAGCGGCTTGCGCCCGATCCGGTCCGACAAGGCGCCCGCTACCGGTTGCAACAGCATGAACAGGAACAGCGTCACTGCATTGATTTGCGACGCAGTTTGCCGGCTGAGGCCCGATGTGTTGACCAGGAATTTCTGCATGTAGATCGAATAAGCATAGAAGGCGATCGTGCCGCCAGCGGTCAGCAGCATGACTGTTACCGTTTCACGCGGATGCCTCGTGATCAGTTCGACAAAGCCGGACTTGGGCGCACCGGCCGCTTTCGCCACCGCAAAGCTCTGCGTTTCCGCCAGTCCGCGCCGCAACCAGAATACTACCACCGCCAGCGCCCCGCCGATGAAGAAGGGTATCCGCCACCCCCAGGCATCCAGTTGCGCCTCGCTCAGCACCGCCTGCAACGTCAACAGCACGCAGATGGCCACCAATTGCCCGGCGATCAGCGTGACATATTGAAAACTGGAGAAGAAACCCCGGCGGCTCTTGCCCGCCATTTCCGACAGATAGGTGGCGCTTGCGCCATATTCGCCGCCGATCGACAGCCCCTGCATCAAGCGCGCCAGCACCAGCAGCAGCGGTGCGGCGACGCCGATCGTTTCATATCCCGGCGTCACCGCAATCAGCAGCGACCCGGCGCACATCAGCGCCACCGACAGCGTCAGCCCGCTCTTGCGTCCGTTCCGGTCGGCATAGACGCCCATCAACCAGGCACCTATCGGCCGCATCAGAAATCCGACCGCAAAAATGCCCGCCGCGTTCAGCAATTGGGCCGTGCGATCCTGACTGGGGAAGAAATGCGGCGCGAAATAGAGAGTGAAGGCGGCATAGGCATACCAGTCATACCATTCGACCAGATTGCCGGTGGACCCGCCGATAATGGCTTTCAACCGATCGCGCTGGGTCGGTGGAGCGATGTGTGCGGTCATGGCGTCAATATCATTTCGCCACCCTGCACGCCCCAGCTTTTCAGGCGCGATAACATGTTCATGCCAATCACATTCACCTCTCCAAAGGCCGGCGACACGACGACGGGCAGGTCGCTGGCGTTGATCGGCCCGATGGCCAGGCTGGCGATACTGGAGCGCCGTGCCTCTATTTTGCCATTGGCGGTCGTCATGACGATACCGGGCGCGCCAACGTCATAGTTGAGGCCCGCCGCCCGCGCCGTCTGGTCCGACAATGCCGTGACGGTCGCGCCGCTATCGATCAGGAAGCGGGCGCTGGTGCCGTTGATCGTTCCTTCGACCCAATAATGCCCGTCCGGCGCAACCGGGATGCGCAACGCCTGCCCCTCGGCACGGGCGGGAGGGAGCGGCGGCGCGTCCCCCTGCTCCACGGGTCGCTGCGCCCAGCGGCCAGTCAGAAATCCCTGATCCTGCGCCAGTTTGAACAGACCCAGCAGCGCGGCGAAGATCGCGACCCACAACAAGGCCATGCGCCATAATCCGCCCCAGGCCATCCGCCGTCCGATGAGCGAGGACGCCACAAATATGATCGCCAGCACATACCAGATGGTCGATGCCGCCTGATCGCCGCCATTCATACCGCCCCCTGCTCCACTGTTGCCAGTTGCACCGTCATGCCGTCATAGCCCGGCTCCACCCCATCGGGCAAAGTATCGCGCAGCGTGGCATAATCCATACTCTGGTCCATGTGGATCAGGATGGCGCGGTCGGGGCGGGTCGCGACGATGCCGTCGAGCGTCAACGCCAGATGCGGGTGAGTGGGATGCGGCTTTTCGCGCAGGGCATCCACCACCCACACGTCCAGCCCGTCATACAGCGCCAGCATGTCAGGCGTCAGGTCGTGAAAATCGGTGGCATAGCCGACCGAACGGTCACCATGGCTGAAGCGGAAACCCGTCGACCAGATGTCGCCATGGGGCTGATCGACGCAGGCAATGTCGATGTCACCGATGCGCAGCCCATCGGGCAGGATATGCGCATCGACAGTCGGCGGATAGCCGTTGCGCCCGTGGAACACATAGGCGAAGCGTTCGCCCAGCAGCCGCATCGTCTGCGCCCGGCCATAGCCCGGCACGGGCGTGCGGCGGTGGTGGAATATCTGGCGCACATCGTCGATGCCATGGCTGTGATCGGCATGGTCGTGCGTCCACAGGATCGCGTCGATGTCGATGACGTCCGCCGCCAGCAACTGCGCGCGCATGTCGGGAGATGTGTCCACCAATATGCAGGTGGTCGGGCTTTGTACCAATATGGATACGCGGGTGCGCCGGTTCTTCGGTTCGGCCGGGTCGCACGCGCCCCAGTCATTGCCGATCCGTGGCACGCCCGACGATGTGCCGCATCCCAATATGGTGAGGATCAGGCTCATGCGGCCTTAGTGAACAGCGCGCGGAAATTGGCAGACGTGGCCGCCGCCAAATCCTCCAGCCTCTCGCCGCGCAGGTTCGCCAGAAACCGCGCGGTGTCCGCGACGAAGGCCGGTTCGCACGGGCGGCCACGGTGCGGCACCGGCGCGAGGAAGGGCGAGTCCGTTTCGACCAGCAGACGGTCGAGCGGCAGTCGCGCCGCCGTTTCCTGCAAATCCTTCGCGCTCTTGAACGTCACGATGCCCGATATACTGATGTAGAAGCCAAGGTCCATCGCCGCGTCGGCAAAGGCGCCGCTGGCGGTGAAGCAGTGGATGACGCCGGTATAAGCGCCCTTCCCCATCTCGTCCCGCATGATCGCCAGCGTATCCTCTTCCGCATCGCGGGTGTGGACGATCAGCGGCAGGCCGGTTTCCCGCGACGCAACGATGTGGGAGCGAAAGCTGCCCTGCTGCCGCTCACGGTCGCTATGGTCGTAATAATAGTCGAGGCCAGTTTCGCCGATGCCCACGACACGCGGATGGGCGGCGCGATCGACCAGCTTGGCCGTGTCGATATGGGGATGTTCGTCGGCTTCATGCGGGTGGATGCCAACCGTCGCCCAGACATCCGGTTCGCGGATGGCGGTGGCCAGCACATCGTCCCACTCGCTTTCGCGGGTGGCGATGTTGAGCATCAGGCCGACGCCGGACGCACGGGCGCGGTCCAGCACATTGGCCTGATCCTCTATCAACCCCTTGTAATTGAGGTGGCAATGGCTGTCGATCAGCATGGCGATTATCCGTCCGCTTCGGTGAGTTCGAGGCGGGGGAATAGCGGCTTGGGCGCGCTCAGCGTGAAGCCGGTGGCGCGCAGGGCGGCGTACCAGCCGGAGCCGATGAGCGTGTAGGTGCGGCCTTCCGCCGCCACGCCCATATGGTCGAGCAAGGCGGTGGCGCTGCCCGGAATGACGGGCTGGATCATGATGGCAAGGCTGGCGATCGCTTCATACAGGGTTGCCAGCACCGCTTCCATCCGCGCGGGATCAGTTTTGCGCAGCGCCCAGGGCGCCTGCACGTCGATATAGGCGTTGCAGGCGAAGACGGCGCGCATCCATGCCTCGATCGCGACAGAGGGGGCGAGGTCGGCCATGGCGGTCTGGAATGTGGCGGCGGCTTCGGCGATGGTGGCCAGCAGGTCGCTATCGACGTCCTGCGGCGCGGGTTGCGGCAAGCGGCCTTCCAGATTTTTCGCAATGAAGCTCAATGTCCGCTGCGCCAGATTGCCGAAACTGTTGGCAAGGTCGCTGTTCGCCCGCGCCACGATCGCTTCGGCGCTATAGCTGCCGTCATTGCCGAACATGACTTCGGACAGCAGGAAATAGCGCAATTGATCGACGCCGAATCGTTCCGCCAGTGCGATCGGGTCGGCGACATTGCCAACCGACTTGGACATTTTTTCGCCCCGGTTGAGCAGGAAACCGTGGCCGAATATCTGTTTGGGCAAGGGCAGCTTCGCGCTCATCAGGAAAGCGGGCCAGTAAACGGTATGAAAACGCACAATGTCTTTGCCGATTATATGCGTGATGTCGCCGCCTTCCGCCCAATATCGCGCCATCCGGTCCGCATCGTCGGGATAGCCGCAGCCGGTCAGATAATTGGTCAGCGCATCGACCCAGACATACATGACATGGCCGTCCGACCCCGGCACCTTGACCCCCCAGTCGAAGCTGGTGCGTGAAATGCTGAGGTCCGACAGGCCGCCTTCGACAAAACGCATGATTTCGTTGCGGCGGCTGTCGGGGCGAATGAAATCGGGCTGGCTTTCGTAGAGTGCCAGCAGACGGTCCTGATAGGCGGACAGGCGGAAGAACCAGCTTTCCTCGACCGTCCATTCCACTGGCGTTCCCTGCGGCGAGAGTTTTTCCCCGCCTTCCCCGCCGACCAGTTCCTTTTCATCGTAAAAGGCTTCGTCGCGGACCGAATACCAGCCTTCGTAGCGATCCAGATAAAGGTCGCCATTCGCCTCCATCGCCTGCCAGATCGCCTGGCTGGCGCTGTGATGCGCGGTTTCGCTGGTGCGGATGAAGCGGTCATGGCTGATATTCAGCGTTTCGTTCATCGACCGGAAATAGCCCGACATTTCGTCGGCCAGCGCGCGCGGTTCCATGTCGCGACCGCGCGCGGCCTGCACCATCTTCAACCCATGTTCGTCAGTGCCGGTCTGAAAAAACACGTCGCGGCCCAGCATCCGATGGAACCGGGCAATCGCATCGGTCGCGATCACTTCATAAGCATGGCCGATATGGGGACGACCGTTGGGGTAGGAGATGGCGGTGGTGATGGTGTAGGGCTTGGACATGCGCCCTTCCCTAGAGCGATTTCCAGCCATAGGGAACATCCCAGCGCTACAATTTCACGACCGGGCCAGTGCGGCCACATGCCCCCCAAGTTCGAACACGACCGACGCTGGATCAAGTGACAGAATGATGGCCCCACCCGCCAGATGCCGCGCCGCTTCCCAATGGTCGAGTGCGCCACCCAATGCTGCGCCGCTGCGCGTGCGTGCGGCGTTGGCGATGAAGGCGGGCGCGCGTTCCAGAAACGCCTCATAACGGGGGCGTGCCGATTTGAGCGCCAGGGATTTGGCCAGTGCCAGCCGCTGGCGATTGCCCGGATCCCCGTCGATGGAGATCGAAACGAGCGCGCTTTCCAGTTCGACCAGGTTCAGCCCGGCATAGCGCAAGGCCCGGCCCGGAGAACCCTCCCCCGCCCGGACCAGTGCGTCGATTTCAGCGGGCGACAATGTTTCATCGGTGGCACGCAAAACCTGACGCATGGCCGCATCCTCCAGCGGATCGAAGCGTAGGGTGCGGCAACGGGAGCGGATGGTGGGAAGCAATCGGCCGGGCGCATGGCTGACCAGCAGGAAGACCATGTCCGTCGGCGGTTCCTCCAGCGTCTTGAGCAGCGCGTTGGCCGCGCCCCGTTCCAGATCGTCGGCGGCGTCTATCACCACGATCCGGCGAGATGAGAGCGAAGGGGCCGAATGCAGCAGCCGACCAAGCCCGCGCACCTGATCGACGCTGATGTTGCGGGCAGTGACGCCATCCTTTTCCAACGGCGCAAGTTGCGCATAATCGGGATGGGCCGATGCCTCGATCAGGCGGCGAACCGGGTGGTTTTCCGGCACGGCCAGGCCGTCATCGTCCACAGGCGGTCCTGCGGCATCGGCCAGCAGGCGCAGCGCCAGCGCACGGGCAAATCCGCCTTTGCCAATGCCTTTGGGACCGGCCAATATCCAGCCATGGTGCATCCGCCCGCTCGCTGCGGCGGCAACCAACATACGGGCCTGAACATCATGGCCGATCGGCATGGTCATGGCAGCAGGTCGGCCAGCGCAGCCATCAGCCGGTCAGTGATGTCAGCCGCCGCGCCGGACGCATCGATGGCGCGCACCCGTTCAGGCTCCTGCGCTGCAAATCGTGCAAAGGCGTCGGCCACCGTGCGATGAAAGTCGCGGTCGCGTCCGCCGATCCGGTCGGTCGCATCGCCATCCCGCGCGCGCGTGCGATTTTCCGCTTCGGTTTCGGGCAGCGTCAGGAACAGGGTCCGGTCGGGCAGGAAGCCGTTGCTGCCGATGCGGTGCAGCATCACGATGTCGGCATCGGTCAGCGCGCCCTGCCCCTGATAGGCACGACTGGAGTCCAGAAAACGATCGGACAGCACCCACGCGCCGCGCGCCAGAGCAGGGCGGATAGTCTTTTCGACATGATCCGCGCGCGCCGCCGCGAACAGCAGCGCTTCGGCGCGGGGACTCCAGCGATCCTGCCCACCCGTCAGCAGCAGCGCACGGATAGCTTCCGCCCCTTCGCTCCCGCCCGGCTCGCGCGTTTCCACCACTTCGATCCCGTGCGCGCGCAGAACGGTCGCGAGCGCGCGAAGCTGCGTGGATTTTCCTGCGCCCTCCCCGCCTTCCAGCGTAATGAACCGCCCAACAAAGTCCGGCAAAGACGTCACCCGAACAGCGATTTCAGGCCATTCCAAAGCCGACCAAATAGCCCTGCTTCGGCAACATCCTCACCCGCGACCAGGGCCATCACCTGCGGCGGGGTGTCCGGCGTGGACACGATCAGATCGGCGATCTTCTGCCCCTTGGCGATGGGTGCCTTGATCGGGCCGGTATAAACCACCTTCACCTGCACATTGGCCGATGCCGTCCGGGGCAAGGTGACCGCCAGATTTTGCGGCGCGACCAGCGATACGCTCGTAGCGCTGCCCAATTGCACGGGCGCGGTGTCGACGACGGCACCCTTTTTGAACAAAGGCTGCGCTTTCCACGCCTTGAAGCCCCAGTCCATGAAACGCACGGATTCGCTGATGCGGCTGTTGAAGCTGGTCAGGCCTGCAACGACCATGACCAGACGGCGGCCGTCCTGTTCCGCCGAGCCGGTAAAGCCGAACCCGGCTTCCTCGGTATGCCCGGTCTTGAGGCCGTCGGCCCCGGCGATCTTGCCCAATATCGGATTGCGGTTGCCCTGCTGAATATCCGCGCCGCCCATCGTCTTGCCCCAGGTGAAGGAGCGGGTGGCGTAGAAACGCTTGTAGAGGTCCGGTGTCTCCTCGACCGTCGCCTGCGCCAGATGAGCCAGATCTTCAGCGGTCACATAGGTCACGCCTTCGTCGGGCCAGCCGTTGCTGGTGCCGAAATGGCTGTTCTTCAGGCCAAGCCGCTTGGCTTCCTCATTCATCGCGGCGACGAATGCCTGCTCGGTTCCGGCAATCCCTTCGGCCAGAACGACGCAGGCGTCATTGCCGGACAGAGTGACAATGCCGTGCAGCAGATTTTCGACCGACACCTGTTCGCCCGCCGACAGGAACATGGTCGATCCCGCCTGCGGCCCGTGCCATTGTTTCCAAGTTTCGGGGCGCACGGTGAACATGGTGTTCAGTTTCAATTCGCCCTTCTGGATCAGGCGGAAAGCGACATGCGCCGTCATCATCTTCGCCATCGAAGCCGGTGGCATCCGGGTCTGTCCGCCCTTGCTGTACAGCACAGCGCCGGACGAGAGATCCTTGAGATAAGCGATCGGCGCTTCGCTGGTATAAGGCGGCGCGGCAGCGACCAGCGGTTGCGTCAGCAGAGCGGTGAAAAGAAGAAGGGCGACGGACTTTTTCATGGAAACTGCCTTGCTGGATAAAGTCGGCGGGAGGGAATCAGCGGATTCCGCGACGTGCCTATGGCGCGTCATTAGCCATGATCCGCGCATTCTCAAAGCCCCCGGATGCCGCAGCACGCACGCCTGCCTGCGCGGCATCCTGCGTAGGATAGGGACCAAAGCGCACGCGCCACAGCCCGGCACCCTCGACCGCCTGCGCGCCGATCCGCGTCGCCAGCGTTTGCGCACGCGCGCGGGAGGAGAAAGCCGCGACCTGCACGACATAGGATTTTGCCATCGGCACAGGCGCCGAACCAGCGAGCGGAGGCGATGTTTCGCGTAGCATCGGCTTTGGCACGGCCTTGGTAGCAGGCGCAGGGGCGGCGGCTGTAAACGCAGGCTTCCTGGGCAATTTTTCGCGCAACGCTTTCAACAGCGCAGGCGGCGTTTCCAGCCGTTCGGCAACCCGCCCATGGCTGCGCAGCGCCACACGTTCCTGATCGGGCGGACTGACCCGCCGGACCCGCACCGGGGCTGCGCCTGCGCCAATCAGCCCCAACTGTTCCGCCGCTCCACGCGACAGGTCGATGATACGGCTGTTGGCGAACGGTCCCCGGTCGTTGACACGCACCACGATGGTTCGCCCGGTGTCGAGCGCCGTCACCTCGACATAGCTGGGTAGCGGCAGCGTGCGGTGCGCGGCAGTGATGGCAGACGGAACGAACGCCTCGCCATTGGCCGTGTCCCCGCCCGCCAGTTCCTCCCCATACCAACCCGCATAGCCGACAACGTCGTAATTGGGCGCGTCTTCGGGCGTATAGGTCGTGCCGCCGACTTTATAAGCTGCGCCGATCTTTACCGGATCGTCGGCAACCATGCCACGCTGCGCCACGGGCCGCGATATGGGCGCTGGTGCCGGTGGTACACCTGGCTGTTCACCGCCGCTGCACGAAACGAGCAAAGTCATTGCCCCGGCCAGAACCGGCAGCATCCCCCTATTGTTTGACCGCATCGGCCAGCAACCCCACTGATAAAGCATAGAAATTGGAACAGTTATAATCCAGAATCGCCCGATAATTGCTGGTCAGCAGATAGGCCGTCTTGCCCGGCCCGTCCGGTTCCAGCAATGTCGCCATGACGCTGTCGCCCGGCCAGCTGCCACCAGTTGGGAACAGGCCCAGATTGCGCCACTCCGCCATCGACAGCCAGCGGCTGTGCCGGTTGAACACGCGCGGGCAGCGGGCGGGCGTAGTGCGCGCCGCGATGCTGGCACGATCAAGGCCGGCGGGGACGCTTACCGCCACGCCCCAGGGCTGGCCGCGTCGCCACCCGGCCTGCACGAAATAATTGGCGATGGATGCCAGCGCATCGGCCTGGCTGGTCCAGATGTCGGCGCGGCCATCACCATCGCCATCCTTGGCAATGCGCAGATAGACGCTGGGCAGGAATTGGGGATAGCCAGTGGCCCCGGCCCAACTGCCAACGAGGCGGCTGCGTGGCACGCCGCTGTCCAGCATTTTAAGCGTGGCCAGCAATTCCGGCTCAAACAAAGTGCGCCTGCGTCCTTCATGCGCCAATGTGGCGAGCGAACGGATCAGGTCGAAATCGCCGGTATAGCTGCCATAATTGGTTTCATGGCCGAAGATCGCGACCATGATCTCCTCCGGCACG